>VBKL01000246.1 GCA_005879805.1 Deltaproteobacteria bacterium | reverse complement strand
GTGGTCGAAGACGGAAACATCAATGGCCATCCCGTGATGCCCGGCTGGGGGCCAGGCCCCTTTGAGGCGCTGGAAGATTATTTCGCCGTCCACCCAGAGGACTACCAGCGCGACGAGGAGCGCGAGGCGAAGTTCGGCTTCTCCTTCGCAACGCGCGGCTTCTTGATCCGACGCTGACCTGTAGGCCCGGCCCCGCCCGGGCGGTAGGCTTGCGTCATGCTCCTCTACCTCTGCCGCCACGCGCAGACCGCCTCCAGCGTCGTCGACTCCTTCAACGGGCGGCGCGACTTGCTCCTCACGCAGGAAGGACGCAAGCAGGCGACCCGGCTGGGAATGCGGCTACGGGCGATCTCGTTCGACGCGATCTTCTGCTCCCCTCTCGCCCGCACCGCGGAGACCGCCGCGATCGCCATGCAGAGTCGCGAGGCCGTACCGATCGACGGCCTCATCGAGATCGATTACGGCGCCTGGGAAGGGCTCTCGCCGGCCCAAGCGCGGGAGCTGGATCCGGCCCGGTATGACGCGTGGGAAGCGGACCCGGCGCAGACCGCGCCTCCCGGTGGAGAAACGGCCGCCCAGGTTGCCGACCGCGCCGTCGCCGCCGTCGAGGAGATCTCGCGCCGTTTCCCCGAGGGCCGCGTCCTCGCGGTCTCGCACAAGGCGACTTTGCGCATCCTGGCCGCGGCGCTCACCGGCAGTCCGATCGCCCGTTACCGGAAGACCTGGTCGCAGGACGAGTGCGCGCTGAACCTCGTGGAGCTACGCGCGGGGAAGCCGCCGTTCCTGCGGGTCTGGAACGACACCGCCCACCTCGGCCTCGACCCCGGCGCGACGACCCGAAGCGCGCATTAGCTCGGACGGCGCTCGAACAGCGCCGCGCAGTCCTCCTTGCGCGCGCCGCGAGGGTCCGCGATCGCGAACTGCGCGGGCCGTCCCGTCTTCGACCGGTCGTACATCGACGCCGCACCGTACTGACCCTTCTTGTTCACGGCGTAGAAGGTGATTCCGAACGCCGGGCGCCCGTCCGCCTCGAGCAGGCGCTTCTCCCGCGTCGTCTTCGCGATCCGCCGGAGCACCTCCACGCAGGCGTCCTTCGGATGCTTCCCCTGGCGCATGAACTCGACCGCCAGATGGCCGCCGCTCACCAGGATGTTCGCCTCGCCGCGCCCCGTGGATCCGGCGCTCCCGACGTCGTTGTCGGTGAAGCAGCCCGCTCCGATGATGGGAGAATCGCCGACCCGCCCCGGCATCTTGAAGAAGAGCCCGCTCGTCGAGGTGCACCCGCCGATGTCGCCGCGCGAGTCTACGGCGGAGAGGTGGATGGTTCCTCCCGTGGTCGGCTTGCGCAGATCGTCCCAGCCGAAGAGGTCGATGAAGTGCTTCACGTCGGGATCGAGCTTGTCGAGCGGCGGCTCGAGCCACTTGTCGTTCGCGGAGAGGTTCTGCCGCCAGTAGAGCCAGACCTTGCGCGCCTTCTCGGTGAGGAGGTTCTCGCGGGCGAACCCGTTCACGTCGGCAAACCAGCGCGCGCCCGCGCCGACGAGGAGGACGTGATCGGTCGTCTCCATGACGAGCTTCGCCACCTTGGTGGGATTCTTCACGCCCTCGAGCGAGGCGACCGCCCCGGCCCGACCGGTCGGCCCGTGGAAGACGGACGCGTCGAGCTGCACCACCCCGTCCTGGTTGGGGATGCCGCCGTATCCGACGGTCATGTCCTCCGGGTCGTCCTCGACGATGTTCACGCCCGCGATGGCGGCGTCGAGGGGATCGGTGCCCTTCTGCATCATCTCGAAAGCGCGCCCCACCGCTTGCAATCCGTTGGAGCTGGAGATGGCGACGGGAAGACCTGCCGGTCCCTGCGTCTGCCCTTGCGCCCTGGCGACCTTCGACAGTGCGGCCGCCGCGGCGGCGGTTCCGAGGAACGTCCTGCGGCTGAGCGGCATGGTCTTCGTCTCCTTCATCCGGCGGCGAGGGCCTGGATGTCGCGCCCCGCGATGCCGAGCAAGTAGAGGATGGCGTCGAGCCCGCTCGCGCTGATGGCCGAATGCGCGGCCTCCCGCAGCTTGGGCTTGGCGTGAAAGGCGATCCCGTGGCCCGCCTTCTGCAGCATGTAGAGATCGTTCGCGCCATCGCCGATGGCGATAACCTGCTCGAGCGGGATTCCTTCGCGCGCCGCCAGCTCCTCGAGCAGCTCCGCCTTCCGCTGCGCGTTCACGATCGGTCCCAGGACACGCCCGGTGAGCTTGCCGGCCTCGATCTCGAGGGTGTTGCTCCAGGCATGGTCGATCCCGAGCCGCTGCCGCAGCGCTTCGGCGGCGTGGGAGAACCCGCCCGAGATCACGGCCGTCTTGTACCCGAGCCGCTTGAGGACCCGCAGCAACGTCTCCGCGCCCTCGTTGAGGGGCAGATTCGCCGCGAGGTCGTAGAGCACGCGGGCGTCGAGGCCCGCCAGGAGGGCGACCCGCTCGCGCAGGCTCTGGTCGTAATCCATCTCGCCCATCATCGCCCGGCGCGTGATCGCCGAGACCGCATCGAAGACCCCGTGGGACCTCGCCAGCTCGTCGATGACCTCGATGCCGATGAGCGTCGAGTCCATGTCCATGACCACGAGCCGCTTGCTCCTTCGCAAGAGCGATTCCTTCTGCAGCGCGCAGTCGAAGCTGCCCTGCCCGGCCGCCGCCAGAAGCGCGCGCTTGAGAGCAGCCGCGTCGGCGGATGCCGGCAGCGAGACCGCGAACTCGACCGAGCTCAGGCCGCCTTCGCTCAGCTCGTGGATCCGCTCGATGTTGCCGCCGTGCTCGGCCAGGACCCTGGCGATGGCATGGATTGCCTCCGGGCCGAGAGGCCGGCCGATCGCGGTTGCCGCGAACAGTTGCCGGTCCTCGACCGCCTGCCCGGGCCGCCGGGTGTAGTCGAGAGCGAGACCGCGCTTCTGCGCGGCGAAGAGAAGCTCCTTGAGCGCCTGCTCCTCCGCATCCGCGCTCGCGAACTCGACCGAGAAGCCGAGGACCAGGAAGCCCTGCACGACGACCTGCTCCACGTCGAGCAGCCGCGCGGAAGCGGCCGCGAGGATCTGCGCGAGGGCAGCCGTGATCCCCGGCGCATCGCGCCCCGTGAAGGTGAGCAGCAGGGGCTCCACGCGCGCGGACTCTACACGACCGGGCACGGGTCGCGTGGCCGGCGTGCGAGCGGTGCGGGTCATGCGGTTTCGTTGCCGATGCCACAGGTCGCGTGCTATCCCACCAGACAGATGCAGAAGGCCCTCGTCGCGGGCGGCGCCGAGCCGCGCCCAGAAATCTCCGTCGTAATCCCGCTTTACAACGAGGAGCCGAACGTCGGGCCGCTGCTCGACGAGCTCTTTTCCGTCCTCCACCGCCTCGGCCGCTCGCACGAGGTCATCTGCGTCGACGACGGGTCGAAGGACGGCACCTTCGCGAAGCTCGCGGAGTACGCAGCCAGGGAACCGGCGCTTCGGGCCATCCGTTTCCGTCTCAATTTCGGACAGACGGCGGCGATGTCCTGCGGAATCGAGCACGCGCGGGGCGACGTGATCGTGCCAATGGACGGCGACCTGCAGAACGACCCTGCCGACATCGAGAAGCTGCTCGCGCATCTGGAAACCGGCTGCGACGTGGTGAGCGGCTGGCGCAAGAACCGGATGGACAAGGAATTCGGCCGCAAGCTGCCGTCGCGGATCGCCAATCGGATCATCAGCCTCATCAGCGGCGTCCGGCTGCACGATTACGGCTGCTCGCTCAAGGCCTACCGGCGCGACGTGCTGCGCGACGTGAAGCTCTACGGCGAGATGCACCGCTTCATCCCCATCTATGCGAGCTGGCAGGGGGCTCGCGTCACGGAGATGGTCGTCAACCACCGGGCGCGCCACGCGGGCAAGAGCAAGTACGGCCTGAGCCGCACGCTCAAGGTGGTCCTCGATCTCATGGTGGTGAAGTTCCTCGCGAGCTACGCAACGAAGCCCATCCACGTCTTCGGCGGATTCGGGATCCTCTCAGTCCTCTGCGCGGGCCTCGCCGCGGCCTGGGCGGTGTACTTCAAGCTCACCGGGCAGAAGGACTTCGTCGAGACGCCGCTGCCGCTCCTCGCGGTGATGTTCACCCTGGTCGGCTTCCTCAGCCTGCTCATGGGCCTGCTCGCCGAGATGATGGTGCGCACCTATTACGAGTCGCAGAACAAGCGCCCCTATCTCGTCGCCGAGGAATTGAACGGGCACGCGCCCGACGACCAGAAGCTGCGCGCGACGACGGGCTAGACCGATGTGCGGCATCTGCGGAGACGTCGACCTCGCGCGAACGCCGGATGCAGAGGCGGTGCGGCGGATGACCTCCGCCCTCGCGCACCGCGGCCCCGACGCACACGGGTTCTTCGTCGAGGGACCGGCCGCCCTGGGGCACCGCCGGCTCTCCATCCTCGACATCGAAGGCGGCGTGCAGCCGATGACGGCCGACGGAGTGACGCTGCTCTTCAATGGCCAGGCCTACGAGCACGACGAGGTCCGCGCGCGCTTGCGGCGGCGCGGTCACTCCTTCGCGACCCGCAGCGATACCGAAGTGGTGCTCCGCTCGTACCTCGAATGGGGCGAGCGATTCGTCGAAGAGCTGCACGGGATGTTCGCCATCGCGCTCTGGGACGCGCGCAACCAGAAGCTCGTCCTCGCCCGCGACCGGCTGGGAAAGAAGCCCCTCTACTACGCGCTCGCGAGCGGCTCGGGATTCTTCACCGAGCCCTCCGGGCGGCCCAACCGCTGCGTGTTCGGGAGCGAGCTGAAGGCGTTCGCCGCCCACGGCGGCGTTCCCCGCGAACTGGACGCGGAATCGCTCGCCCAGTACCTCGCCGTCGAATACGTTCCCGCGCCCCGCAGCATCCACCGCCACGTCTTCAAGCTGCCGGCGGCGCACGTAGCGGTCCTCGACGCAGCGGGATTCCGGCTCTCACGCTACTGGGAGCTTCCTGCACCGGCCCGGTTCGACGGGACGCCCGAGGAAGCGGGCAAAGGGCTCGTCGAACGTCTCGACGCGGCAGTCGCACGGAGGCTGGTCGCGGACGTTCCGGTCGGGGTGTTCCTCTCCGGCGGCATCGACTCGACCACGGTCGCGGCGCTGGCGGCGAGGCACAAGCAGCCGCTGCGCACTTTCTCCATCGGATTCGTCGAGGAGAGCTTCGACGAGACGCCGTTCGCGCTGCTTGCCAGCCAGCGCCTGGGGACCGAGCACCTCACCGAACGCTTCTCGGGACAGGACTGCCTCGATCTGCTCCCGGCGGCGGTCGCCTCGCTCGACGAGCCGTTCGCGGACCCGAGCTTCTTGCCAACGCTCCTGCTCTCCCGCTTCACGCGCAAGCACGTGAAGGTGGCGCTGGCCGGAGACGGAGGCGACGAGCTATTCGCGGGCTACGATCCCTTCCTCGCGCACCGTCCTGCGCAGGTCTTCGCGCGTCTCCCGCGGCCGCTGCACGGCGCCCTGCGCGCCGCGGTTTCGCTCCTGCCCAGCTCCTCGCGCAACATGAGCCTCGACTTCCGCGTCAAGCAGTTCCTCCGCGGCATCGAGGCGCCGCCCTCGCTCCGGCACCAGGCGTGGATCGGATCGTTCTTGCCCGCCGAGCTGTCTCGCTTGTTCTCGCCGGAGGTACGCCAGAACGCCGACCCGTCGGTCGCCTTCCGCCAGGTGCTCGCCGAAGCCGAGCGCGCGAACGGCAAAGGAGTGCGGCCGGGATCGGTGGACGAAGCGCTCAGCTTCTACCTCGGCCGCTACCTCGCGGATGACATCCTGGTCAAGGCGGATCGTGCCTCGATGGCCGCTTCGCTCGAATTGCGCGCACCCTTCCTCGATACCCACGTGGTCGAGTACACCGCGCGCCTCCCCTGGCGTCTCAAGCTCTCGCTCACCCGTACCAAGGTCCTGCTCAAGCGAGCCTTGCGCGGGGTCGTGCCGGACGAGATCCTCTCCCGCCCGAAGAAGGGATTCGGGATCCCGGTCGCCGCCTGGATCCGCGGCCCGCTCCGTCCCCTCTTCGAGGAGCTGTTCAGCGACCGCGAGCTCGGCGCCTCGGGACTCTTCGAGCCGCGTTATGCGCAAGCGATGCTCCAGCGTCATCTGCGCGGCGAAGCCGATCTGCGCAAACCGCTCTGGACCCTGGCCATGTTCCAGCTCTGGCAGCGCCGCTGGGGCAAGGGAGCCTCGGCGCTGAGGCAGGTCGCGTAGATGCGCGTGCTCGTCACCGGAGGGGCCGGATTCATCGGATCCCACCTCTGCGCGCGATTGCTCGAGCGCGGCGACGAGGTGACGGCCCTCGACAACTTCGACCCCTTCTATCCGGAGCGCCTCAAGCGCCGCGGGATCGACCCGCTCCTCCGTTCCGGGATGCGCCTCGTCACCGCCGACATCCGCGACGAGGCTGCGATGGAGTCTGCCTTCCGCGAATCGCGCCCGGAGACCGTGGTCCATCTCGCGGCCCTCGCCGGCGTGCGGCCGTCGCTCGAACGGCCCTCGGCGTACATGGACGTGAACGTGCGCGGTACGGCTGTCCTCCTCGACGCCGCGCGAAAGGCGAATGTCCGCCGTTTCATCTTCGGGAGCTCCTCCTCCGTGTACGGGCAAGGAGCGGAGCCTCCTTTCCGCGAGACGGCGCGGATCGACTCGCCCCTGAGCCCCTACGCGGCGTCGAAGGCGGCCGGAGAGCTGCTCGCGCGCACCTTCCACAACCTCTACGGCAAAGAGACCATCTGCCTGCGCTTCTTCACCGTGTACGGACCGCGGCAGAGGCCGGACCTCGCCATCCACAAATTCTCGCGGCTCATGTTGGCGGGCAAGAAGCTGCCCTTCTTCGGCGACGGCGCGAGCCGCCGCGACTACACCTATGTGGACGACATCGTGGCGGGCGTGCTGGCGGCCATCGATCGGCCCCTCACCTACGACGTCGTGAACCTCGGCGGCGCGCACACGACCAGCCTGCGCGAGCTCATCGCGCTCCTCGAGGAAGCGCTCGGCATCCCGGCGCAGCTCGACGTGCAGCCCTTCCAGCCCGGCGACATGCCGCTCACCTCCGCCGACGTGACCCACGGCGGCGAGGTGCTCGGGTACGCGCCCCGCACCTCGATGCGCGAGGGCCTGCGCAAGTTCGCGGAGTGGATCCGCGGTGAAGGGCGCGATTTTGTATAGTCGCGCGCATGCGTAGATTCGCCGGGCTCTGCCTCGCAGCCTTCGGTTGCGCTTCCGCATCGCCTGCGCCGGAGCATTCTCCGTCCTCCCCGTCGCGCCCTGCAGCTGTCGTTTCCGCGGTCCCGACCGGCAAAGCGGGGACGGAAGATCTCTTCCTCGAATTCGAACGCATCTTCGGCGAGCAGTTCGTCGCGCGCAGGCTGCCAGGCCTCGCGATGGGGTTCGTTCTCGACGGGAAGCTCGTCTGGAGCAAGGGGTGGGGGTACGCCGACGTCGCCCGGAAGGTCCCCCGTCCACATAGGTGTAGTCGCGGCGGCTCGCGCCGTCGCCGAAGAAGGGCAGCTTCTTGCCCGCCAACATGAGCCGCGAGAATTTGTGGATGGCGAGGTCCGGCCTCTGCCGCGGTCCGTACACGGTGAAGAAGCGCAGGCAGATGGTCTCTTTGCCGTAGAGGTTGTGGAAGGTGCGCGCGAGCAGCTCTCCGGCCGCTAGCCATGACCGCGACGGTCTGGAGGCAGAGCGACGTGCCGCCGGAGCATCTCGCTCGAGGCTACGGCCGCAAGCGTCCCTCGGCCCCGGGTCCGGTCGTCGGCGACGGGCTCCGCGAGGAGCCGCAGCTCGGCGATGGAGCCTACGCAGCCATGGGCGGTCTGTACTCGACGGTGCGCGATCTGGCCCGGTACGCCGCATTCCAGCTCGCCGCCTGGCCACCGCGAGATGACCCGGAGGAAGGGCCCCTCAGGCGCAACTCGCGTCGCGAGATGCAGCGCGGGTGGCGTCACGGCGGGCTCACCGTCCGCCGGGCGCCGAGCGGTGACCTCAATGCACGCGCCTGGTCCTACGGTTACGGACTCGGCTCCGCCGAGTGGTGCGAGGCCAACCTGGTGGTGGCTCACGGCGGCGGACTGCCCGGTTTCGGCTCGTACATCGCGATGTTCCCGGAGCATGGATTCGCGTTCGTCGGAGCTGCCAATCTCACCTACTCGGCGCCGGACATCTACGAGGCTGCGCAGCGAGCTCTCGCGAAGCTACCTGCGCGGGGCGTACGGCCGGCTCCCGAGTTGTCGCGCGCACACGACGCGGTCGGAAAGCTCCTCGCGCGCTGGGACGCGCAGGTCGCGGAGGGGGGCTTCGACCGGACCACGTTCTTCTACGAGCCGCCCGAGGAGCTGCGCGCTCACTTCGACGAGCTGTCGCGCAAGCTCGGAGCCTGCCGGCGGCAAGGGTCGATCGAGGCGGAGAACGCCCTGCGCGGTACCTCGCACCTCGCCTGCGAGAAGGGAAAGCTCGACGTCTTCGTCACCCTGACGCCGGAGGCGAACGCGCTCATCCAGCACCTCGAGCTCACGCCGGACCTCCCGGCTTCGCATGCCCTCGCTCGCACTGCGGACCGGATCGCTTCGCTCGTCGCCCGCTGGGACGACACGACCGCGAGCGAAGTGCTCGCCGGATCCTCCATCGCCCGCACGCGGGAATCGTTCGCGAAGGAAGCGGGCAACGGCCCTTGCAAAGTGTCCGCGCAGATCAACGGCGACGGCGAGAGCCACGGCCTTTTCCAGCTCGCTTGCGCGCGGACGCCGCTCGATCTGGAAGTGACGCTCGAAGAACAGGGAAAAGCCGACGCGTCGCTCCGGGTGCATCGCGGGCCGAACGAGAAATGCCCACGCTGGTGGTAGCCCTCAGCTCACTCCGAGCAGCTCCACTTCGAACACCAGCGTCGAGTTCGGCGGAATGGCTCCCGGAAATCCCTGCGCGCCATACCCGAGCTCCGGCGGAACGGTCAGCTTGCGCTTTCCGCCCACCTTCATGCCGGCGACGCCCTGGTCCCATCCCTGGATGACCTGCCCTCGTCCGAGGGCGAAGGAGAAGGGGCGCCCGTGGTCCTTGGAGGAGTCGAACTTCTTCCCGTCGGTGAGCCAGCCCGTGTAGTGCACCGAAACCATCTGGCCCTTCTTCGCCTCCGGTCCGGTTCCCACCACCAGATCTTCCGTCTGGAGCTGCGCCGCCATACAGGCCTCCTCCTTCACTGCGCCGCGTGCTTCTCGGACAGCGGCTCCTCGACCTTCCCGCCGGGGAAGGGCGATTCGCCCGGGTCGAGCTTGTACACCTTGACGACGTCTTCGCCCCGGATCCGCACCGTCGTCCAAGGCGTGCGGCGCGAAAGGTTCCTGACGGCGTCCTCGTTCTTGAAGTAGAGCCGTCCCGTCTGCACGACGACGTAGCAGGGAGTGGCCGATCGGCAGGCCTGCCCGCGGCGCACGAGCGTCTGACGCAGATCGGATCGCCCTGCCCGTTCCGCGTACAGCTTGGCGGGCCAGTCGATCTCGGTTGCGAGCTCGGCGCCCGGCTCCGCCGAAGCGGCCACCTTCTCGACGGCCTCGCGGAACCCGGCATCGAAGTAATCGCAATGGGGGAAGAACCAGGGAACGCGCGCGTCGCCGCCGCCGAGGGCGTTGATGTAGAGCCGGTAGTGCGGCGCATGGAGGATCGCCGCACTTGCCTCGCCGAATGCCAGCGCGATGCCGAGCCCCGCCATCGCTGCGTACGCGAGGGCCGGACGCCGCGTCCGGAATGCGCCCGCGGCGATGGAGATGGCGTGGGCCGCGAGGAGGAGGAAGGCCGGCAGCATGGGCGTGAAGAAACGGCCCCACTTCGATCCGGAGGTCGAGTGGACGAGGAACCACACCGCCATCCAGGAAAGCACGATGCGATGGGAAGCCTTGCGCTGCGCGATCGCGACGCAGAGCCCGATCGCGGCGCACAGGACCGTGAGCGGCGCCAGCTTCACCGCGGCGAACACGGCATAGAACCAGACCGGCGTCCCGTGCAGGCCGTACTCGATCAGGTTCGGATAGATGCGCCCCATCACGTAGAGCGAGCCGTGCACCGTCTGCTGCCCGGTCAGGTAGGTCTTCGCGTACTCCCAGGTCGAGGGCAGGAAGGGAGTCCAGTCGAGGCAGACCCACACCAACGCAGCGATACCGATCAGTTGGAACCAGCGCCGTAGCGGAACCCGCCAGGCGGTGACGGGCCGCAGCCAGAGGACGGCGACCACGGGAATCGGCACCAGGAAGAAGAAGTACTTCGACGCCATCATCGCGCCGAGCGAGGCGGCTGCGAGGACCTCGTAGCGGCGCGGGCTGCGGCCGTCGTCGGCGGCGGCCTTCGCCTCGGCGATGCAGAGGAGGAGCAAGAGCAGGAAAAGGCCGAGAAGGGTGTCCTCCTTCGCGACCCGCTGGTAGCCGATGTAAGTCGTCGAGAAGGCCGCCAGTGCCGCCGCGCACAAGCCCGCCGCGCGGCCGAAAAGGCGCTTGCCAAGCTGCGCCACGGCCCAGATGGAAAGCCCGCCGGCGAGCGCGTTGGGAAGACGCGTGATCGCCTCCGGCGCCCAGCCGAGCGGCCCGAAGACGAGCGCCGAAAGCGCGATGAGCGCCTTCATGAGCATGGGATGCTCGACGTCGTCGCCGCCGAGGTCGCCGCGCAGGTAGCGCTGCGCCGCGAGCCACTTGTGGACCTCGTCGTCGCCGAATCCCTCGGCGGCGAGTCCCTTCATGCGCAGGTAGAGCCCGACGGCGACGCAGAGGGCGACGAGAACGGCGCAACCCATCCCCCACCGCGCGGCACGTCCGCGCAGATCCACCGCCGCCGCCGTCACGCGCGGCCTTCTATCATCGCAAAGGACTGGCGCAAACCCGCTTCTCCGCTAATCTCTTGCGACCCCGTGCGCGAGCGCTCACGACCAGGCAACCGGACGACCGCGCTGCCTGCGCGCACGGCCGCTCGCCTCGTGGTCGTCCTCTTCGCCCTCGCGAGCGCGAAGTCGGTGGGCGAGGAAAAAACTCCCGACAAGGACAAGGCGTCCGCCCTCGCCGCGCTCAAAGAGGTCAAGATCGACGTCCATTCCTTCAAGGTGGTGGAGAGCTATTCGGGGCCGGTCACCTACTACAAGCTGGTCGAGGATCCCGACGGCGACTTCATCCGCGGCGTCTACCGGCCGCCGCTCGAGACCGTCACCCTCGCCGCCGAGGTGCCCGAGGCGCTGCGGCAGCAGACGAAGCGGGTACGCTGGAAGTGGCGCGCCCAGGTCTTCCCGAAAAAGGGGAACGAGTGCGCGCCCGGGTACGGCGATTCCGCGGCCGTCGTCTACATCTCCTGGAAGCGGGGCCTCAAGTGGTACTCGATCAAGTACGTCTGGTCGACGGAGGCCAAGAAGGGCGACGTCTGCGATCAGAAGCGCAACCTCTTCGTCGTGCAGGACACGGTGGTGCTCGAGTCGGGCGGCCCGTCCAACGTCTGGAAGGAGGAGTCGATCGATCCCTCCGCCGAGTTCCGCGCCCACTTCGAGGGAGACGTGCCCGATTTCGTCGGCATCGGGATCATGAGCGACGGCGATCAGACGCGGTCGATCAGCGCCGCCGACTACGCGGGTTTCACGCTCTTGCACTGACCGCCTCATCCCGGATCCACCGCTGGAGTTTCCAGGAGGCGCGTTGCGAGCGGCTCTGCCCGCCGCTTGCCGAAGAGCAATTCCCCATCGACGACGAGGATGAGGATGCCGCCGAGGAAGCCCGGAACGACCTGGGTCAGGTGGTAGAGGAAGATGAAGGCGAGCGCCAATCCCTTGTCGACGCCGAAGGCGACCAGCGCGAGCGTTCCGCCAGCCTCGAACGATCCGGCGTTCCCCGGCGACGGCACGGCGGTGGCGATGTTGAAGGCGGTGAGCGTCGCGAACGCCTGCATGGGCGTGAGCGACAGGCCCAGGGCATGGCCCGCGAGCGCGATGACGAAGGTCTCCCAGAGCCAGGGCAACGGGGAGATGGCCGTCTCGACGAGGAGCAGACGCCGCCACCGGTTCGCCGCGAATCCTTCGCGGAGATTGTTCAGGAAGGCGGGCGCGGTACGCCCGCGCCACAGCCCGCTCGCCATCACCACGAGAACGGCGGAAACGAGCACGACGACCGCCCCCATCAAGAGCAAGGCGCGAGTGAGCCACGCGGGAGGATCGCCGAGCAGGCAGATGACGGGGAAGGCCGCGATCCAGCCCCACTTGTCGCTCCAGAAATCGACGATCTCGGTACCGAGCAGCTTGGCGCGGCTGACCCCGGTGCGCCGTCCGAGGTACTGGACGCGGAGCAGATCGCCTCCGCGCGCCGGGAGGAGCACGTTCCCGCAGAAACCGACCACCATCGCCTTGAAGGCCTGCGGATAGGTGAGCGGAAGGACGGGGCGCATCACGATCCACCAGCGCAGCGACTGGAGGCCGAGGAGGATCATGGAC
>VBKL01000092.1 GCA_005879805.1 Deltaproteobacteria bacterium | reverse complement strand
CGCCTTCATCGCGGTGCGCGTCGACAACCTGCTCTACCTCTTCCAGAGCGTGTTCGACGTCGCCCGCTGGCCGAGCACCATCTTTCGCGGCGCGCTGGCCGTGGTCTTCACCTACGTCCTTCCCCTCGCGCTCATGACCACCTATCCGGCGCTCGCGCTCCTCGGAAAGCTGACGCCCGCGACGGCCTTCGGAGCGCTCGCGGGAACGCTGGCGTTCGCGGCCTTCGCGCGGTTCTCCTGGCGCGCATCGATCGGGCGGTACACCTCCGCCTCGTCGTGAAATCGGTGCGCGAAGAGCTTCCGATCGACGAGGCGCTGCCGGACATCCGCGAGGCGCTCCGAAAGGGACCGGCGGTCGTCATCGAAGCGCCGCCGGGCGCCGGGAAGACGACGCGCGTTCCGCCCGCCTTGCTGGACGAGGTCGCGGGCGAGGTACTGGTCCTCGAACCCCGCCGCATCGCGGCGCGCGCCGCTGCCCGCCGTGTCGCCGCCGAGCGCGAAGAGAAGCTGGGCGAGTCGGTCGGGTACCAGGTCCGCTTCGAGGACGTCTCCGGACCGCACACCCGCTTGCGCTTCTTGACGGAAGCCATTCTCACCCGGCGCCTGCTCCGCGATCCGTCGCTGGCCGGCGTGGGAGCGGTGGTGCTCGACGAATTCCACGAGCGCCACCTGCACGGCGATCTCGCGCTTGCGCTTCTGGCGCGGCTGGTGCGGACCACGCGGCCGGATCTGAAGCTCGCCGTCATGTCGGCCACACTGGAGACGGAACCGGTCGCGGCCTTCCTCTCCTGTCCCGTCGTGCGGAGCGAAGGACGGCGCTATCCGGTGGAGATCGAGCATCTCGAGCGACCCGACGATCGCCGCCTGCCGGAGCAAGTGGTGGCGGCGGTGCGGCGCGCGACGGTCCCGGGGACACGCGGCGACGTCCTCGTCTTCCTGCCTGGCGCGGGCGAGATCCGCGCCGCCGCGCAGGAGCTTTCCGATCTCGCCGAGGCGCGCGGGCTTCTCGTGGTGCCGCTCCACGGGGATCTCTCCTCGGAGGAGCAGGACCGGGCCCTCGCGCCCGCACAGCGACGTAAGATCATCCTCTCGACCAACGTCGCCGAAACGAGCGTCACCGTCCCCGGAGTTACTGTCGTGGTGGACAGCGGCCTCGTCCGCCTCGCGGGCCACTCGCCCTGGTCGGGGTTGCCCTCGCTCTCGGTAGCGAAGGTGAGCAAGGCTTCCGCGGAGCAGCGTGCCGGACGCGCCGGCCGGACCGAGGCCGGACGCGCGATCCGTCTCTATACCCGCGCCGACTTCGAGTCCCGCGTGGCCTTTCATCCGCCCGAGGTGCAGCGCGCCGATCTCGCCGAGATGTCGCTCGATCTGCTGGTCTCCGGCATCGATCCCAGAACGCTCGCTTGGCTCGATCCGCCTTCGCCCAAGGCGCTCGGATCGGCCGCGGACCTGCTTCGCAGGCTAGGTCTCGTCGATCGCGCAGGTCGGCCCACCGACCTCGGGCGCAAATGCGCACAGATGCCCCTTCACCCGCGCCTCTCCCGGTTGGCGCTCGAGGCCGCGCGCCGCGGCGCATCGCGCGAGGGATTCGCGGCCGCGGCCATCCTCGGCGAGCGCGAAGCGAGGCTCACGACGCAAGCGCCGACGGGCCGCTCCGACGTCCTGGAGCTGATCGATCGGACGCAGATCCGTCCCGGCTCGCGCCTCGACCGGGCTCGGCTTCAGATCGAGCGGATGGCCGGTCCGGTGGCGAAGGCGTCGGGCCGCGATGCTCGCGAGGAGGCGGTCTGCATCGCGGTGCTCGCCGCCTTTCCCGATCGCGTCGCGCGGCGGCGAAATCCGGGCAGCGCGGAAGTCGTCTTCGCCGGCGGCGGCTCGGCGACCTTGGCCCGCGAATCGGCGGTGCGCGACGCCGAGCTGCTCGTCGCGGTCGATGCCGAGGAGCGGCGCACCACCCGTGCCAACGTCCTCGTTCGCCTGGCGAGCGCCGTCGAGCCGGAGTGGCTTCTCGATCTCTTTCCCGACGATCTCGCCGAATCGATCGAAGTGGAATGGGACAAGGACCGCGAACGCGTAGTCGTGATTTCGCGGTTGACCTACGAGGGCCTGGTGCTCGAGGAATCGCGCCGGCCGCCCAACGCCGCGGAGGCTTCCCTGGTCGCGAAGGTTCTCGCCTCCCATGTCCGCCCCGAGATGCTGCTCGATCCGGACGCGCTCGCGACGCTCCGCGGGCGCGTCGAAGCGGTGATCGCCGCCGCGCCGGAACACGGCCTACGCAAGATCGAAGACGACGACGTCCGGAAGGCGCTCGAAGCTCTCTGCGAAGGGCTGTCCTCCCTGGAAGACTTGCGCAACTCGGATCTACGAGGCGCGATCCTCGAACGCACCGGCCCGGGCGCAGCCGCGCTGCTCGACCGTCTCGCTCCCGAATCGGTCGCGCTCCCCTCCGGCCGGCGGGTCCGGGTGGAGTACGCCCCCGGCCACCCTCCGGCGCTGCATTCGCGCCTGCAGGACTTCTTCGGCATGCAGCGCGGTCCCGCCATCGTGCAGGGCCGGCTTCCGCTCGTCCTCCACCTGCTCGCGCCGAACGGCCGCGCGCAGCAGGTGACGCAGGACCTTTCGGGGTTCTGGGAGCGGCACTACCCGGCCGTGCGTCGCGAGCTGATGCGGCGATATCCGAGGCACGCCTGGCCCGAGGATGGCGCCACGGCTACGCCGCCCGCGCCCAAACCGCGGCGTTAGCGCCGGGCGCAGACGCCGCTGCTCATCCACTCAGTGGATCGCGGCACGCACCGGCAATTCGCGAACGAATCGCGCTTCCGCCGCCGCGAGCACCGCGAGGCGCTCCTCGAGCCCGTCCGGCGCCACCTTGCGCGCCAGCCGCAGGAACAGGGACCCGTGCCCCGCCTCCGCCTGCGCCAGCTCCTCGTAGAAATCGCGCAGGTGGCGCTCGGGCAGGTTGTCCGCAAGCAACTGCAGCCGCTCGCGGCTGCGCAGTTCGATGAGCGCGGAGACGAGGAGCTGATCGAGCAATCGCTCCGCCGGCGGCTGCCGCACCAGCGCCCGCAACGCCTGCGCGTATGGGTCGCCGCCGTCGCGTCCGAGCGAAAGACCCCGGCTCTCCAGGAGCGCCAGCACCTTGGCGAGATGCCCCGCCTCCTCGCGCGCGAGCCGCGCCATGGCGCGAGGCAATCCGGGGACGTCGGGAAAGGCCGCGAGCATGCTCAGGGCGTGCGCCGCGGCCTTCTTCTCGCAATGTGCGTGATCGACGAGCACCTCGTCGAAGCGCTCGAGCGCCAGCTTCAGCCAATCGGGCGATGTCTCGCAGAGAAGCTGCACGTCAGGGCTTGTTGCACGGCCCCGCGACACCGGGCAAGAAGATCGGATGCGCGTCGGCATCCTCTCCGACACCCACGGGCTCCTGCGGCCCGAGGTCCGCGCGGCA
The DNA here is from genome assembly GCA_005879805.1 of Deltaproteobacteria bacterium. Classification (GTDB taxonomy): domain Bacteria; phylum Myxococcota; class Myxococcia; order Myxococcales; family 40CM-4-68-19; genus VBKO01. Next base: position 11,258 of record VBKL01000092.1, on the reverse strand, counting down.
TTCGCCGGCGCGAGCCACATCCTCCACGCCGGCGACATCGGGGACATCCAGGTCCTGCGGGATCTGGAGAGGATCGCTCCGGTGACCGCGGTGGCCGGGAACGTCGATGGGTTCCGCTGCGGGAAGGCCGGCGAAACGGCGCGCGTCGAGCTGGAAGGCGTCCGGTTCTTCCTCACCCACATCCTCGATCGCCCACGGAAACCGCGACCGGAGGTCGTACGTGATCTCGCCCGCGCTCCGGCCGACGTGGTGGTCTTCGGCCACAGCCATCTCCCGCACGACGAGACCATCGACGGCATCCGCTACCTGAACCCCGCCAGCGCGGGCCCGCGCCGTTTCGACCTGCCCGTCTCGGTGGCAATGCTCGAGGTTTCGGGCGGCAAGGTCCGCTCGGCGCGCTTCGTCGGGCTGGACCGTCGCAGCGAAGCGGCGCTGGAAAAGCGCATGAACCAGCTCAGCGCGGACTAGGGCTCAGTCGAGCGACAAGAGATGCAGCTCGCCGGCGTGGGCGACCGCCGCCTGCCGCGGAATGGTCGCGTGGAGGCGCGAGAGGACGCGGGTAGCGTCGAAGGAGGCGATGGCGCCGGCCGGGTCGAGTCCGCGGCCGATGGCCTCGTCCCAAGTGGTTCCGTCGACGGCGGCGCCGGCGAACTCGGTCGGGCCGTCGCGGCCGTCGGTGCCCGCGGCGAGGAAGGATGCGCGCGTTCCCCGCAGGGCGTGCGCCATGAGGAGCGCGATGTGCTGGGCCCGGCCGCCGGGCGGCGCCGAGGCCGGAATGCGCGCCTCCGGCTCGCCCGAGGCACAGAAGAATCCGGGGCCGGCTCGCTCGGCGTATCCCCGCGCCACCTCCTCGACGGGTCCGGTGACCAGCGGTAGCACCTCTGCCGGAGGGCGGAGCCGCGCCGCCTCCCGGGCGGGCGCCGTGAAATCGCACAGCGTCACGTGCTCGATGAAGTCGGCGGGCTCTCCCGGTTTCAACGTCTCGCCCGCCCCGCGCTCGAGGATCTCCCACGCCGCGCGCGGCAGATCGATGGACCGCCGGTGCAGGATCTCGCGCGCCTCCGAGAAGGTGGTGGGATCGGCGGCGGCCGGACCGCTGGAGACGGCGCTGGTCCCGCCGCGCGGCACGTCGACGAGCACCAGCGCGCGCGCCCGCCGGACACCCGCGGCGTAGAGGGCCCTGGCAAGCCCACCGCCCTTGAGCTTCGAAAGATGCGCGCGGACGCAGTTCATCTCCTCGATCGGCGCCCCGCTGCGCAAGAGCGCCTCGTTGACGGCGCGCACGTCCGCAAGCGAAAGGCCTGGGCGGGGGACCTCGGCGAGCGACGATCCTCCGCCGCTCACGAGGAGGAGCGCGGCGTCGTTCGGGCCGAGCGATCGCGCCGCGTCGAGCAGCGCCGTACCGGCTCGCAGCGATCCTTCGTCCGGCACCGGATGCGATCCTCCGATGAGGACGGGCGGATCGGCATCCTCGGGAGGGACCGCGAAGGCGAGGGGCTCGAGCGCGATCGCCGCGCGGGCCCCGCGCAGCATCGGGGCTGCGGCCTTTCCGATGCCGAGCCCGACGAGACGTCCTCCGGGAAGCGGCGAAGGCGCCTTGCCGCCCGCGCAGGCCTCGCGAACGAGGCGCTCGGCGGACAGGGCGGCGACCACGGAATGGAAGAGGTCGACGAGCTCCGCGCGCGCGATCACCGCGAAAGCGTAGCTTCAGCGCGCGAACCTGAACAGGGGCGGGAGAACGCGCCCCGCAGGTCCCAGGCGGCACTCGTCGAAGGCGTCGGCATTGTCGGGGCGCTCGAGGCCCACGTAGATCGTGCGCGGTCGGCCGGTCTGTGGGTCGCGCACTGCCCTCGCCTCGGCGACGAAGCCCGCCGCAGGGTAGACGGATCCGGAGCTCCCCACGGTGAGGAACAGGTCGCACCGGTCGATCGCCTCGGCGATTTCGCGCATCCCGAGCGGAATCTCGCCGAACCAGATCACGTCCGGTCGCAGGTTCCCCCCGCACTCCTCGCAGACCGGCACCTCCTCGAAGTAGGTACGCTCGTCCCGGAAGGGCGGGCGCGGGCAGGTATCGCACCGCGAGGTCAACAACTCGCCGTGCATGTGCAGGACGCGCTTCGATCCGGCGAGCTCGTGCAGCGGATCGACGTTCTGGGTGACGAGGAACAGATCGTCGCCGAGGAACCGCTCCAGCTCGGCCAGCGCGAGGTGGGCGGGATTGGGCCGCACCGTTCCCACCTGCTTGCGGCGCTCCGAATAGAACCGCCAGACGAGGCGCGGGTCGCGAGCGAAGCCCTCCGGCGTCGCCACGTCCTCCACCCGGTGCTGGTACCAGAGGCCCCCGGCGTCCCGGAAGGTGGCCACGCCGCTCTCGGCGCTGATCCCGGCCCCGGTGAGCACGAAAACGCGCGTACCCCTGTCGATCTGGATCGGCTCGAAGTCCTCCCCCGGCCCTACCCGCGACATTCCGCCCGAGTCTCACGGAAGGACTCGCCCCCGCAACGGCATTGCGCGAAGAGCGCTCTCGCGCAACCATCCGGGTCATGGAAGGTACGGACCTCCGCGCCGAGCTCTCCCGCAGCTATTACGTGCGCTCGCGCACCGCCCGCACGGCCGCCTTCCGCATGGCCTACATTGCCTATGCCCGGACGGTTGCCGGCTGGCAGCTGCGCAAGCCGACCGCGGAGGCGCGCGCATCGTTGCGCCGTCGCATCGAGGACCTCTTCGCGCGCGACTGGCAGGACGCGAACGATGGGCTGTATCCCCGGGAGCTGATCGACGGTTTGCCCTGGCGCGAGTACGCCCTCGCCGCTCCCAAGCTCATCGCCGATCTTCCCAAGACCCGCGAGCGCATCCGCAGCAGGCGCCACGACGAGCTGCCCGGCCAGGCGGAGCGCTACCCGCGGTACTACGCCCGCAATTTCCATTACCAGACCGATGGATACCTCGGGCACACCAGCGCGGAGCTCTACGACCTGCAGGTGGAGCTGATCTTCGGCGGAACCGCCGACGTCATGCGCCGGAGGCTGGTGCCGCCCGTAGTCCGTTTCGCCCGGGCGGAAGGGTACGGGGCGGCGCGGCCGATGAAGCTCCTCGATGTCGCCTGCGGCACCGGACATCTCTTGAGGTTCCTCGGCAAGGCGCTGCCCGACGCGCGCCTCTACGGCCTCGATCTCTCGCCGCAGTACATCGCCCGCGCCCGGGAGACGCTCCCGCGCGACATGGAAGTCAGCCTCATCTGCGACGACGCCGAGAAGCTGCCCTTCGTCGACGGGCACTTCGACGCGGCGACGAACCTCTACCTGCTCCACGAGGTACCGCGCGACGTCCGCGCCCGCGTCCTCGGGGAGATGTTCCGGGTAGTGCGGCCGGGCGGGCTCGCCGTGGTGGCCGACAGCCTGCAATTCCGCGACGCACCCGAGCTGACCCGCGAGCTGCGGGCCTTTCCGGAGCGCTTCCACGAGCCGTACTATGAGGAGTACGCCGCGCAGGATCTCGCGACGCTAGTCGCCGCGGCGGGCTTCACCGTGCGCGAGACGACGCTCGCCTTCCTCACCAAGATCGTGGTGGCGGAAAAGCCGAGCTGAGCTGCGGCTGCGCGCGCGGCTCGGGCCCGGCAGCCGCCTCCTCCTGCTCGAGCGCGGCAAGCTGCCTGCCTTTGCGCGCCCAGCTGATGGCGACCGAGCCGATCGCCACCAGCACGGTGACGACGACGCCGAGCAGCAGGCCGACGCCGAGGAGCGCCGAGCGGACGGCGGGCTCGCTCACGCCGCCGAAACAGACCGGGCAACCGAAGAGATTCATGTCGACACGCCCCGGAGCTTGCGCAAGAACCACAGACCGTAGACGACCAGGACCGCCGCGGCGGCGAACCCACCGATTCCGAGGAACAGCACGCCGCTTCTGCCGCTCCGCGAGTGTTCCACGAGGCCCCAGGCGCCCAGCATCAGCGCGCAGAGCGTCGAGACGACGATGAAGAAGACGTGGAAGGCCTTCAGCGACACATCACACCGTGGAGCCCTCGACGATGGTGAACATGGGAAGGAACAGGACGAGGAAGAAGAACGCCACCGTCAAGATTAGCACCGCGTAGATGACCTTGCGCTCGTCGAGGAGATGCATGAACACCGCCGCCACCATCCCTGCCTTCACGCAAGCGATGATGAGGGCGACGGTGATGGCGAGGGGCCGGTTGAGGTGCAGGTAGCTCACCCCGACCGTGATCGCCGTGAGACAGAGCAGGGCCACGAACACCACGTAGTACTTGCCGAGGTGCTTCTTGAATTCCTCGTGGCTCGTTGTCTCGTGCGTGGTCGCCAAGTCGCGCTCCTCAGAGCAGGTACAGCGAGGGGAACAAGAAGATCCACACCAGCTCTACGAAGTGCCAGTAGAGGCCGGCGTTCTCGATCCGGTTGGTGAACCGCTCCGGCTCGGTCGCCCACATCCGCGAGCCCGCCGTCAAGAGGAAGGTGTTGACGATGATCCCGCCGATGACGTGCACCCCGTGCAGGCCGGTGAGCGTGAAATAGACGGCGTAGAAGTTGTCGTGGGACGGGTAGTGCCCGAGCTCGAACTTGTGCGTGTACTCGAAATACTTGATGACGAGGAAGACGAAGGCGAGGGCGATGGTCGATCCCAGCCAGAGCCGGAAGCGCGGGAGGTTCTGCATCTTCAGGCTCGCCCAGGAGAGCACCATGGTGATCGACGAGGTGATGAGCACCGCGGTGTTCACGGTGGCGAGCGGGACGTTCAAGATCTCGCTCGAGAGCCCACCCTCCGGGGGCCAGTGCGGCGCGGTGGTGCGGATCACCACGTAGGTCGAGAAGAGCGCGCCGAAGAGCATCACCTCGCTCGCCAGGAACAGCCAGATCCCCAGCTTCCCGTTCGGGATGCCGGTGACCGGGTGCGGCTCGACGGTGTGCGGAATCAACGCATCCGCGGCATAGGGACTTGCTTCCGCCATCGGCTACGCCTCCCCGGCGAACTGCGGGTGGAAGTCGCTCGTTTGACCCGGAACGCTGTACTCGTACGGCTCGCGGTAGACGACCGGCGGCGTCGGGAAGTTGCCGTGCGTCGGCGGCGAGGGCGCGGCCCACTCCAGGGTAGTCGCCGACCACGGGTTCTCCACTGCCCTCGCCCGGGCGAGGCTGGAGAAGAAGTTCCAGATGAAGGGCAGCTGCGCGAGGAACAGCCCCCAGGCCGACCAGGAGATGACCACGTTCAGCGACTGGATGGCTCGGCCGTGCGCGTAGATGGTCGGGTCGTAGAGCCTGCGCGAAAGCCCCGCCATCCCCTGGAAGAACATCGGCATGAAGATGCCGTTCATGCAGAGGAAGCTGAGCCAGAAATGGATCTTCCCGAGCGTCGGGTCCATCTGCTTTCCCGTCGCCTTCGGGTACCAGTAGTAGATGCCGGCGAAGAGCGCGAAGATCGTTCCCGGCGCGACCACGTAGTGGAAGTGGCCGATCACGTAGAACGTATCGTGCAGGTAGATATCGCTCGCCGTGAGCCCGAGAGGCAGCCCGGTGAGGCCGCCGATGGCGAACATGGGCAGGAAGGCGGTCGCGAAGAGCATCGGCGTGGTGAAGCGGATCGCCCCGCCGTAGAGCGACATGAGGAAGCAGGTCAGGATGATCACGCTCGGGATGGAGATGATCATCGTCGTCGTCTGGAAGAAAGTGCTCATCGTCGTCCCCATGCCCGTCATGAACATGTGGTGGGCCCAGACGACGAAGCTCATGAAGCCGAGGAAGATGACGCTGTAGACGAGGAGCCGGTAGCCCCAGAGCGGCTTGCGCGTGTTGTTCGCGATCACCTCGGCCACGATGCCCATCGCCGGAAGGATGAGGACGTAGACCTCGGGATGGGCGAGGAACCAGAAGAGGTGCTGCCAGAGGAGCGGGCTTCCGCCTCCCGCCACCTTGAGCTGCTCGCCGGAGACGACCAGCCCGGTGGGAAGGAAGAAGCTCGTCCCCGCCAGCCGATCCATCAGCTGGAGCACGGCGGCCGCCTCCAGCGGCGGAAAGGCGAGGAGCAGGAGGAAGCTCGTCACGAACTGCGCGTGTACGAAGAACGGCAGCCGCCAGAACCCGAGCCCCTTCGCGCGCAGCTGGACGATGGTGACGATGAAGTTGATCGAGCCGAGGAGGCTCGAGGTGATGAGCAGGACCATCGCGAAGAGCCACATGGTCTGCCCGGGTACCTGCGTCAGGACGGAAAGGGGCGGATAGTTGGTCCAGCCCGACTGCGCCGCGCCGCCCGGCATGAAGAAGCTGTAGATCATGAGCAGGCCGCCCGGGAGGAACGCCCAGTAGGAGGCCATGTTGAGGCGCGGGAACGCCATGTCCGGCGCGCCGATTTGCAGCGGAACGACGTAGTTGCCGAAGGCGCCGACGGCGAGCGGCACGATGCCCATGAAGACCATGATGGTCCCGTGCATCGCGCCGAGCTGGTTGTAGAACTCCGGCGCCATCACGCCGCCCGGCATCGCGTTCTCGCCGAGGAGCTTTCCTACCCACCCGAGCGGCCGCCCGGGATAGGCGAGCTGCCAGCGCATCAGCATCATCAGGCTGAAGCCGACGAGCAGGAAGACGAGCGCGGTGAGGCCGTACTGCAGTCCGATCATCTTGTGATCGACGGAGAAGATGTACTTGCGCCAGAAGGGCAGCTCGTGACCGTGGGCGTGTTCATGCCCGTGGTCCTGGTCATGACTGTGCTCGTTGCCGCCGGCGTGGGTCGTTGCTCCGTGGGTCGTCGGTGCGGTCATTGAGGTGTCCTCGGGCTACTTCGCCGGCTGCTGCGCGGTCGGAGGCTGTTCCTCGGAGGGGGTCGGAGCGTTCTCCTTCTCCCACTTGGCGTAGTCCTCGGGCGTGTCGATGAGGACGTCGGCGCGCATCCGGTAATGGCCGAGGCCGCACAGCTGCGCGCAGGCGAGCTCGAAGTGGCCGGGCTGCGTGGCGTGGAACCAGACCGGGATGCGGGTGCCGGGGATCGCGTCCTGCTTCACCCGCAAGACGGGGATGTTGAAGGAGTGGATGACGTCCTTGGAGCTGAGCTCGACGATGACGTCCTTGTTCACCGGGACGTGGAACTGGTTGACGGTCGTGATGTCGTCCTTGCCGGCCGGGTCGTCGGGATCGAGCCCGAGCGGGTTGTCCCCGGACATGGTGGCGGTGCTCGACTTGCCGAACTTTCCGTCCTTGCCCGCGTAGTGGAAGTTCCAGGCGAACTGCTCGGCGACGAGCTGCACGACGACGGCGTCCTTCTCGGACGCCGGACGGCCCTTGTATTTGAACCACACCGGTGTGGAGAGGCCGAAGAGGAGGAACACCTCGACGACGACGACGGCCGCCTCGATGTACTTGGTGAAGACGGCCTTGACGGGATTGTAGGTCGCGACATGCCCGGGGCGGGCGCGGAACTTCACCAGGCAGTAGACGAAGAAGATCCCCCACCCGACGAAGAGCAGGAGCATGAACCAGTGGACTACGGCCATCAGGTTGTCGATCTGCGCCCCATGGCTGGACACGTCGACGGGGAGCCAGAAGCCGTACTTGGTCTCATCCATGCGTGGTAGCCCTACCGGTTCTTCAGCGGGGTGTGAGCGAAGCGATCGACTGCAAGGGGCCCGACGGCGAGGCGGAAAGCGTCGCGGCGCACCAGAGCGCAAGCCCGGCGAGGAGCACCGCCGGCGTCAGCGCCCAGAAGATGCGGGAAGCGCCTTTCTGCGCCGAAATCTTCTCCTGCGATTCACGCAGACGCATGGCCAGGAAGATCGCCTCGGTAGCGAGGACCGCCACAGCTGCGCCTCTAAGCACGGTCCAGAGGAGGATCGCGGCGGTCTCCGGCGCAGCCGTCTGCATGTGCGCGGGTTTGCTAGCACGCCGGATCGTTCGAGGTCAATCGCTCTCCGGGAGAGCTCCTGCTCTGCGGAAGCGGTCCAACCCTGCACGACGCCGGCCGTTTGTCCGAGAACCGCGACGATGTGTCACAGCGCGGGCGTCGACCGTCGCCGTCAGCGGCCGAGCATCAACGTTCCGAATAGAACGGTCAGGTAGACGAGCGAGGCGGAGAATTCGCTCCGCGCCCATTTCGCGCCGGCGCCCTTGCGCAACCCGGCGAGCCCGCAGGCGAGGAATCCCCCGCCGGCGAGGAGCGCGGTGAAGAGGTACAGCGTCCCGCCGAGGCGTAGCGGCACGAAGAGGAGCGAAACGAACACCAGCGCCACCGTGTAGCGGACGATGTTGCGCCGCGCCTCCGCCTCTCCGCCGGGCTCGTTGGGCTGCACGACGAGGCCCGCGCGGGCGTAGTCCTCCTTGCGGAAGAGCGTGATGGCGAGGAAGTGCGGCACCTGCCAGAGGAACATGACGGCGAAGAGCAGCACGCCGCCCAATTCGATGCGCCCCTGCGCAGCGGTCCATCCGATGAGCGGCGGGATGGCGCCGGGAATCGCCCCGACGAGGAGCGCCGCCGCGGTATGGCGCTTGAGCGGCGTGTAGAGGAGCACGTAGCTCACCAGCGCTAGCGAGGCGAGGAGCCCGGGTACGGCGCCGACCGCGAAGGTGAGGAGCGGGACCGAGATGGCCGCGAGGACCAGCCCGAAGCGGAGCGCGACCTGGGGATCCATCCGGCCGGCAGGAAGCGGCCGGCGCATGGTGCGGGTCATGAGCGCGTCGCTGTCCCGCTCGAGATACATGTTGAGGACGTTCGCCGCGGCGACGATGAGCACCGTCCCGAGAAGCGTGAAGACCGTGGTCCTCGCGCCCGCCCGGACCGGGGCGAGCCACAGGCCTCCTGCGGTGGTGAAGACGACGAGCATGGTGATGCGCGGCTTCACCAGGGCGACGAAGTCGCGGAGACTCGCCGTGCGCGCGGAAGTGGCCGCGATCACGTCGCCGCTCCCAGCGCCGGGGCTTCCGCCGGCACCCGAGCGCGAGAGGGTCCTGCGAGCACCGCGAGCGAGACGACATCGGCGAGGAGGAGCGCCGCAACGAGGAGGTGGGCGGTCAGGGGGACGAGGTCCTTGAAGGTCGTGATGGCGAGGACGCCGAGGACGATCTGGAGGACCGCCAGCGCGGGCCCGGCGAGGGCCAGCGGGCGCACCCTGCCCGCCCGGAATGCCGCGGCGGCGTTCCAGGCGACGAGCCCCAGCACGACGAAGGCGAAGGCCCGATGGGCCATGTGGAGATGGACCGCGGGATGGACCCCCGAAGGCCAGATCGCGCCGCGGCAGTACGGCAGGTCGACGCAGACGAGCCCGGCGCCGGTGTGGCGGACCGCGGCACCGAGGACGATCTGCAGATAGACGGCGGCGGCGGTGAGGAAGAGCAGCGGGGTTGCCATCGCGGAAGGCGCCGCCGGCCTGCCCGAAAGCCTCCAGGCAAGAGCCACGAGCGAGACGAGGAAGAGCATCGACGTCGCGGTGTGCAGGACCAGGACGACCGGGGGCAGCCGGTAGATCACCGTCAATCCGCCGAGAAGTCCCTGGGCGACGACCAGTGCCAGGGCGAGGGCTGCGAGTCTCGAAGGTCCGCGCTCTTGGCCGATGACGGCGACGAACCCGCCGAATCCGATCACGACGAGGAAGATGGCCCAGGGCGGGAACTCCCCGCCATGCTGCTGGAACCAGGCCCCTGCGAACGCGCCGGAGAGGAGCGCCGGGAGCATCACGCCGCAGAGCAGGATCGAGCGGCGCCGGGGCAAGAGGCCCGCGACGAGGCCCACGGTACAGAGCCCTGCCGCGGTTGCGAGGAGCCGGTGGGTATGCTCGACCGCGACCCCGCCCACCATCTTCGGGACGGCGGATCCGTGGCAGAGCGGCCAGTCGGGACAGGCGAGCCCCGAATCGGTGTTGGTGACGAGCCCGCCGGCAACGATGAGGACGAAGGTGAGGAGCGCGGCGAAGACTGCGAGACGGCGGACCCACATCGAGGGCGGACTCCTCTAACGGACGAGGGGAGAGCCGGTTCTACGCGGCTCTCCCCTCGGGATGCAATGCCCTGAATCCGACGGTGCTTACCGCTAGCCGGTGCCCTTCTCGGTGCCGTCGTACTTGAAGTCGACCTTGGCGGGCTTGCCGTCCTCGACGGTGATGTCCTGCTTCTTGGTCCCGTACTTCTCGTGCCAGGACTCGATCGTGTACTTGCCGGGCGGGACGTTGTCGATCTTGAACGATCCGTCGGCTCCGGTCACCGCCTGGTACGGGTTCTTCGAGATGCCGATGAAGCCGCGCATCCAGGGATGGACGTCGCACTTCCACTTCATCATGCCCTCTTCCTTGGCCACGTACTCGATGGGCGAAGCCTTGTCGTTGGGCATGCCCTTGTTGAAGACGGTGGTGGCGCCCAGATAGGTGTGCACGTTGTGCAGGACCGGGTCGCCGTTCTTGGCGCGGATCTTCTGGCCGACCTGCGCGACGGCCATGCGCGGCTCGTACATGCAGTCCTTCTGGTCCATCTCGACTTCCTTGGCGTCGGCCGCGACGGGGACGTCCTTGGCGCCCTTGGAAACGTGGACCCAGACGTTTTCGAGCTTGCCGTTCTTGACCAGGACCTCGGGATTGGTCATCGGCTTCTTGGCGCAGAACGGGTCGGCCTCGCGGTGCAGCTTGGCGGCGGTGGGCGGCTTGCCGCTGAAATCGACCGAGCCTTCGATCGAGCCCGCCGCGAACGCAGCGCAAGGCAACAGCGCCGCACACATCGCCGCGATCGCCGCGCTTTTCGGATTGTTCATGCTCTTCTTCTCCTCGGAGGTTTGAGCGGCTGCGCACGTACCAAAGCGATCCGTGCGGGTCAAGCACCGAATCCGACAGAAGGCGGGCGCCGTTGATTCAAACCGCTGCGACACGGGGCCGCAGCGCCCGATCCCGGACTTGCGAGCGAGTGGCTTCCCGTCTGGCGCGCGAGTCCCCCCACTACCAGATTGGGCGGGTTGCGGGAGGGGCAGATGCGTCTGGTACGGGTAACTGCGTGCGTCATGGTGGCCGTTGGCTGTGGTTCCGGGTCGTCCCGCGAGGGGCAGCGTTTCCAGCACCACGCGGCAGTGCGCATGCGTCCAGACGGACGGCCACCACGAATGCGTGATCGACGCGCACTGTTGCAACGGCGGTGTGTGCGTCGACCCGATCGGACCCGAGAACATCGGCGTCTGCGTACCGAAGCCCTGAGAGCGCGAGCGGCCTAGCCGCGGCTGCCCCCGACAGATGCCGTCTTCGTCCGCGGCGGCTCGTAGCCCGGCTCGCCGAGGTGCATGAGGAGGTC
>VBKL01000091.1 GCA_005879805.1 Deltaproteobacteria bacterium | reverse complement strand
ACGCGGGGCTGGAAGCCGGCTTCGGCGCCCGCACGCTGGAGGAAACCCTCACCCTGGCGCGCGACGATCACACCGCGCGCACGGCGCTTCTCGACTGCCGGCTGCTGGCGGGGGACGCGGCCCTCTTCAAGGAGCTGGAGCGCGCCGTCGTCACCGAGCTCGACGCCCGCAAGATCGAGGAGTTCATCGAGGAGAAGCTCGAGGAGCTGCGCGGACGGAGGACCCGGTACGGCGGATCGGTCTGGTTGCTCGAGCCGCACATCAAGCAGGGCAAGGGCGGATTGCGCGACCTCCAGGCCGCGCTGTGGATCGCCCGCGCCCGGCACAAGGTGGCCGGCCTCGGCGAGTCGGGCGAGCGCGGCCTCTTGCCCTTGCGCGAGGTCCAGGCCGCCCGCGCCGCTCGCGACTGGCTGTGGAAGCTGCGCAATGAGCTTCATTACGCGACCGGGCGGCGCGACGATCGCCTCACTTTCGACAACCAGCGCCGGCTCGCATCGGCCCTGGGGTACGCGGACGCCGAAGGAGAGCTCGGGGTCGAGAAGCTGATGCGCGAGACGTACATCGCGCTCCAGGAGATCGCCCGCGCCTCCGACGCGCTCATCGACCGCTGCGCCGTGGAAGATGCCCCGCGGCCGGCAGGCTTCTTCGGGCCCCGCCGCGCGCCCCAAGCGAAACCCATCGACAGCGCGTTCAAGCTCTGGCAGGGCCGCGTCACCGTCGGCGACCGCGAGGTCTTCGCCCGCCGCCCGGCCGATCTGATCCGGCTCTTCACCGTGGCGGAGACGTACGGCGTCCCGGTCTACAGCTACGCCCGCGACCTCCTCGTGCAGGAGCTGCACAAGCTCGAGCCGGCGTTGGCCGCCGATCGCGACGCCCACTTCGAGCTCTGGCAGGCCCTGGTCCGCGAAGGCAGCGACGGCGCGGCGCTGGGGGCCCTGCACGAGCTGGGCGTCCTCGGGGCGCTCTTTCCCGAGCTGGGCAGGCTGCGGGCGCGTGCGCAGCACAGCCTGTACCACGTGTACACGGTGGACACGCACACCGTCGTCGCACTGCAGCGGATGATGCGGCTGCGCGCCGGATCGCTCTCGGAAGAGGAGCCGGATCTCACCCGCATCGCGCGCGCGCAGGAGCGCCCGCTGGTGCTCATGCTGGGGCTGCTCTTCCACGATCTCGGTAAGGGACTCGGCCCCGATCACTCCTCGCGCGGCGCCGAGCTGGTGCGGGCGTACGCGCAGCGCATCGCTCTCGATCCCGCGGACGCCGAGGACGTCGCCTGGCTCGTCCAGGAACACCTCAAGATGAGCCATCTCAGCCAGCGCCGCGATCTGGAAGACGCGGCGATGATCGAGGGCTTCGCCCGCGACGCCCGGACGGTCGAGCGCCTCGAGATGCTGTACCTGCTCACCTACGCGGACATGGCGAGCGTGAGCCCCGAGAACTGGACGGACTGGAAAGCCGGTCTCCTTCGCCTGCTTTACGAGAAGACGCGGGCCACGATCACGGCCGAAGGTCTCGACCGCCCCGCCCATGAGGACTCGCTCGAGCACCGCCGCGAGCGGCTGACGAGCGCGGTCGAGCCCCTCGTCGACGCAACGCACAAAACCCAGGTGACGGCCTTCGCGCGACTCGCGCCGGAGCGATACCTCGCCATCACCAGGCCACCCGAGGCCGCCCGGCACGTCCGGCTCTGGACGATAGCGCAGCGGACGGGCTTTGCCGCCGAGCTCCGCCGCCCTGCGGGTGGGGAAGCGGATCTCACACTCGTGGCGAAAGATCGCCCCGGATTGCTCGCTTTGTTCTCTGCCGCCCTGGCCGCGAACGGAATCGACGTCCTCGCCGCCGAGGTCCACACCTTGGGCGACTTCGCGCTCGACGAGTTCGTCGTCCGCGAGACCGGTGGAGGCGTTCCGTCGACTCCTCGGTGGGAAAGCGCCCACGCCGACCTGCTCCGCCTGCTCTCCGGCGACGAGGATCCCCACAAGCTCGTGCAACGCCGGTTGCGCCGGGCAAGCTGGGCCGCTTCCGCGGTGCCCCAGGTGGCGACCAAGCTGCGGCTCGACGACGTTTCCTCTGCCGAATCAACCATCCTCGACGTCTTCACCCAGGACCGGCCGGGCCTCCTCCACGCCATCGCCGAGGCCCTGCACGGCGCCGGCGTGTCCATCGTCGTCGCTCGGATCGCCACGGAAGGGAACCGCGCGACCGACGCCTTCTACCTTCGGGAAGCAGGCGGGCAGGCAGGCCGGCTGCGCTCCGAAGAGCGCAAGCGCGAGGTCGAAAACGCCGTCCGGATGGCGATTGACGAGCTTGCCGGCCGGTCCTGACCTATTTCCTAAGCGGTTCTAGGAGGTTGGCCGCTTGCACAGCCTGGTGCGGCTTCCTAGCTTTCGCTCGTTGACAGTCCGGTAGAAGACGGACCGCCCGGACGGAACAGTAGGGGCGGAAGCGTGGCCGGCGGCTTGCACTGCGTCCCGCCGGCCCAAAGATTGAGGATCCGCAGGGATTTAGTGAGACGAGGCAAGGGGAACGCGATGCCCACCCGGAAGACCCAGCGGACGACGAAGTCGACCACAGGTTCCCCGCGGGGTCTCAAGATCTCGTCTCGCCGGCCCGCCTCGCGCGAGCCGGAATTCGGCGGAATGACGGTGCGGGAAGCCGGCCGCAAGGGCGGCCTCATCGGCGGACGCAAGGGCGGCCTGGCCGTCAAGGCGGAGCGGGGGCGGGAGTTCTACCAGGAGATCGGCCGCAAGGGCGGCCAGCGCGTTCGCGACCTGATCGCGGCGGGCAAGAAAACGGAAGAGCGGGCACCAGCGCGTCGGCGGCACAGCTGATGGCGGCATCCGCGAAGACTTTTCACAGGTGTCCCCAGTGGGGGGCGTTGAGGAGGGGCGGGGAAAATGGCTGAGGAAGCGAAGAAGAAGGGTGCGATGTCCGTGAGCGAGGCAGGCCGCAAGGGCGGGCAGACCGTTCGCGACAAGTACGGGCACTCCTTCTACGAGGAGATTGGCCGCAAGGGCGGCGAGACCGTCAAGGCCGAACGCGGCCGCAGCTTCTACGAGCAGATCGGCAAGAAGGGCGGCGACACCGTGAAGGCGGAGCGGGGCGCCGGCTTCTACGAGCAGATCGGCAAGAAGGGCGGCGATGCCGTGAAGGCCGAGCGCGGCACTCCCTTCTACGAGGAGATCGGCAAGAAGGGCGGGCACAAGGTCCGCCAGCTGATCGAAGAGGGCAAGAAGGCCGCGAGCGAGGCGCTGGCGGCGCGCAACAACCAGGAGTTGGACGAGGGCGTCGCCGCGGTCGGCGGCGAAGTGGCTCCCGCGATGCCGGAGTAATCCGAGGACTCTTTCCCATGGCGAACCGCATCAACGGCAACGGCAAGGGTGGGATGACGGTCTCGGAGGCCGGGCGGAAAGGCGGCGAGCGCGTTCGCGATGAGCGCGGCGTCGAGTTCTACCAGGCGATCGGGCGCAAAGGCGGGGAGCTGGGAGGCCGCAAAGGCGGCGAGGCCGTGCGCGACAAGTACGGCCCCGCTTTCTACGAGGAGATCGGCCGCAAGGGCGGCCAGAAGGTCAGAGAACTGATCGAGCAGGGCAAGAAGCGCATCTGAGAGCACGACACCGAAGGGGCCGAAGGCGGACGGGAGGGGGGTTCCTTCCAACCACCGGAGGCAGGAGATGGCAGAAGAGAAAAAGGGCGGGATGACGGTAGCCGAGGCTGGACGCAAGGGAGGCGTGAAGGTCGCGCAGGAGCGCGGCCGCGCCTTCTACGAGCAGATCGGCAAGAAGGGTGGCGAGACCGTCAAGGCGGAGCGCG
Organism: Deltaproteobacteria bacterium; assembly: GCA_005879805.1. Taxonomy (GTDB): domain Bacteria; phylum Myxococcota; class Myxococcia; order Myxococcales; family 40CM-4-68-19; genus VBKO01. The sequence continues at coordinate 24,157 of VBKL01000091.1, read as the reverse complement.
GGCACGAGTTCTACGAGAAGATCGGCAAGAAGGGCGGAGAGAGCGTGCGCGCCAGCCGTGGTCCCGAGTTCTACTCGCAGATTGGTCACAAGGGCGGCCAGAAGGTCCGCGAGTTGATCGAGCAGGGGAAGCGCCTCGGCAAGGCGAATGCAGCCGCAGCCGCCAAGGCCCCGGAGATCGCGGAGTCGTCCTCGGACGACCGCGCTCCGATGGGGTCGGGCGGCTTGAACGTCGGCCGCGGCGAGGAATAGCGAAGGCCGTTCCGAATCTCCTGCCATCGTGGCGGGTCCATCCGAGAGGATGGGTCCGCCACGATCCTTTTCTTGCGCGGGGGCTTCGCCGCCCCCAGCATGGCGCGCGTGCCGTCGGCGCGCGCATCGATCCAGCCCGTAGATCCGAGGCACCCGCAGCCGCGCCACGTGCAGCGGGCGGTGGCGGTCCTCGAGGCCGGCGGCCTCGTTTGCTATCCGACCGACACGTACTACGGCATCGGTTGCGACCTTTTCCAGAAGAAGGCCATCGAGCGGCTCGCGCTCTTGAAACGGCGGGATCCCCACAAGCCCTTCGCCTTCCTCTGCGCCGATCTCGGCGAGGTGGCGCGCTACGCCATCGTCGACAACGAGAAGTTCCGGCTCCTGCGGCGCATCCTGCCCGGACCCTACACGGTGGTGCTGCCCGCGACGCGGGTCGTCCCCCGCACCGCGCTCACCCGCCAGCGCACGGTCGGCATTCGCCTTCCCGACGCGCCCGTGGCGCTGGCGCTGGTGAACGGCCTCGGCCGGCCCCTCGCGACGACGAGCGCGGCGCTTCCCGGCGACGAGCCGCTCGTCGACGCCGCCGACATCCGCGATCAGCTGGGACACGGCGTGGACCTCGTTCTCGACGGCGGGCTCACGCTCAACGAGCCGTCGACCGTCCTCGATCTGAGCGGGCCGACGCCCGTGGTGCTGCGCCAGGGCAAGGGCAGCGTGGAGGGACTCTTCCGATGAGCCTGACTCCGCCGCCTCCCGATTCGCTTCCCACCGCGCTCGACCGGTACCTCGATCACCTGCGCGTGGAGCGGGCGCTGATGCCGGCGACGCTGGAGTCGTACTCGCGCGACCTGAGGGAATACCTCGAATGGCTGGAGTCGCAGGGGATCCTCCAGATCTCGCAGGTGGGACGGCTGCACGTGCTCGCCCACCTCTCCGCGTTGCACGCGCGCGGGCTCTCCCGGGCTTCCCAGGCGCGGCATCTCGCTGCCGTGCGCGGGCTGCACCGCTTCGCCGCCGCGGAAGGTGTGGCTCCGGCCGATCCGAGCGACGGCGTCGAGGCCTCGCGCGGCTCGCGCCCGCTGCCGCGGTTCCTCGTGGTGGACGAGGTGGATCGGCTGCTCGCCCAGCCCGATGCCCGCACTCCCCCCGGCGCACGCGACCGCGCCATGCTCGAGCTACTCTACGCGAGCGGCTTGCGCGTCTCGGAGCTGGTCGGGCTCCCGCTCACGGCGGTCGATGCGCAGCTCGGCATCGTCCGGGTGCGCGGGAAGGGCGGCAAGGAACGCGTGGTGCCGGTCGGCGAGCGCGCCCAGGACGCGCTCGCTGGCTATCTGCGCACGGGCCGCGGCGTGCTGCTCGGGGCCAGGCAAAGCCGCGACCTTTTCGTCACACCGCGCGGCCGGCGGATGACGAGGCAGGGATTCTGGAAGCTCCTCGGCCGCTATGCCCGCGCCGCCGGGCTGCCGGACGTCCACCCGCACACGCTGCGCCACAGCTTCGCCACCCATCTGCTCGAGCGGGGCGCGGATCTCCGAGCGGTGCAGGCGATGCTGGGGCACGCGGACATCGCCACCACGCAGATCTACACGCACGTCGATCGGGAGAGGCTCAAGGCGATCATCGCGAAGCACCCGCGCGCCTGACGCGCTACCGCTCCCGGGCGAGCGCAAGGCGGACCATCTTCCAGCTGCCGCCGAACTCGAGGAACCACAGCTCGTCGCTGCTCTCTTCGCACCGCGGAACCATCGCCCGCGCCCAGTGCCCTTCCACGCGTACCTCGGCAAGCGAAACCGCGACGTCTCCCGCGGCGCAGCCCTTCGCAGCGCCCGCGCGCGGGAAGATGCCCGTCGAGAGCAGCGGCGGACCGCGCGGCGGCAGCGACTCGAACGGCGGCTCCCACCGCGCCGCGATCTTCGCCGGCCAGAAATGGTTCAAGAGGGCGGGCGTGTCTTGCGCAGCGAGGTCGCGGTAGAAGGCGCGCGCCTCGGCGCGGATGGCCTCGTCCGCCTTCCTGTCGACCGCGACCTTCGACGGGCCGTTCCGCCCGCACGAGACCGTCGCCGCGAGAAGGAGGAGCGCCGGCCAGAAGCGGATTCGATCCACGTGAGACCTCGATCGGAGGCCAAAGAGCTACCACCTAAGGCACGCTGCGGCCATCCGGTTTCGGACCCGGAATTCCGACGGTCATGGTAGGGTGCGCACTTCCGAGCGGGAGTTCTTGCTGATGAGCGAAACGGCGGCGCAGGCGGAGAAGCCGCTCGCGCCTCGGAGAGTTCCCCAGAGGGTGGTGAGCGGGATGCGGCCGACCGGCCGCATGCACCTCGGGAACTACAACGGCGCGCTGCGCGGATGGATCGAAGCCGCCAAGGTGGCGCGCGAGAGCTTCTTCTTCTCCGCCGACTGGCACGCGCTGACGAGCGACTACAAGGACCCCGCCGGGATCCCCGCGGCCCAACGGGAGATGTTCGCCGACTGGATCGCCGCCGGCCTCGACGCGGAGAAGAACGTCTTCTTCATCCAGAGCCAGGTGAAGCAGCACGCCGAGCTCTTCCTGCTCCTCGGGATGATCGCGCCCATCGGCTGGCTCGAGCGGGTCCCGACCTACAAGGAGCAGCAGGAGCAGCTCCGCGACAAGGACCTCAACAACTATGGCTTCCTCGGATATCCGGTCTTGCAGACCGCCGACGTCGCCATCTATGGCGCCGATGCCGTGCCCGTCGGGCAGGACCAGGTCTCGCACCTCGAGCTCGCCCGCGAGCTCGTGCGCCGCTTCAACCACTTCTACGGCAAGGAGGGAAAGCCGGTCCTGGTCGAGCCGCATCCCTATCTGACCGACTCGCCGAAGATCCTCGGCCTCGATGGCCGGAAGATGTCGAAGAGCTACAACAACGCGGTAGAGCTGGGCGAAGATCCGGAGAGCGCGCGCAAGCGGATCATGGTCGCGGTCACCGATCCCGCCCGCAAGCGGCGCAACGATCCCGGCCATCCGGAGGTGTGTCCCATCTACTACCTGCATCGCGCCTACAGCCCACCGGCTCGCATCCAGGAGGTGGAGGTCGGCTGCCGCAGCGCGGGGATCGGCTGCGTCGACTGCAAGAAGATGCTCCTCGAGTCGCTCCTGCCAGCGCTGGAGAAGCATCGTGCCGCGCGGGCCGAGCTCGATCGGCATCCCGGACGTGTGGACGAGCTGGTCCGGCTCGGAACGGAGAAAGCGCGCCGCGTGGCGGAGGAGACGATGGTGAAGGTCCGCTCAGCGATGGGTTTCGAGTAGAGGCGAGCCGGTGGATCCGCAGACGACACAAGCACCGCCGCAGGCGCCGTTCGCCGTCGCCCTCCCGCAGTTCGAGGGGCCGCTCGATCTGCTCCTCTCCCTCATCCAGGAGCACAAGCTCGATATCTTCGACGTCCCCATCGCCTTCCTCACCGCGCGCTACCTCGAATATCTGGAGCACGCTCGGGAGGTGGATCTCGATCTCGCGGGCGAGTACCTGGTGATGGCGGCGACGCTCGCGCACATCAAGTCGCGCATGCTCCTCCCGCGCGAAGAGGCGGGCGATGCCGAGGGCGCGGAGGTCGGACCGGACCCGCGCGAGGAGCTGATCCGCCGGCTCCTCGAGTACCAGAAATACAAGAGGGCCGCGCAGGACCTCGCCGCCTTGCCGCAGCTCGGGCGCGACGTCTTCGCCCGCCGCGCCAAGGAGGAGTTGCCGCTCTCCCAGGAGGAGGTGCGCTTCCTCCAGTCGCCCGAGGTGAGCGTCTACCGGCTCATCGAGTCGCTCGCCGCGGTGCTCCGCCGCCGCAAGATCGAGATCCCGCACGAGGTGTTCGTCGAGCGCCTTTCCATCGGCGATCGCATCTCCGCCATCGCCGACCGGCTCCGCGCCGAGGAGCGCATCGCCTTCACCAGCCTCTTCGCCGATCTCGTGGACGGCGATCGCCACCGGGTGGTCCCGACCTTCCTCGCGCTCCTCGAGATGGCGAGGCTCAAGCTCGTCCGCATCCACCAGGCGGATCAGCACGGCGAGATCTATCTCTCGCGAACGGAGGCGCTCCTTGCCGGGAGCGCCGCCGAAGGAGTGTCGCTTGACTACCGAGGTTGAAGAGGGCGTGCCGGAGGAGACCCCGACTCCTGCCGCCGACGTCGCAGAGGCGCCGAGCGACGAGGAGGAGCTTCGCGAGGCCGCCCAGACGGAGGTTTCGCTGCTCGCCGAAGCGGCACGCTTCGCCACGCCCGATCGCGCTCGGGCGGTGGTGGAAGCGCTCCTCTTCGCGGCCGAGAAACCGCTCGACATCGGCCAACTGGAGGAGACCACGCAGTTCTCGCGCGAGCTCATCGCCGCGGCGCTCGAGGAGCTGCAACGCAGGCTTGCACCCGGCTCGGGCGGCATCGTGCTCGTGGACTTGCAGGGGCGGTTCCATCTCCGCACCGATCCGCAGGTCGGCGCCTATGTCCGGCGCATGCTGCAAGTGCGGCCCATGCGCCTGACCCGCGCTGCCCTGGAAACGCTCGCCATCGTCGCCTACCGCCAGCCGGTCACGCGGCCCGAGATGGAGGACCTGCGCGGGGTGGATTGCGGCGCGGTCACCCGGGCGCTCCTCGAGCGCAAGCTCATCCGCATCCTCGGGAAGAAGGACGAGCCGGGCCGGCCGCTCCTCTACGGTACGACCCGCGAGTTCCTCGAGCTCTTCAGCCTGCGCGACCTGACCCAGCTCCCAACGCTGCGCGAGTTCCAGGAGCTATCCGAGGAAAGCCGCAAGATCGTCGAGGAGGAAGCTCCCCCGGCGCCCGGCGCGGACCTGTTCGCCACTCCCGGCGATCCGGCCGCCGACGAGCGCATCGCCCAGGCATCGGCGGAGAGCGACGCCGCCCTCGATCAGCTGGAGAAGGCCATGGAGCGCGCCGGCGAGCAGGCCCAGGCCGCGGAGGCGACGCTCGCGCCGGCAGCACCAAAGGAGGAGCGGGCTTCGCCTGCGACGGGCGGAGGCCAAAGGCCGCAGCATCCAACGGAGACACCGTCCTGAGCGATCGCCTGCAGAAGATCCTCGCCCACGCCGGCGTCGCCTCGCGGCGCAAGGCGGAGAAGCTCATCGAAGAGGGACGCGTCGAGCTGAACGGCTCGGTGGTGCGCGAGCTCGGTACCAAGGCGGATCTGAAGAGCGACATCATCCGCGTCGACGGCCGGGTCATCTCCGAGCCGGAAGAGAAGGTGTGGCTGGTGCTCTACAAGCCCGCCGGGACGGTCTCGACGCTCTCCGATCCGGAGGGTCGTCCGACCATCGCCCAGTACCTGAAGGGCATCCCGGAGCGCGTTTATCCGGTCGGGCGCCTCGACTATGACGCCGAAGGAGCGCTGCTCGTCACCAACGACGGGGACCTGGCCCACCAGCTGATGCACCCGCGCTACGGCGTTCGCCGTACCTATCTCGCCAAGGTGTCCGGTGTGCCCAAGATGGAGCAGATCGCGCGCCTCGTTTCAGGACTGCGCCTCGAGGACGGGCGCGCCAAGGCGCTCGAGGCCGCGGTGCAGAGCCGCACGCCGCGCAACACCTGGATCCGGTTGGTCGTCGCCGAGGGGCGGCCCCATCTGGTGAAGCGCCTGATGGAGGCGGTCGGAGCGCCGGTCATCAAGCTTCATCGGCCCGATTACGGCGGGATCGCGGTCGCCGGAATGCGGCCGGGCGACGTTCGTCCTCTCGCGCGCGCCGAGATCGAGTCGCTCCGCGACCAGGCGGGCAAGAAGGCGCAACCCGGACCCTCGCGCGCTGCCGCGCTCCCTGCGCGGCGCCACGGACACGGCCCGCCCGTTCCCAGACGGGGCAGACAGCAGAAGCGGGCTTCGCCGGGCGGAGGCCGAAGGCCGTAGCATACGGAGGTTTCTTCCTAAGCCCGGGTCCGCGCGATACCCTCGACCCGCATGCCCAAGGAATTCGTCGACACGCGAAAGCTCAAGGACTCCGCCTCGGAGCTTCTCAAGAAAGGGAAGCTGGAGAAGGCGGTGGACGTCCTCGAGCAGCTCGCGAAGCACGAACCCAAGGACACTTCGCACCGGCTCCGCCTGGGCGACGCCTACCGCCGGATCGGAGACGCCGCCAAGGCCATCTCCTGGTACCAGACGGCCGCGAAGATCTTCTCCGACCAGGATCAGCTGCTCAAGGCGATCGGCGCGGTGAAGGTCATCCTCGAGATCGATCCGCGCAACGAGATGGCGCAGCGCGAGCTTCAGCAGATGAACGATCGCCGCTTCGCGCGTCCCACGCTGGAGAGCGCCGGCCTCGCGCCGCAGCGACCGGCACCCCGCGCGCCAGCCGCCATCGACCTGCCGCCCGCGACGGGCCCGGTGATTTCTGCCCGGCTGGAGAACCCGGCTGCGGCCGCGCCGCCGCCTTCCGCGCGGCCGATCACCGAGCGGATCCGGGCCCCCACCAGGGGCGCGCAGCGAGGCGGCGGTGGAACGGGAATCCCCAAGGAGTTCTCTCCCGAGGATCTCGACGTGGGCCTGGTGGGAGCGTCGACAGCCGCAAGCACCCCTTCGGAAGGGAGCATGGTCGTTCCACCGCCCCCGCCGGAGATGGCTCCTCCGCCTCCCGATCTGGACTGGGCCAAGGCGGCCGCTCCGGCGGCCGCGGATCTCGATTGGGAGAAAGCGACCGTTCCTCCCGAGGCAGAGCCGCTTCCCGACGATGCGGTCCTCTCTCCGGCCGGGCCCGAGGACCTCGCGCCCCCAGCGGAGGACGAGGCCGTCGTGGGCGATGCCGTCGACGCGCCGACCGTGGTGGGACCCTCGCCGCTGGCAGCCGCGGCCGCGCCAAGCGGGGGCATCGCAGAGCTGCTCAGCACCGAAGGCGAGGAGGAGATCGAGCTCGTCTCCATTTCCACCGGCGAGGAGGTGACGGATCCGATCCGGATCGAAGAGAAGCATGCGACCGGCAACCTTCCCGAGGCCCGCAAGGTGCCGGTCAAGGTGCCGCTCTTCGACGACCTCTCGCAGCCCGCTTTCGTGGCGCTCGTGAACCAGCTCTCGTACCGGAGATTTGCAGCGGGTCAGCAGATCCTCCGCGAGGGCGAGCCGGGACGTAGCTTCTTCGTCATCGTCGAAGGCAGGGTGCGGATCTGGAAGCAGCTCGAGGACGGCAAGGACATCCTCCTCGCCCATCTCGACGAAGGGGCTTTCTTCGGCGAGATGGCGCTCCTTTCCGGCGCGCCGCGCACCGCTAACGTGTCCGCCGAGAAGGACACCGAGCTGCTCGAGCTGAGCGACGTGGTGCTGCAGAAGCTCGCCCGAGAGCATCCCGGCGTCGTCTCCTCGCTGAAGAATTTCTACCGGCAGCGGCTCCTCAGCAACGTGATGGCGATCTCTCCGCTGTTCCGCGACTTCGATCCGGCCGGGCGGCGTCAGATCATCGAGAAGTTCCGACTGCGCCAGGCGTCGGGAGGCGAGGTGCTGATCGCCGAGGGCAAGTACTCCGACGGCCTCTACGTGGTCCTGCACGGCGGAGTGACGGTCTCGACCAGCGCCAAGGGCGCTCCCGTCGAGCTCGCCCGGCTCCGGGAAGGGGACATCTTCGGCGAGATGTCGCTGCTCACGCGAAAGCCCGCGGGCGCCAGCGTGACCGCGCCCTCCAACGCGCTCCTCCTGCGCCTGCCGCGGGAGAGCTTCCAGGAGCTGGTCGTCACCCACCCGCAGATCCTGGAGCTCATCTCGGAGCTGACCGAGAAGCGCGCCGCCGCCACCCGCGCGGTGATCGAGGAGCAGGGGATCGGTAGCTTCGTCTAGCTATGGCTTCCGCGAGGCCCGGGTGCCGAGCTCGCCTCGCCGCAACAGTCCCTTCTCTTGCAACAGCTCGACCAGCGCGCGGAAGGACTTCCCTTGCGCGACCACCGTCTTCTCGAGACGCAAGAGGATGGTCCGGACGTCCTCGTCCTCGCCGAAAGTTCCTTCCGGCATTGCGACCGACCCCGAGGCCAGCTCGGGCGATTCGACCAGGTCCGCCTCGGCCTCTTCCCAGGCAGCGTCGACCGGAACGGTCTCCCGGCTCGGCTCGTTCAGCGGTCCCTGCGCGGAAGCTCCCTCGGCGCGATAGAAGCGCTTGATGGCGCGATCGATGCTGCTCATCGTGCAGAGGACCGGCTCGAGGGTATGCCGGGCGATGCGCGCGACCTCGCCCAGCGGCTCGCGCTCGGGCTCGGCCGTCGCCACCCAGAGCAAGCGCTGCGCGGGATCGACCCGGATGGGAAAGACCCCGTAGCGCTTGCAGGCGTCGGCGGGAAGGCAAGCCAGCGCCTCGGGAGGGGGATTCACCTCTTCCAGATCGATGGTGGTGAGCCCGAGCTGCGTCGCGAGGGCCTGCACGAGCTGCTCCTCTGTGACGTAGCCGAGATCGACCAGGGTACGCCCGAGCTTGCCGCCGAAAGCGCGCTGATCGGCGAGGGCCGCGATGAGCTTCTGCTCGTCGATGACGGCCTGCTGGATGAGGATGTCGCCGAGCTTTCCGCTCATCGTGCGCTCTCCCGGGAATCCGCTCGCACGATCTCCACCGAGGCGCGGCGTCCTTGCAAGGAAAGAACCGCCGCCTGGCCCGCCACGAGCGATCCGTCCGCCATGGGCCACCTCGTCCGGTCGGCTGCCCCAGCGTTCAGGTACAGCTGCTCGGAATCCCGTCCCGGCGGCACGGGAATCCCGGCGCCGTCCACCGCGCGACCCCCCGACTCCCAGACCTGGCCGAAGACTCCGAAGGGAGCGCGGCGCGGGGTGAGAAGCGGGACGATGCGCGGATCGCCCACGTTCTGTCCGTCGCTCACGTCGAGCGCATCCTTGCCCTTGCCGCGAGGTGGGACGGCCATCGCCAGGATTACGGGCGCGCCGCCATGCCGATCGAGGAAGCTCGCGAGCGCGTCGATGTCCTTCTGCACGTAGACGCAGGCGCCGTCGGCGTGCACGCGATCTGCTCGTCGAGATTGTCGCCGACGTCTCCGGTAGCGAGGAGCACCTCCGCGCCCCGATCGCCGAGCTTGCCGATGAGGGCTCGCAGGTGCGCGACGTTCTCGTCCGATGCGTCCTTGAGGCCTCCGACGACTCCGAGCTTCAGGCGCCCCGCCGGCGCGCGGACTTTCTCCCGCGCGGAAGGCGAGTCGAGAGGCGCCGCGCAGGCGACGTCGCTGCGCTGCCCGAGGGGCGCCTGCGCCGGCGCCGGAGGTTGCGCCGAAGGCGGCGGAGCCGGCGGCTCGAGAGGTCCTTTGCAGGCCGCGAGCGCGGCTGCGCACGTCGCCGCGACCCTTGCGAGCTTCACGTCGGGAAGGATACCGCGTTGTGCTCTAAACGTGCGGCGGAAGCGCGCGGCCGAATCGCGAGCTGACGGCGGCCCCGAGCGCGAAGAGATGCACGAGGAAGAGGATCGGCACGCCGAGCAGAGGGACGAAGGCGACGAGAAGCAGTGCGATGGTGCCCATCCCGAGCGCGGCGGGCGGCACGAATCGCTCGCCAGGTCCCGCCGGCATCGCCTCGCCCATCCGCAATGCCAGCGCCGAGATTCCCATTACCACCGCGAGGAACATCGCCACCGGCAACAGCGGTACCAGCGGGATTCCGACGATGGAGATGAAGAGCAGGATGACCACTGGCAAGAGGAGCAGCCAGCAGAGGAACCCGACCACGAAGCTCCGCACCGGCTGCTCGAACATGGCGTGGCCGACAGAGCGGATCCGCTCCGGCCAGACCCGCAGGCCGAGGAGTCCGAGCAGGTAGATGACCGCGAAGAGGGCGAGCGAGGGGAAGAGGCCGAAGGGACCGAGATGGGAGAGCATCGACCTCGGCTTCGCCTTGCGCGCTCGACCGAAGATCTTGCCGAGCCCGATGTTGATGTGCTCGCCCATCACCTGGCCGCCGCGCTCCACCTCCACGGTGCCGAGGACGGCGGCGGTGTCGCCGAGGACCACGCCGCCCTGCTGCACGGTGGTCGAGCCGAAGATACTCACCGCGTCACCTTGGACGACGCTGCCCGGTTCGACGTCGATCGAACCGCCCACGTTGACGACGTCGCCCTGGACGACCGTGCCTTGCGGGACGACCAGGTCGCCCTTGAACACCTGCACGATGTCTTGAACCGAGCCGCGGGACGGCTTGCGGCCCTTCCTCTTGCGCGATTCGAACAGCATGCCGCCGCTGCTCTTGTCCGGTGTGGCGATGACCACCAGCCGGTTGGGGCGGAGCACTCCCATCGCGCCGCTCGCGCGCAGGACTTGCTGCAGCGCCTCGCGGGGCTCGACGTTGTTCAGATCCACGTCGATGCGCGCTTTCGGCGAGCCGACGATGGTCAAGGACCATCCGCCGGCGCGGGCGATGCGGTGGAGCACGTCGACCGTCGGAACCGACTTCCCCTTCTCGGAGAAAGTGGAGAAGTCGCTGGGATCGTCGGGGAAGGCGTGGGGCGGAGTCGGCGGGAGCGGAGGAACCACCGCGCGCGGCGCGACCGAAGGAACGGGCGGAACGGGAGGGACCGGCGGAACCGGAGCGAGGTAGGGCGTAATCTCGACGTCCTCGTCGTCGGCGGAATCGTCGGAGTCCTCCTCGTCCGCGGCGGCATCCTGGTCGTCTCCCTCGTCCGAGGGATCGAGCACGGCGAGGGGATGGCCCTGGAACCGGTCGACGATGCCATGGGCCGCCGCGCGAACGGTGCCGCCGAAGCTGAGGGCGAGGACGAGCTGGGCGAGGAGGAGATTCATCGCGGGTCCTAGGAGCTTGCCGCAGAGGGGCCCGAGACGTTGCCGCGGATGGTGCGGGAGAGGACGAAGAGCACGGCCACCGCGAAGAGGAACGCGCCGATGCCGAGTTGGAAGCGCAGCGCCTCCAGCACGGGGCCTGCGGCGGCGGCGACGTGGCGCAGGGTGGTCCAGGTCCCGATCAACCGGTCGACGTGCACCGTGGGGGCGGCCGAAAGCGCCCAACCCACCATCGCGAAAGCGGCGACCACAACGGCGGGAACGGCCGCGTACCAGGTGTGACGCCGCTGCACGAGCGCCGTCTCGCGGATGGAGACGGCCTGCAGAACGCCGGCTGTGAAGTCCATGGGAACCGGAGGGTCGACGAGGACGTCGAGGTCCTTCACCAGCGCGGCGAACGCTGCCGTCTCGGCGGCACAAGCGGCGCACGAATCGCAGTGCTCGCGGGCGGCGAATCCTTCCGGACCACGGAGCGTACCGTCGGCGAGACCCTGGATCTGTTCCTCGGAAAGGTGGAGCTGCGCCGTCATGAGAGGTGCTCCGCGAGCTTCTGGCGCAGTTCCTTGCGAGCGCGGTGCAGCCAGGTCATCACCGTCCCCATCGGCACGCCCAGCGTGCTGGCGATGTCGGCGTAGCTCTTGTGCTGCACGTGGAAAAGGGCGATCACTTCGCGGTATCGATTTGGCAGGGAAGCGATGGCCTTGTCCAGATCGCGCTGTGCCTCGCGTTCCTGGAGGGCTTGTTCCCCGCCCATCGCGAAGTGATCGGCCGGCTCCGGAGCGACGCCCGGGTCCAGGGTCTCGCCCCGATTCTCGGGGACCAGGGCGAGCGTCGGGCGTCGCCGCCGGAGCAGGTCGATACAGTGATTGCGGGCGATGCGGAGGACCCAGGCGGCGAAGGGCTGCCGCGGGTCGAAGTCGCGAATGCTGGTGTAGGCGCGAACGAACGCTTCCTGTGCGGCGTCGCGCGCTTCGTCGGCCGAGCCGACCAGGCGGTAGCAGAGCCCGTAGACGGAAGACTTGTGCTTTTCGACCAGGCGGGCGAAGGCGGCCTTGTCGCCGCCGGCTGCCGAGCGCGCCCATTCCGCCTCGTCGGCGGGGCAGAAGAGACGCTCCGACTCGAACGAGGTAGTCAAAGGGAGCGGCAATGCGAGTGCCGTATCCACGAAAACAGCAAACGTCGCTGCCGCGCCACTATTTCACGGTCCAGTGAGCAGGCCCAGGCGACGTTCGGCGAGCAGGCAGGCAGCCCCCAGCAGAAGGGGTAGGAACGTCGCTGCGGCTCCGATCTTAAGGAACTGGAAGAAGGGCACTTTTCCATGCCGGCCACCCAGTTCCAGGACGATGAGATTGGCCACCGAGGCGACCGGAGTGAGGTTGCCGGCGAGGGTGCTGAAAAGTGCCAGTGAGAGCCACCCGAGGTGGGGATCGACGAAGTGGGGCACCCAGTGGCCCGCTAGCAGCACGAACGGGACGTTGCTGACCAGCTGGCAGGCGGCCACGGTGAATGCGCCGAACCGCAGCGTTTGCTGCAGCGCGTCGAATCCGAGACCGGGCTCCAGCGCCCGGAAGATCCGTTCGGCGATCCCTGCCTGAGCGACGCCGTGGGTGACCACGAAGAGGCCGGCGAAGAAAAGGAGCAGCGTCCCGTCGACCTGCGCGAACACCTCCCGCGGCGGGCCGCGCGTCACGACGAGCAGCAGGGCGGAACCGACCAGCGCAGTCCAGGCGAGGTCGTAGCCGAGCAGGAATCCCGCCACCACGAAGACCAGCGCTCCGGCGCAGGCGATCGCGTTCCCGCGGTGCAACTCTGGCGGTGGAACGTCGACCTCGATGCGCCGTACCGCGCCCAGGTCGCTGCGGAAGGCGATGCGCAGCACCAAGTAGACGCAGGCGACGGAGAGGATCGCCGGAAGCGCCAGGGCCGCGGTGAAATGCGCGTACGGAATCCGGCTCAGTGTCCCGATGAGCATGTTCTGCGGGTTTCCGGTGAGCGTCGCGACGCTGCCGGCGTTCGAGGCGAACGCGAGCGCGAGGAGGAAGGGGAGGGGCGGAAGGCTCGCTGCCTCGACCATGGCGACGATCATCGGGGTGCACATCACGCAGACGGTGTCGTTGACGAGGAATGCGGAGAGAAGCCCAGCGACGACCACGACGGCGGCGAGGAGGCTCTTCGGTCCGTGCGCCCGCCGGAGGGCGACGAATCCCACCCAGCGGAAGATCCCTGCCCGCGCCATGACCGAGCTCAAGATCATCATGCCGAGGAGCAGGACGATGGTGTCCCAGCTGATCGCCTCCCGGTAGACCTGCTCGGGCGTGAGGACGCCGAAGACCACCATCGCCGCCGCGCCCGCAAGAGCGCCACCCGGCCGGTCCAGCGCGAGGAACGGCATCTCGGCGCCGGCGAGGAACAGGTAGGTCGCGCAGAAGATGACGAGGGCGGCGATCATCGTATTCTCGGCCTTCGGCCTCCACCCGTCTCAACTACAATCGCGCGCCATGCCCGCTCTCTACCCCGACCTCCACGATCGAACCGCCGTCGTCACAGGAGCTTCGTCGGGGATCGGCCTCGGCATCGCCAAGGCGCTCCTTCTGCAGGGGATGCGCGTCGCCGTCCACTACAAACGCAGCCGCGCCGCGGCCGATTCGCTTTGCGCCGAGCATCCCGGGCGCGCCTTCGCCATCGAGGCCGACCTCGACACCGACGAAGGGTGCGTTCGTCTCGCGCACGAAGCCGTGCGCGCGCTCGGCGGCGCGCAGGTGCTCGTGCACTCGGCGGGGATCTGGAACGACGGCCCCATCGCCACGCTCTCCCGGCCGGTGCTGGAAGAGATGTTCCGGGTCAACACCTTCAGCGCGTTCTCGCTCGTTCGCGAGCTGCTTCCGGCGCTGAAAGCCCGGGGTGGCAGCGTGGTCTTCATCGGCAGTACCGCGGGCCAGCGCGGAGAGGCCGGCCACTCCCACTACGCGGCCTCCAAGGGGGCCGTGCAATCGCTCGCCTTGTCTCTCGCGGTAGAGCTCGCCCCGGCGGTGCGTGTGAACGTGGTCTCTCCGGGTTGGATCCGGACCCCGATGGCCGAGGGCGCCCTGCGCGAGATCGGCGACGTGGTCGCCTCCACCCTGCCGAACCGCCGTCTGGGTGAGATCGACGACGTGGTGAATGCAGTCCTCTACCTGGCGAGCGACGTCTCCTCGCACGTGCTCGGCCAGGACCTCGGGGTTTCGGGCGGTGCGCTCCTCGTGGTCCCGCGCGGACAGCTCGTGCCCAGATGAGCGGATATCCGACGGAGCAAACCCCGTTTGTCGTCGCCTCCCGATCCGCCTGATAAAGTGGTCGCCATGCGCCATCTCGTGGAGCTGGGCGAGGCCCCATCTCCTGCGGTCCTCGACGGCGCACTATCCCTGGCCCTCGCCACCGGGGCCACCGTCCGGCTCGTCGGTCCTCTCGCCGGCGCGGACGCTTCCCTCGTTCTCGCGGCAGCCCGGATCGGCGACGGGGACAAGGTGGACGAGGCGCGTGCCGGGATTGCCCGGGCGGCCCCCATCGAGCTGGCGTTCGGCCATGCGCGGGCCGGAGTGCATACGCTCGACCTTCCCGACGATGGCGCGGTGCCGCGGGCGCTTTGGTCGTTCTCGTGGCCTCTGGCGCTCCTCGGCCGGCCCAGCGAGCTGCGGCTCGCGGGTCCCAACCACGCCGAGGGAGTGGCGACGTTCCACGACCTGCGGCTCGCCTGGGCGCCCCTCGCCGCCCGGTTCGGGCTCAAGGTCTCGCTCGAGCTGTTACGGGCCGGCTTCGCGGCGGAGATGGGCGAGCTCTCGGCATCGCTCGATCCCGCGCCCGCGCTGACGCCTTTGCACGTCGTGCACCGGGGGATCCTCCGCCAGGTCGCGCTCGTCGCCGCCACCGCCGAGGGGCGGGACGAGGAGCCGCTGCGGGCCGCGCAGGCGGCGGCGCGCAAGCTCCGCGCCCACGGCGTGAACGCCGAGTCGGAGCGGGTGCCGCTGCCCCATTCGCAGGGCGCCAGAGCAGGACGCTGGGCCCTCACCGCGGTCGCGGAGTTCGAGAACTCGGTCGTCTCCGCCTCCGCCCTCGGTACACCGAGGGAGCGGCCGGCATTGCTCGGGCCGGAGTCGCCGCAGGCCCCTGAGGCAGTGGGGGAGAAGGTCGCCGAGCGGATCGGTCGCTTCCTCAGCGGCGGGGGGGCGATCGATGGCCGCATGGCCGAACGGCTCCTCGTTCCCTCCATCCTCTGCGCCTCGGGACTCGGAGCGCGCGCCGGAACTCCGCCGACTTGCCACTTCACCACCTCCGTCGTAACCGACGGCCTCGTCTCGCTCGCGACGCTCGCGCGGCGGATGCTCCCGGTCCGCGCCGTGGTCGACGGAGCGGTCGGCGAGGAAGGGGTGGTAGTGGTCGCGCCGCCTGCATGACGAACATTGCGGTCGTCGCCGCAGCGATCTTCGACCTCGTCCTGGCAGGCGGCCGCGTCGTCGACGGCACCGGAGCGCCGTGGGTCCGCGCCGACGTCGGCGTCCGGGCAGGCCGCATCGCAGCGGTCGGCGATCTCTCCAAGGCGCGCGGCCGCCGGCGGATCGACCTGCACGGGCTCGTGGTCTGCCCGGGCTTCATCGATCTCCTCGGCCAGAGCGAGCTGGAAGTCCTCGTCGACCCGCGGGCGGAGTCGAAGATCCGCCAGGGCATCACCAGCGAGCTGACCGGAGAGGGCATCTCCCCCGCGCCCATGACCCCCGGTTGGGTGCACGAGAACGAGGACGTGCTGCGGAAGTTCAAGCTCAAAATCGACTGGACGGACCTCTCCGGATACTTCCGCCGCCTGCGCAAAGCCCGTCCCTCGATCAACCTCGCCGTGCTGGTCGGCGCCGCGCAGGTGCGGGGCGCGGTGCTCGGCTTCGACAACGTGCAGCCGGATGCGAAGCAGCTCGAGCAAATGAAGAAACTGGTGGCGAAGGCGATGGACCAGGGCGCCTTCGGGCTCTCCACCGGCCTCATCTACCAGCCGGGATCGTTCGCGAAGACGAACGAGATCATCGCCCTCGCCCAGGTCGCCTCCTCGCGCGGCGGGATCTACGCCACCCATCTGCGCAGCGAAGGAAAACGCGTTCTCGAGGCGCTCGACGAGGCGTTCACCATCGCGCGGGAAGGGCATATCCCCGTCGAGGTCTGGCACCTCAAGGCGGCCGGCCGGGGACAGTGGGGGATGATGAAGCAGATCGTCGCCCGCATCGAGCTTGCCCGCGGCGCCGGCGTCGACGTCACCGCCGACGTCTATCCCTACACGGCGTCCGCGAATCGGCTCTCGGCGAGCCTGCCCGACTGGGTACACGAGGGAGGCACGGACGCGATGGTGGCCCGGCTGCGCGATCCCGCCCTGCGGCCGCGCATTGCCAAGGAAGTGCGCGAGGACGGTTTCTCGCCGGACGACATCCTCATCCTCTCCGCCGTGACGCCCGAGGCGCGGCGCTTCGCCGGCAAGCGCCTCTCGCAAGCTGCCAAGGAGATGAACGAGCCCGCCGACGAGGCGCTCCTCGATCTCGTCGCCATGGATCGGGGCAACGTCGGCGTCGCGCGGTTCGGGATGAGCGAAGACGATTTGCAGACCGCGCTGCGCGCCCCCTTCGTCGCGATGGATACCGACTTCGGCGCCCAGGGGATCGACGGACCCTTCGCCGGAGAGGGAGCGCATCCCCGCGCCTTTGCCACCACCGCGCGGATCCTCGGGCGCTATGCGCGCGAGCTGAAGCTGTTCCCGATGGAGGAGGCGGTGCGGCGGATGACGTCGCTTCCGGCGCGGCGGATCGGCCTCTGGGATCGGGGGCTCATCCGGCAGTCGTTTGCCGCGGACCTCGTGGTTTTCGATCCGGAGCGGATCGCCGACACCGCAACCTTCGAGGATCCGAAGCGTTACCCCGCGGGAATCGAAATCGTCGTCGTCAACGGCAAGGTGGTCCTGGAAGGGGGCAAGCGGACGCGCGAGCGGCCGGGGGTGCCGCTACTGCATCGCGGTCGTCCTTGACACCACCTGTACCCTCGCGCATCGATAGTCCACTTCTTCGGAGGAGACGACACGGTGCCGAGCTCGGATGCAATCCTCGCCCTGATCCAGGATCTGAAAGATCCTTCGACGGGGCGCACCTTGGGCGATCTCGGCATGGTCAAAGGGATCGAAATGCTCGCGGGCGACGCCGTTCGCGTCCGCATCGAGCTTCCGACTCCCGCTTCGCCGCACAAGGCGCGGCTCGAAGAAGCGGTGCGTGCGGTGCTTTCCCCCGAGAAGCTTTCCCGCGTCGAGGTCGCGTTCAGCGCCGACGTCCGCCGCGCCCCGAGCAAGGGGACGGGAACGGACCTGGTCCCGAGCGTGCGCAACGTGATCCTGGTCGGCAGCGGGAAGGGCGGCGTCGGGAAGAGCACGGTGTCGGTCAATCTCGCGGTGGCCCTCGCACAGCTCGGCGCCCGGGTCGGTCTCCTCGACGCGGACATCTACGGGCCCAGCATCCCGCTCATGATGGGCCTCTTCGGCGCCCGCCCGAGCTCGCCCGACGGAAAGAGCGTCGAGCCGCTCACGGCATTCGGCGTGAAGATCATCTCCATCGGATTCTTCGTCGATCCCGATCAGGCGATGATCTGGCGCGGACCCATGGCGCAGGGCGCGCTGGTCCAGCTGCTCCGGGACGTGCGCTGGGGGGAGCTCGACTATCTCATCCTGGATTTGCCGCCCGGGACCGGCGACATCCAGCTCACCATCGCCCAGCAACTCGCAGTGAGCGGCGCGGTGATCGTGACTACGCCGCAGGACGTCGCGCTCGCCGACGCAATCAAGGCGAAGACGATGTTCGACAAGGTGAGCATCCCTGTGCTCGGCTTCGTCGAGAACATGAGCGGATTCGTCTGCCCGCATTGCGGCAAGGAGACGGAAATCTTCTCCAAGGGGGGCGGGGAGGCGGCGGCGCGCAAGATGGCCGTGCCGTTCCTCGGCCGCGTGCCCTTGAACCTGGCGGTGCGCGAGGGCAGCGACGAAGGCCGTCCGGTCGTGGCGGATCATCCGGAGATGCCGGAATCGGCGGCGCTGGTGCGCATCGCGCAGAACGTCGCGGAGCGGGTGGCGATCGCGAACCTGACGGCCGTGCCGCGCGGGCACAAGCCTCTCGTCCAGCTCGGGAAGCGCTCGTGAAACCGCTGCCGCCGCTCGCGCTTTTCGCCTTTTCGGTTGCCTGCGGCGGCGGTCCGCACCTTTCCAACCTGCGCTGCCGCGACGCGAGCCGGTGCACCGACGTCGAGGACCCGCTCAAGCTGCTTCTCGCGGTGGACTTCCAGGACGAGTCGAAGACCTTGTCCGCCGGCGCCCTCGAGCTGCGGCTCGGAGGGCAGACGCAGCGCGCGATCGCGCTCGCCGACGCTTTCGCCGCTCAGGGGATCGCCAAGGACGCGACGCGCGGAACGCTCGCCATCGACGACGACCTGGTGCTGAACCAGCTGCAGAACGGGCAAGAAGTGACGGTGTCGCTCCTCGCCACCAACGGGCGCCGCGAGCAAACGAACGAGGCGGACGCGAAGTTCACCGTCCGCCTGGGTGCGGGACCATGAGCGGGCAGGACGACAAGCTGCCGCCCGCGACGGGCGGAGCCCGGAGCGTGGAGCATCTGGAGGACGTGCCGACCAAAGGGTTCGTTCCCGAGATCGTGCGGCGCGCCGTACTCACCGGAGTAGGCGCGCTCTTCATGACCGAGGAAGGGATCCGGAACCTCGTCGGCGACATGAAGCTGCCCAAGGACGCGCTGGCGTTCCTGCTCTCGCAAGCCGACAAGACGCGCAGCGACGTGACCCGCGTCGTCACGCAAGAGGTGCGGCGGTTCCTCGAGAGCGAGACCATGCGGCGGGAGATCTGGAAGCTCCTCACCAGCGTGACGCTGGAAGTGAATGCCGAGGTCCGGCTCAAGCCGACCGGCGAGCCGCACATCAAGGCCAAGATCAAGCCGCGGAAGCACTCCTCCTCCGACGAGACGTGAAGGGACGCCTCTTCCGCATCGGCTTTCTCCTGGTGCTCGCCGGCGGCCTGGTGCTCTTCGCCCGGGCACGGAGCCCGCGCGACATGGTCGTCGAGGTGGACCTCACCTCCGCCCTGCCCGGCGACATCGTGGAAACGGACGTGATCGTCTATCGGGAAGGCCGGGCGCTAGCGCGCGTCGACGACCGCCATGGCGCGCGAGGCGCACCGGCGACACTCGAGATTCCCGTGCGTGCCCGGCCGGGCGGCGCGACCGTCGAGGTGACGTTGGTCTCCGCGGGCGGCGCCTCGCGCCGGACGGCGATCGCGATCGAGCTGACGCCCGAGGGTCCCGCGCGCTTGCACTTGCACTGAGCCCAGGCGGCGGCTCCGCTACAGCTTGCCGCGGGAGAACAGGTACCCGACGACGACCGCGAGACTTCCGGCCACGTCGGCGACGGGCAGGTAGACGCGGGTGGTCGAGTTCTCTTCCTTGCGCGCTTCCTGGCCGATGAGCAGGCCCGGGATGAGCCCGACGATGGCGCCGATCGCCATCGCGGTGTTGCCGGCCTTCAAGTCGCGGGAGCCGAAGCGGCCCTCGTTGTTGATGACGACGCCGGCGAGGCCGGCCCCGAACGTCGCGAAGCCGTAGGCCCCCGCGGGGATCCACGTCCACGAGCGCAGGTGCGGGTGCGACGGGCCTTCCGCCAGCACGGACCAGGGAACGTGGGTGTAGGTCGCAGGGTCTTCGGCGGCAGGTGTCATCTGCAAGGTGAGGGTCAACGCCACGGCTGCGATCATGTTCTCCGTCTCCTCCCAGGACACGCCGAACGTCGCATACCGGCGCGAGTCCGGGCAAGCGTTCGCTTGCGACGACGCCGGCGGGTCGCCTACGCGCGAACACTTCGCCACTTTCAGCTCGATCGGAGGGATTCGGCGGGATCGACCCGGGCCGCACGGCCGGCGGCCGATGCGGTCGCGAGGGCGGCGATTCCGGCCAGCAGGAGGGGCAAGAGGAGAAAAGTCGCGGGATCCATGGGGGCTACGCCGTAGAGGAAGCCGCGGGCGAAGCGGGAAAGCGCTGCGGCCGCCCCGATCCCGAAAACGCAACCGGCGGCGACGGGCGTCATCATCTCGCCCACCACGAAACGGACGATCCCGCCCGGGGTGGCGCCGAGCGCCAGGCGGACGCCCAGCTCGCGGCGACGCTGTGCGACGAGGTACGTGGTCACGCCGTGAACACCCGCGGCAGCGAGGAGCGCCGCGAGCAGCGCCAGGGAGGCGAGAAGCTCGAGGGTGAACTCGCGCGGCGCGAGGGTGCGCAGGGTGCGATCCTGCATGGGCTCGAGGCGGACGACGGGAAGCTCGTGATCGATCGCCCCGATTGCCTCGCGGACCGCGCCCGCTGCGGCCGCAGGCGACCCCCGCACCCGCACCGCCACCGAAAGATTGGACCAGCCGACGGCGCCCACGGGTCGCCACGCTTCCGGCCGCGGATCCGTTTCCAGACCGACGTGGCGGACGTTGCCGACCACTCCGACGATCTCGCTCGGGACCTTCTCGCCCCAGATGAGTACGCGCTGCCCGAGCGCCTTTCCGCCGGGGAACGCGCGGCGCGCGGCCGCCTCGTTGACGACGGCCACCGGCGGCGCGCCCGGGAGCAGATCGCCCGGCGTGAAGGTGCGGCCCTCGCGAAGCGGAATGCGCAACGCTTCGGCGTACCCGTCGGTGGCGAGGCGCAGGTCGACCGGGAAGGCTTCGCTCTCGCGCCCGGGGAGCGTGAGCTCGCCGACGGTATTGCTGGGCGAGAGCGGCAATCGCGAGACGAGGCCGGCGGTTTCGACCTGCGGATCCTCTCGCAGCTTGCGGAGCAGATCGCCCGCGAAACGCGCTTGCGTGCGGGCATCGGGATAGCGCAGGCGCGGGAGCGGCAGGTCGGCGGCGAGCGCGCCCTGCGGTTGGAAACCGGGATCGACGGCCGAGAGCAGCCGGAAGCTGCGTTCGAGGAGGCCGGCGGCAAGGAGCAGGAGGAGCGAGAGCGCGATCTCGAAGGCGATCAAGGCGGCGCGGAAACGCGACTGGCGCCGCGACCCGGCGCCGGTGCGCCCCCCTTCCTGCAGCGATTCGGCGGTGCGAACCCGTTGTAAAGCGCCGATGAGACCGAGCGTGGCGCCGCAGAGGAGGGCGAGGACCACCGCCGCGGCGATCACCTCCGCCGAGATTCGCGGAGACGGCAAGGAGTTGGCCTGGGGGCTCGCCGCGACCAGGGCGGGAGCGAGAAATGCGGCGATGGCCAGTCCTCCCGCCGCGGCGACGGAGGCGATGACCAGCGCCTCGACGAAATGGAGCTTCCACAAGGAGGCCCTGGTCGCGCCGAGGGCAACGCGGATCGCCACCTCGTGGGACCGGGTCGCCGTCCGGGCGAGAAAGAGGTGCGCGACGTTCGCCCATGCGACGCCGAGCAGCAGCCCCGCGATTCCGAGGAGCGCGAGGAGGAGTGGCCGGACCGGACCGAAGATCTGCTCGCGGAGCGGAACGAGCATCGCGCCGACGTCGCCGTCCTCGTCGGGGTGCTCGCGCGCGATGCGCTCCTGGACGACGCGAAGCTGCGACTGCGCCTCGGCCAGCGAGATCCCCGGCCGCAGGCGCCCGAGCACGGTCAGGTAGTGGCGGCCGCGATCGGTCTCCGGATCGATCGGGTACGTCGGATGCTCGGGTACGCGGGTCCGCGCAGAGAGCCAGAGCTCGGCAGTCGCCGGATAGCGGAAGGAGGCAGGCATGACGCCCATCACCTCGACCGGCTCGCCGTCGAGCGAGATGGTCCGCCCCACCGCGGACGTCTCGCCGCCGAATCGGGCGCGCCACAGCGACTCGGAAAGGAGCGCGGCGCGCGGACCCGCAAGACCGGGCGTGAAGGCGCGGCCGACGAGCGGCGCGACCCCGAGGAGCGAGAAGAAGCCGGCGCTGACGATGGCTCCCTCGATGCGCTCGGGACGGTCGCCGCCGAGCAAATTGAAACCCCGCGCGCTCACGGCGGCCATGCGGTCGAAGCCCATCGCCTCCGATTGCCAGGCGAGGAAGTCCGCTCCCGTCACGGTGAGCCGGGTGCCGCCGCCGCGCAGGTCCGACTGCCAGGCATTGACCAGCCGCTCTTCCTGCGGAAACGGCAGGGGGCGCAGGAGCACGGCGTCCACCACTTCGATGATCGCGAGCGCGGCGCCGAGGCCGAGCGCGAGAACGCCCGCGGCGAACAGGGCGAAGCCCGGACGTCGAACGAGTTGTCGGACCGAACCGGCGAGGAGGCTCATGCGGCGCGAGGGTAGCCGCGGCGTCGCTCCCGGGCCAGCGACTTACAGGTCCATGGTTCTCACTGCGTCGCGGGAATGCGCTCGGCGGCGGGGCGGGCATCGGCGATCGGCAGTGTGAAGGTGAAGGTCGACCCTTTGCCGATGGCGCTCGAAACGCCGACCTCGCCGCCGTGCGCTTCCACGATCGACTTGACGATGTTGAGCCCGAGGCCCAACCCCGCCTCGCGCAGGGCCCGGGCATCCTTGACGTCGCCCACCTGGTAGAGGCGGTCGAAGATCTTCTCGAGATGCTCGGGCGCGATGCCCGATCCGTTGTCCTGCACCGAGATCTGCAGGAACCCCGGCCGGGCCTCGGCGGAAACGGCGATCCTCCCGCCGTCGCGGCAATGCTTCTCGGCATTCATCAACAAGTTCGTCAGCACCTGGATCACCCGCTCGCGGTCGCCCAGGACCGCCGGGAGATCGCGAGCGAACTTCTTGCGCACGCTGATCCGGCGCTCGAGGAAGCGCGGAGCGAGCGCGGTCACCGCGTGACCGATGGCGTCCTCGGCAATGAAGGGCTGGAAGTTCATCGAGTCGCGGGTCAATTCGAAGCGCGAGAAATCGAGCAGCTCCTCGATGAAGGCTCGGAGGCGCCGGCCGGAAGAACGCGCGATCTGCAAGCACTGCCGCTGCCGGTCGGTGACCGGACCCAGCTTCTCGGCGAGGAGCAGGTCGGTGTACCCGAGCATGGTCACGAGCGGCGATCGCAATTCGTGCGAGACGTTGGCGAGGAAGTTGTCCTTGCGCCGGTCGGCATCGCGCAGCCGCTCGTTGGTCTCGCGCAGCGCCCGCGTCCTGCCTTCCACGGCGCGCTCGATGACGAGCGCCTGCTCGCGGACCTTCTCCCGCATGCGGACGCGCTCCAGCGCCAGCGAGGCCTGCAAGGCGAAGGCAGCGACGATGCCCAGGTCGGGCTCGTGGCCTGGAAGGCTCGCGGCGAGCAGGATCCCGAGCGGCGCATCGCCGCCTCCGCGCAAGGGCGCCGCGAGCAGGTTGTCGAGACCGAGGGTTTCCGCGAGCTCGGTGCGGACCTTCTTGCCCACCCGGCGCGGCAAGAGCGCCCGAAGCAGCGTTTGCGCTGAAACTTCGACCACCGGCTCGGGGGTGGCGAGGAGCGAGGCGAGGAGGGCAGAACGACCCGGATCGGCGGGAAAATCGCGCAGCTCGGAAAGGCGCTTGATCCCGAGCAGCTTGAGCGCCTCCTGCGGCTTCGGTCCGCGATGGGAGAGGTGCGCGATGACGAGGCCCTCGGGCTCGGCGAGGAGCATCGCGCTCTCGAACCCGATCTTGCGCAGCTCGTCCGCGATGGCGCGGAGCACGTCGCCGAGCACGATCTCGCGGCGCAGGCGGGCGCTTGCGGCGGCGAGCAAGGCGTGGTTCTGGCGCGCGCGCTGGAGATCCTGCACGACCCGCAACCGGTCCCGCTCCTGGCCTACTTGAAGCGACGCCTCGTGCGAGATGCCGCGCAGCGCGCGCAAGAGCGATCGGCGCGGCTCGCGGTCGAGGATGAGCCGGAGCGATCCGGCGCGCCCGGAATCGATCAGGATAGGCACCTCGGCGCACCACAATTCCGCAGGAGCGAGGCTGACGAGGTCGAGCGCTTCGGCGACGGCCTGCGGGCAGCGGGCGAGGTGGACCGACTTCTCCTCGCCGTCGGGAAGGAGGCCTTTCTCCGCGAGATCGCGGAGCTTCTTGGCGGAGACTTCGCGGCGGGGACGGCTGCCCGCGAGGGACCCGCCCACGGCCACCACCTCCGTCTTGGCGTTCTCGCCTCCGCCGAGGTCCACCCGGAGGCGAAGCTCCGCGAGCAGGGCGCCGCAAATCGCGGCGGCGT
>VBKL01000090.1 GCA_005879805.1 Deltaproteobacteria bacterium | reverse complement strand
CTCCACGGCCGCGTCGATGGTTCCCTTGCCGGTGATGATGATGACCGGGGTGTCCGGAGACTCCTCGCGCAGCGCGCGCGTCAGGGCGAGACCGTCGAGCTTCGGCATCACCAGGTCGCTGATGATCACGTCCGGGTGGAGCTCGGCCGCCAGCTTGAGAGCGCCATGGCCGTCGTCGGTCTGGTCGACGTGGTAGCCCCACCGCTCGAGCAGCTCGGCGAATAGCTCGCGGGTGGACGGCTCGTCGTCGACGACGAGCGCCCGGGCCTTCTGGATGGCGGTGTCGGTCATTGGGAGGGCCGGGTTCCTGTTAGCGCGTATGGGCGAACGAGAGCGAGAGCCGGGCGGGCCCTGCCCCTTCGACGTCGATCGACGGCTCGGCCGCTGCTACGGAGGACAGGCGGCGGACCGCCTCCAGGTGAGGCAGCGTTTCCTCGCGCCGGGGAACGCCTCCGTCGGCGATCACCTCGAGGCGTACCCGCTGGCCGTCGGGCTCGATGGCGAGTGTCAGGCGTCCCTCCCGGGCGAGGGCGATGCCGGCGAGCACCGCGTTGCAGACGATCTCGAGGACGGCCTCCCCGGGCGCCGCCACCCGCACCTCGGCCGGGCCCTTGCGCGTGAGCTCGACGCTCTTGCGGCGCGCCTCGAACGAGAAGAGCAGGAGCGCGCGCGTCAGCGCCTGTCCCAGATCGGGAACCAGATTCGCCGGAGCGGCGAGATCGGCAAACGCCTTGAGCAGCGCATCGACCTGCGCGATCCCGTCGCGCATCGCCTGCAAGTGCCGGTCGACGCCGCGGGCCGCGTCGCCGGGAAGCTTCTCGCTCACCAGTTGCAGATGCAGGGCCATGTTGTGGAGCGGGTTCTTCGCCTCGTGAGCCAGGGCGGAAGCCGCGCGTTCGACGAGCAGGGAACACCCGCTCGCCGCGCTTTCCGATCCGGGCCCTCCGGAAGCCGAGCGCACCCGTCCATGAACGGCGCGGAACCGGGTACCGTCAAGTGCGGATGCCCGGTGTTTTCGTTTCAGCACACTTGCGGAGTGGACGTCTGTCCAGGGAAGTCTCAGGTGGCGGCGGGCTTCGCCGCGAGCCCGCTCATGTCGACGAGCGAGATGCCGACGCTCTTCGCCACCTCGAAGATCCGATCGTCGCGATAGAACTCGCCATAGACGATGCGCTTGATTCCCGCGTTGGCGACGAGCTTGAAGCACGGCCAGCACGGGCTTGCAGTCGTGTACAGATCGGCGCCGTCGATGCCTACGCCGTTGCGCGCCGCCTGCAGGACCGCGTTGGCCTCGGCGTGGATGGTGGCGACGCAGTGCTCGTTTTCCATCAGGTGCCCGACCTCGCTGCAGTGGGGCATCCCGCGAATCGAGCCGTTGTAGCCGGTCGAAAGGATCATGCGATCGCGCACGAGGAGCGCGCCGACCAGCTTGCGATCGCAGGTCGCGCGCGAGGCCACGACGCGCGCGATCTGCATGAAATAGGAATCCCAGTCCGCCCGCATGGGGGGCGATTCTAACGGCGAGGTCGAAGGAGGGAAACGCTACCGCTGCATCGCGGCTGCGCGCTCGTCGAACGGCCGCGACGCCACCGTGCCCGGTCCAGTCGGATCGACCCAGGGGGCGTCCTTGATTCCGGCGCGGCGGCCGATCCCGGACCGCACCAGGAAGGCGCGGATCTTCGCGGGCGGCGAGAGGAACGTCTCGCCCGGCATCGGGACGTCGAAGGTGAAGTCGTTTCCGCCGATGCCGCCGAAGCTCACCTTGGCCGTGCGGTATCCCTCGACGAGGCCGACGAGCTTTCCGCCCGGCACGCCGAAGACGCCGCCCCCGGACGCGCCGTAGCCGATCGGAGCGTCGGTCTTCATCGAGCGCTGCTCTCGCGGATCGCCGTCGACGACTTCGACCTGGCTGACGATCCCGGAGCTGACGCTCAGCGAGCGGCCGTAGGGAGCGCCGATCACCACCACATCGTCGCCGACCTGAGCGTCCAGCGGCTGACCGATCGACACCGCGGGCAACGATTCGCCGATCTCCAGGATCGCGAGATCCTCTGCCGGCACCTCGCCCTCGAAGCGTACCCGAGCGGGGATCCGCCGCAGCGCGGGCCGCTCGACGACGATGGTGTACGAAGGGGTGCCCTTGAGGCCGTCGCGAGAGACGACGTGCTCGTTGGTGAGGATGAAGCTCGAGCCGGCGTCGTTCGCGACCACGACGCCTGTCGCGGCGCGCGCCACCTTGCCCGCGACCGTCACTTCGACGCGCACGCTCTGGAGCAGGGCCTTTTGCACGACGCGCGACTTCTCGCTCTTCGCACGCGCCGGCAGAGGCGCGAGCAAGGCGAGCGTGGCGAACGCGGCGAGCAAACGGCTCAGCACAGCTCGGACCACATCGTCTCTCCAGTCGAGGCGTCGGCCGGGCCGGTCAAGACCATCGCCGTGATCGTGGACTGGACAGCCCCGCCCCTTGCCGGCGGGCTCGTCGCCGCCGCGTTCTTCGTCGCCCAGCGATACAAGCGCCTGCACGAGGCAGAACGCGCGGCCTCCCGCGTCCTCGCGGAACGCCTCGCCGGAACCGAGCGCCGCCAGGCCATCTGGGTGGTCGCGGCTGCCATCGCGCACGACCTCAAGAACCCGCTCCACAACGTGCAGCTCCTCCTGGAGGAGGCGAGCGACGAGACCGATCCCGCGCGGCGCTCGGAGCTCCTCGCGCGGCTGCGCGACAACACCGACCGCGCGGCGGCGCGGCTCTCCGATCTGGCCCGGGCCGGACGTGCTCCCGACGAGGTCGAGCGATTCGTCGACCTCTCCGTGGTCCTCGAAGATCTACTCGCCCGGCTCGCCTCCGCCGCGCGGGAAAGCGGGGCCCAGGTGGTCATCGACTGCCCCCGCGGATTGCTCGTGCGGGCGGATCCCCTCGCCCTCTCGAGCGCGGTGGAGAACGTCGCCGCCAACGCGCTCGATGCCCTACGCAAGGTGCGCGGCGGACGTCTGAGTCTTTCGGCCCGGCAGTCCGGCGAAATGGTCCAGCTCACCGTCGAGGATGACGGACCGGGCATCCCTCCCGAGCTTCGCGAGCGGCTTTTCACGCCTTTTTCGTCGGGCGGCACCGGCACCGGCCTCGGGCTCACCATCGCCCGCGCCCTGGCGCGAGCCGGAGGCGGCGAATTGGTGTGCGTCGCGGCTGAACCCCGCTACACCGTGTTCCGCTTTACCTTCCCCGGGCGGATGGGTCGCTTGACCGTGACCGCCAACGGCGAAAGGATCGCTTCATGACGAACGGTACGTCCGAGAGCGTCGCAAGAGCGCCGCAGCCCAGGCTCCTGCTCCTTGTCGAGGACGAAGCCGATGCCCGTACCATCCTCGCGCGCCGGATGCAGGCCTTTGGTTGGACCTGCCTCGCGCACCCGAGCGGCGAGGCAGCGCTGCACGATCCGCAGCTTCGCCACGTCGAGGCCGTGGTCGCCGACGTGGTGCTGGGTGAAGGAAAGATGACCGGCATCGAGATGATCGGCGCGCTCCGCAAGCAGGACGTCCGCGCTCCCGTGGTGCTGGTCACCGCCTTCGCCGATCAGCCCCGCCTGAAGGAAGCGCTCAACTCCGGAGCGGCGTATCTGCTCGAGAAGCCGTTCACCACCGATTCCCTCCGCGGCGTCCTCGAAAAGGTGACGGGCGTGGACGTGGACCTCGCCAAGCTGGTGACGCGGGCGCTGTCGAAGGCGCGGTTGACCCGCAAGGAGGAGGAAGTGGCGCGCCTCGTCCTCAAGGGGCTCACGTCGGCGGAGATCGGCGCGATGATGGGGAACAGCGAGAAGACCATCAAGCAGCACCTGACGCAGGTGTATGCGAAGTTGGGGGTCGCGGGGCGGGCGGAGTTTTTCCATCTCGTGTTCCCGAGCTAGCCGAAAACGAGTTCCCGAGCTGGCAGGTAGATCGATCTTTCGTTGAAGTGACCGTTAATCGGTATAGCGCTTCGTAAGCAGGAGGAGGAGCGCGTCCTTCGCGCAATTATCGCAATACCGGAACCGCTCCTTCATCGACCCCAACGTCGACTCTACCTGCGCGATCTCCTTCACTGACAGCTGCGCGCGATCCTCACCCAGATACCGCAACATCTTCTCGCTGTTCTTCCGGAGGATCCTCTTCCTCTCGTCGAAGAAATGATCGCGCAGCCGACGGAAGAGATCGGGGAAGATCTGCGAGTAGTCGATCTCCCCTTCCGGATGATCGATGCGGTGGGCGCCGATGTTCGCGATGAGCGCCCGCCGGAACTCGCGCCGCTCCTCGCCCCCCGTCATGACGATGGCCTCCGTCTGCGCCATCATCTCCTCGTCGGGCCGCTCCATCTCGCCGGTGAGCTTGTTGCGCACCCGTTCGCCGCGCGTCCAGGCGAGCACGTGCTGCACGTAGCGCTCGAACAGCTCGCGGTACTGCTTCTCGGAGACGAGCCCCATCGCGTCGCGCACTTCCTCGTCAAGGACGTCGAGGTGCTCGTTCTCCACCACCCGCACGAACTCCTCGTGGTCATGGTAGCCGTCGACCACTTCCTGCTGGAGAAACTCGTAGACGCTCTTGTCCTTCACCAGCTCCTCCAGCTCCAGGAGGATTGCCTGCGGCGTGAGGCACTTGTAGCGGGGGTTCTGCGCCGCGTTGGAGATGACCGTCTTCAGCTCGCGCGCCGAAGCGCCGGTCCGGCCCTCGTAGTTGGGATACGCGTCGCTCTCCCGCCAGAGGTCCTGCACGTGCTTCTTCAACTCGCGCCCCTGGGGGCCGGCGAGCCGCGCGGGCGCCTCGCCGCGGTCGTACAGCTGGAGCTTTTCCAGCGGCGTGAGGTGATCGACCAGCTTGCGGAGCTCGCCCTTGTACCGCTCCGAGACCGGCTTCTTCATGCGGGTGAGGACCGCCCACTGCGCCGCCACCCACACCGAATGGGGAGCGCGCGCCACGCCCGTCTCCACCGTTCCGAGCAGGTACTTGTAGTGCTCGAGCGGACGCTTCAAGAGGTCGCTGAATTCGATGACCCCCCGGTTCCCAGCCACCAGCGGTCCGTACGGCTCGAAGAGCGCCAGGTTCTGCAAGGCGCCGGGAAGGGCGCCGTGGCTTCTATCGTGGGTCACCTGCCGGTAGTCCGCGTCCACCGCCATCTGCGGCTCGACGGTGACGGCGCCGTGCATGTAGCGGCGCGAGATGTAGAAGCGCTCGACCTGCACGTGCCTCAGGACCTTGAGGACGTCGCCGTTGTAGGACTGGAGTAGCGCCGCGTAGATCTGCCGGCACTTGTGGCACAGCTCGCCTTCCAGCATCGCCTGCGAGAGCTGGAAGATGGAATCGGGCTTGGTGGTCTCCCGCAGCATGCGCTGCCGCTCCATGCGGGGCACGAGATGGAGCGGATGGTCCTTCAGCTCGCAGTGGATGCGGGCGTCGACGGCTTCGCCTTCGAGGTGGGCGTAGGTCTCTACCCGCTCGCCGGAGATGCCCTTGCCGGCGTTCTCCCCGAAGCCGATCGATCCCTTCACCAGCTTCTCGCTGGGGAAGATCCAGTTGAAGCGGTAGAGCTGCCCTTCTTCCTTGCGCGAGTAGTCCTCGAGCGCGCGCTGGATGGCGGCGACGATCGACGACTTGGCGCTGCCGTTCGGTCCGTGCAGCAGGATGAGCTTGTTGATCCTGCCGGCTCGCACGAACCCGTTCAGGATCCGGTAGATCGCGTTCTGCACCTCTTCGTGTCCGCAGACGGGCGCCCCGCCCTCCCCCTCCTGCAGGGAGCCCGGCCCCTGGTCGAAGGGCCGGTCGAAGAGCTTGAATCGGCGCATCGCGCCGCCCGGGTTGTTGGCGGTGGTGGTGCCGTAGAAGTCGAAGCAGTCCCGGATGTACTGGGCCGCGTCGCGAGCGTGGACGCGGGGCTTCTCGAAGAAGCCTTCCATGTACTCCTGGAAGGAGAGGATGGTCTTGTTGCCGACGAAAGCGTGGCGCACTTGCTCGCCGACGCTCTGCAGGTAGCGCAGCGAATCCACCATGCTAGTCTAGCACCGCGATGAGCAAGATCATCGGCATCGATCTAGGCACGACCAACAGTTGCGCCGCGATCGTCGAGCAGCAGGGGCACGTCAAGCTCATCCCCTACAAGGGGGGCGAGTTCATCATCCCCTCCATCTTCGCCATCGACGACAAGGGCAACGAGCTCATCGGGCACGAGGCCAAGCGCCAGTGGCAGCTCAACCCGCGCAACACCGTGTACGCGGCCAAGCGCCTCGTGGGCCGGTCGTTCGAGAGCGACGTCGTCGCCGAGATGCAGAAATCGGTCGCTTACGAGATGCGGCCGGGCGAGCGCAACGACGTGGTGCTCGACGTGGGCAAGAAGCATTTCCGGCTGGCCGAGATCAGCGCCAAGATCCTCAACAAGATCCGGAGCGTCGCCCAGGACTACCTGCAAGAGAAGGTCACCCGGGCGGTGGTGACGGTGCCCGCTTACTTCACCGACCGGCAGCGGCAGGCGGTGAAGGACGCCGGCAAGATGATCCAGCTCGAGGTGGTGCGGATCATCAACGAGCCCACCGCGGCCGCCCTCGCCTACGGCATCGGCAAGAGCCTGCACGAGACGGTCGTCATCTACGACCTCGGCGGCGGCACCTTCGACGTGTCGATCATCGAGATTCGCGACCGCGTCTTCGAGGTGAAGGCGACGGGCGGCGACATCTTCCTCGGCGGGCTGGACTTCGACCAGGCGATGATCCGTCACGTCATCGACGACTTCCAGAAGAAGCACCATATCGACCTCGCAACCGATCCGGTGGCGATGCAGCGGATCAAGGACCTGGCGGAGCGGGTCAAGATCGACCTCTCGAGCCGCGAGCAGGCGCCCTTCAACGTGCCCTTCGTCACCATGACCCCGCAGGGGCAGCCGCTCAACATCGATTTCGTCTTCACCCGCAAGCTGCTCGAGGAGCTCACCTCGAAGCTCGTCGATCGGACCTTCCAGATCCTCGACCGCGTCATGGAGGACGCGCAGCTCGACCCGTCCAAGGTCGACGAGCTGCTGCTGGTCGGCGGCCAGACCCGCATGCCGCTGGTGCAGAAGCGGCTCACCGACCGCTTCGGCAAGGCGCCCTCCAAGGGCGTCCATCCCGATGAGGCGGTGGCCATCGGCGCGGCGCTCTACGCCAATTCCCTGGAGGACAACTCCAACCTCCGCCTGCAGCTGCTCGACGTCATCCCGATGGCCATCGGCCTGGAGAAGGCGGGAGGCACGTTCCACGTGGTCTTCCCGCGCAATGCGGCCATTCCCAACGCCAAGGCCATCGAAGCGACGACCAGCTACGACGACCAGACCGAAGTGGCCATGCGCATCTTCCAGGGAGACCACGGGCAGGTCTCGCACAACGAGTTGCTCGGCGACTTCCTCTTCAGCGGCCTGCGCCCGGCACCTGCCGGCAAGGCGCGCCTCGAGATCACCTTCGACGTGAACATCGAGGGGATCCTCACCATGAGCGCGCGCGACATGGAGACGGGCAGGCAGATGAAGACCACCGTGCGAGTGACGCAGCACTGAGAGCGTTTTGCTGGCGTTCCGCGAAGGGGCAGAGCCGCTCGACGCGAACGCGATCCACGCCTCATCGCCCGTCGCCGATCTGCACGCGCACCCGGGGCTCGTCGCGCACTGGTTGAGCCGGGACCTTTCCCGCTCCTTCCGCCCGCCTTGGTTCGGATACGGCCCGATCTGGCAGCAGCTCGATCTGCCCCGCATGATCGAGGGCGGCCTGCGGGTCCTCACCGCCTGCGCCTACACGCCGACGGTGCCGCCGTTTCCGCCGCCGTTCGAGGGAGCGCAACGGCAGCTCGATTTCGTCGAGGCCCTCTGCGAGCGCGCTCCCGCCCTCGCAAAGGTGGCGCGGGCGCGCGGCGAGGTTGGACCGGCGCTGTCTTCCGCGAAGCTCGCCATCGTCCACGCTGCCGAAGGAGGGCACCACCTCGAGCGCTCGCTCGAGAAGCTGGAGGCGCTGGCGGCGCGCGGGTTGCGCTACCTGACCTTGACCCATTTCGTGCACAACGGCCTCGCGCAGCCGGCGAAGCTCGGACCGTTCACTCTCTTGCGCGGCGCTCCCGGCCTGACCGGCCTCGGCCGCGCGGTGGTGAAGAAGTGCGAGGAGCTGGGCGTGCTGGTCGACGTCACCCACTGCTCCGATCGGTCGTTCGCCGACGTCGCCGCGCTCGCCACCCGACCGCTCCTCGCGACGCACGTCGGCTTCCGCCGCTTCTTCCAGACCGAGCGCAACCTCTCGGACGACCAGGCCCGCACCGTGGCGCGCAGCGGCGGCGTCATCGGCATCATCAGCTGGTCGTGGCTCCTCAAAAAGCGCGGGCTCTCCGCGGACGTCGAGGAGATGGCCGACGCGGTCGTGCACGGAGCGCTCGTCGCCGGCGCCGCGCACGTCGGAATCGGCACCGATTTCGACGGCTTCGTCTGGAGCGCGAGACGGATGCGGGAGGCGCGGCACTATCCGATCTTGACGGAGGCTCTCTCGCGCCGTGGATTCAACGCGGAAGAGCTGCGCGGGATCCTGGGCGGGAATTACCTGCGGGTGCTCGGCGAATCACTCCCCGGGTGAAGGCTGCGCGCGGCCGAGCGATCCTCGCGCCGCCTGCTCGGCGACGGCCGCCTCGGCATCCTCTCCCGCCTGCTCCACCTCGGACGGATGGGCAGCGACGTGGGCGGCGGCGGCGATCTGGCGGCCGCGGAACCCGAGGAGCGAGGCGCCACCGATGATCAGCACGGGAACGATCTGCAGGGCGTGGAACCCCAGGGCGAAGGCAGCCGCCGCATTCTTGTCACCGCCAAGGGCGACGAGCGCGAATCCGGCGCCGAACTCGAAGTTGCCGAGGTTCGCGGGTGGCGCCGGGATGGCGAGGGCGAGATTCACGCCGAAGAGGATGGCCATGGCTGCCGCGGCGCTGTGCGGAAGGTGGAAGGCGGCGAGAGCGGACGCCGTGGTGGCGATCTCGAGCGTCCAGGCGAGGATGGCGGCGGAAAAAGCGCCGAACACCGAGCGCGGCCGCCGGAGCCCGACCAACCCCCCGCGAAGCCGGTTCAGGGAACGCTGGAACTTGCTCGCTCCGGGATGGGCCTTCGGATCGCGGGCAAGCCGGAGCATGACGAGGACGAGCCCGAAAACGACCGGCACCGCCGTCCACACCACGACGCGCGTCCACGTCGGCACCGGCAGGAACAACGGTAAGCTGGCCGCGAGGAGGAACATCACGCAGCCGTTCACGGTGTGATCGATGGCCACGGTGCCGAGGGCGACCGCGCGCGAAAGGCCGTTCCGGCGGGCAAGCAACTCGATGCGGACGGCCTCGCCCGCGCGCATGGGCAGGACCACGCTGCCGGCCTGACCGACGTAGTAGCAGGCGAGGACCGAGCGCCAGGACGGCTTCGCCACCGCCCGGACCAGCGCGTACCAGCGCGTGCCCTGGAACACCGTCGAGCCGATCCAGAGCGCCGCCGCTATCCCGAGGAGGCGTCCGTCTGCCGCCGCGAAAGCGTCGCGCACCGAGCCCCAATGGATGCTGCGCGCGAAGATCACCGCGCATGCCGCCACTGCCAACCAGACGAGCACGCGGGCGACCGCCACGAGGCGGTGCCTGGTTCCGCCTCGGGGAACCACCTGCGTGTTCATGGGACGGATCTACTCCTCGTCCGGCGCGAGCGCACAACCGCGGACGTCGCTTCCTCAGTGCTTCGAGTTGGACGGAGCCGCGCGGGTGCCCGGCTTCGACGACTCGCTCGAGGCAGGCTTCGCCGCGGCGCGGGCCGGAACCGCCCCGTACCGTTGCGCGGTGGGCTGGGAGCGCGCGATGGGAGCCGTCCGCGGCCGGTACAGGGGTACCGCGCCCGAGGGCATCACTTGCGGATGCACCCTCGTACGTGCGTCGATCACCGGGACGGGTCGCACCCGCACTCGCGTCTGCTTCTCGATGATCCGCGGCGCCGGCCCAGCATACGGCCCCGGCCGACCGACAGGGAGCGGCCGCACGCGCGGGAAGGTCACCTGGGGCATGGGCACTGCGTGGGTCCGGACAGGCTCGAGGAAGCTACCCGAGGGGACGAACACCCAGTAGCGCGGATTGTCCTCGACCGCGCCGTGGGGGCCGAGCGGGCACCAGCCGGCAAAGCCGTCGCCGAACATGCTGCCGGTCGACGACGGGTGAGTCGCGAACATCGTAATGCGAGTCTGCGGATTCATCATCGGGAGGAGGCGGCGGATTTTCGTACTGCTCCTGCGGAGCATAGCTGTCGTCGCGCGGATCGTCCCACTGCGGCGCGCTGTACTGATCGTCGCCGGCCCACTGGCCCTCTTCCCACGCCGATTGTGCGCGGGCCGCGACGGGCACGAGAACCAACAGCAGAGCCAGCTTGCGGAGCATGTTCCGACCCTCCTGCTTCTTGGACGGCCCACGTGCGGGCGTGTTCACACCCACCCCAGAACACCACAAACGCGCGGACTGACAAGAATTGCGCGGGCTCGTGCGCAGCCTGCCAAAAAGGCCGCGGCGCCCATTTCCCGGAGGAAGTGGGCGCCGCTGGGGTCCTGCATCGGTTGAATGCCGCGCTACGCCGTCTTCCGATCCTTCTCGAAGAACAGCGTGGGCTCCTCGCCGCGCAGGATCACGCCCTCGGTGATCTTGCACTCCTTGACGCTGTCCCGGTACGGCACGTCGTACTGGATGTCGAGCATCGCGTTCTCCATGATCCGGCAGGCGACCGACGAACTCCGGGATCATCCCGAACTTGATCAGGTCGGTGGGCTCGATCAGCTGCAGCATCTCGCCGACGCCGCGGTTGTCCTTGGGCTGCACGTGGGCGCCGAAGCCCAGGCCCTTCTCTCCCGCGCGGCGCTTGATGATGTTCTCGATACCGTAGAAGGCGCCGCCGCAGATGAAGAGGATGTTCGAGGTGTCGACCTGGATGTACTCCTGCTGGTTGTACTTCTTGCCCCCGCGCGGCGTGACGTTGGCGCGGGTGCCCTCGATGATCTTCAAGAGGGCTTGCTGAACGCCCTCCCCGCCGACATCGCGGGTGGGCGACGGCGTGTCGCCCTTGCGCGCGATCTTGTCGATCTCGTCGATGTAGACGATGCCGCGCTGGGCCTTCTCCACGTCGTAGTCGGCGGCGTGGAGCAGGTTCTGGATGATGTTCTCGACGTCCTCGCCCACGTAGCCCGCCTCGGTGAGGCTGGTGGCGTCGGCGATGGTGAAAGGAACATTCAAGAAGCGGGCGAGCGACTGGGCGAGAAGCGTCTTGCCCGATCCGGTCGGGCCGATGAGCAGGATGTTCGACTTCTGCAGCTCGACGTCCGCGTCGGTCGGCTGCCGCGCTGCCTGCATGCCCGGCCGCTGCCGGGCGGGCTTGCGCGAGTAGATCCGCTTGTAGTGGTTGTAGACCGCGACGGCGAGGATCTTCTTCGCCCGTTCCTGCCCGATCACGTAATCGTCGAGGAAGGTCTTGATCTCGACCGGAGCGGGGAGCGCGACCGCAGGGCGGTTCTCTTCGCGCTCGGACTCTTCGGCGATGATGTCGTTGCAAAGCTTGATGCACTCGTCGCAGATGTAGACGGTGGGCCCAGCAATGAGCTTCCGGACTTCCCGCTGCCCCTTCCCGCAGAAGGAGCAGGACAGGTTGCCGTGATGGCTGTCCTTCCGGCTCATCTACACCTCCTGCCCGCCAGTCTACGCGTGGCCGCAGCGGCGCGGCAACCGCCGGGGAGCGCCTACCACCCCTTCGCACCGAAACATAGAGATGTGATGCACGTCGTGCCAGAAAACGACGCTTGACAGGGGCCCCGGGTGTCTTGTCCGCCGGCCGCAGTCTGTCCAAAGACTGACTTCCCGGCGCTTGCCATGGCCACGTTCGCGGCTTGACCGCTGGTGGGAGGTCGATGGAGCGCAAGACGTACGCGCTGGCGCTCGGCTACCGGGGGACCGGGTTTGCGGGCTGGCAGCGGCAGCCGGGCCGGGAGACGGTCCAAGGCGTCCTGGAGGATGCGCTCGCCTCCCTGCTCGGCGAGCGGGTACAGGTCCACGGGGCCGCACGGACGGATGCCGGCGTCCACGCGTGTCGCCAGATCGCTTCGTTTTCGGTCCGGCAATCCATCGAGCTGCGCTCGCTGCGCGAGTTGCCGCTGCCTTGCGGCATGCGGATCCTCGCCGCTTCGACTGCGCTGGCGTCGTTTCATGCCCGGGCGAGCGCGATTGGCAAGCGCTATCGCTACCGTTACGGGTGGGGCCCATCGCGCGATGCCGATTCCTGGCACCTCGGCGCGCAGGCTCGACCCCTCTGGCAAGCTGCTCGCGCGGCCCTCGAATCGTTGCGCGGACTCACCGCCCTTCCAGGCCTCGCTTCTCCTTCGAGCCGCAGGTCGCCGGCGCCGCCTTTGACCTCGTGGTCGCTGGACGACCGCGAGAGCAGCGCCGAGCTGACGCTCTCCGCTCCGGCCTTCCGCAAGCACCAGGTACGGAACCTCGCCGGCCATCTCGCCGCGGTAGCGCTTGGCCTCGCCACACCGGAATCGCTCGAGCGCCTCGCTCGCGGAAAGCGCCCGTGGCGCGGAGCGACCGCTCCGCCGAACGGGCTCGCGCTCCTCGAAGTGTCGTATCCCGCCGCGATCGACCCCTTCCGCGCTTCAGGAGCCGCGGAGGGGGACCAGGCCGGCGGCCTCATTGAGGCGGCCGGATCGGAAGGGCTCGAGATCCACGCTGGCGAAGCGGAATCCCGCCTGCCGGAGAGCGCGCGCGGCCTCGACGCGGACGGCGAGGAGCCGTGACAGCTCGGCGTCCGCCACCTCGATGCGGGCGATCTCTCCGTGGAAGCGGACGCGAAACTCGCGCAGCCCGAGCGCCCGGAGCGCCATCTCGGCCCGGGCGAGCTGATCGAGGCGCTCGCGGGTTACCTCGGTTCCGTACGGAATCCGGCTCGCGAGGCAGGGCTGCTGCGGCTTGTCCCAGGTGGGAAGGCCCGCTGCTTTCGAGAGGGCGCGGATCTCTGCTTTGGAGAGCTTCGCCTCCGCGAGCGGATGCAGGACCTGGTGCTCGGAGGCGGCGGTGAGGCCCGGCCGGTAGTCGACGAGATCGTCGGCGTTCGTTCCGCTCACCACCGCGGCGATTCCGCGGGCCTGCGCGTAGCCGGTGGCGAGCGTGTAGAGCTCGGTCTTGCAGAAGTAGCAGCGGTCGCTCGAGTTCCGGATGTAACGCGGATCCTCGATCTCCGCCGAGGATTGCTCGACGTGCTCGGCGCCGAGGGAGCGCGCCAGCTCTCGAGCTCCTTCCAGCTCGTCGGCGGGAACCGCGGCGGACAGCGCGGTGAAGGCCACCGCGCGGTCTCCCAGGACGTCGCGGGAAAGCCAGAGCAGGTAGGAGGAATCGACACCGCCCGAATAGGCGACGAGGACACTCGCCAGGGACCCCAGCCGGTCGCGGGCGGCGCCCTCCTTTGCTCGAGCGAGCGTCAGGTCGGCTTCCACGGCTGCGCCTTGTAGCACGCGCGCGCCGGTCTGGCGGCGGTCAGCGCCGTTTGGACCGGGACGGGCCCCGCGAGGCGGCGCGGGCCGTGCGCGCGGCAGCCCGCTGCTTCGGTGCGGTCTTCTTCGCGCTCTTCGCCGGTGCCGGCTTGGGAGCGGTCTTCTTTCCCGCCGGGCGCGGAGCCGCGCGGGGAGCTGCCACTTCCTTGGTGCGAGTGGCGACGCGGGGACGCGACTTCATCGCCGCCACGGCGGGGTCGAGCAAATGCTGCGCGACGAGCTGCCCGAGGATGTGCTCGACCGCCTCGTCGACCCCCGTCTTCGAGGTATCGACGATCACCTCGGGATGCTGCGGCGGCTCGTACGGCTCCGAGATTCCGACCAGGTTCTTCAATTCGCCGGCCAGCGCCTTCTTGTAGCGCCCCGTCCGATCGCGCTCGATGAGCGTTTCGATCGGGCATTCGACGAAGACTTCGAGGAACCGGCCGATCTGCCTGCGCGCCTCGTCCCGCGTCTCCTTGTAAGGGCTATCGACGGCGGCCTGAAGCACGATGCCGCCGCCTCGCGTGACCAGCCGGCAGGCCCAGGCGAGCTTGCGGGTCTCGGCGTTGCGCTCGTCCTTGGTCTGCGCCCGGCCCACCCCGAGGAACTGCTCGACGTCCGCGCCGTCGAGCACCTCGATAGTTTTCCCCAGCCTTTTCAGACGATTAGCGAGAGCCTGCGCAAGGGTACTCTTGCCGGACCCCATCATCCCGGTGAACCAAACGGTGAAGCCGCTGGAAGTGGTGCCGTTCATCTGCCGTAGGCTCCGGGCGGGAGGAGGGAGACCCACACTACAGGCCCGGTACCTTCTTTGCAAGAAAATTGAACGGTTATTGCGGGGATTTACCGAAACGCGGAAGTTATCGGAACTTGCTTTTCCTTGAAATCGGACCGGCTCGCATCCCAGGAGTAGAGCCTCGCGTCGTCCACGCCGTTCGCGCGGCAGGAAACCACCAGATAGTCGACGCCCGGCCAGAGCGGCTCGCTGCCGCCGCCCAGCGCGATGTCCCTGTCCTCCTTGGAGAAGTAGGCTCCGACGTCCGGATGGGAATGGACGATGACGCGCAGGGAGCCGCCCTCTTCCTCGGCTCGGGAGAGCGCGCGGAGCAGCGTCTTGGGATCCATCACGTACCCGTCGCGGCCATTCCTTTGGCTCGTTCCTTGCGCCCCGGCCGTTCCGGCGATGTTGGGTATGGGCACGAAGCGCGGGTTGCCTTCGCTATCGGCAATTACGATTCCACAGCATTCGGCCGGATACGTTGAACGGGCGTGGCCGGCGATCTCGCCGAGCATGGTCTCGGGAAGCACGGTCATGGCGCCTCGGGAAGATAGCGGTCCGCCCGGTCGGGAAAAAGGGTGACCACCACTCCGCGCTCGCGGCGCTCCGCGAGCTCCTTTGCGACGATGAGGGCTCCGCAGGCCGCGGCGCCGGCGCTGTGGCCGGCGAGCAGCGACTCTTCGGCGAGAAGGCGCTCGGCCATGTCCCATCCGTCGTCCGTCGCAACGGAAAGCTTCCGGTCCAGCTCCTCCTCCCGGTAGATGGGCGGCACGATGCTCGAAGGCATGTGCTTGAGACCTTCGAGCCCGTGGAGCGCCTCGGCCGGCTCGAGGCCCACGACCTTGACGGCCTTGGAAAATCCCTTGAGGCCGCGCCCGGTCCCCATCGCCGTCCCGGTCGTCCCAAGCCCGGCCACGAAATGCGTCACCCTTCCCTGCGTCCCGCGCCAGATCTCCGGTGCGGTCGTCTGCTCGTGTGCGCGGGGATTGGCCGGATTCGAATACTGATCGGCATGGAAGTAACGCTCGGGCGATTCCGCGACCAGCTTGCGGCAGAGGCGGATCGCGCCGTCCGACTGCTCGAGCGGATCGCTGAAGATCAATTCGGCGCCGAAGGCGCGTGCGATGCGCTTGCGCGCCGGGGAAACATTCTCCGGCATGACGAGGGCGACCCGCACTCCCAGCGCCGCCCCGATCCAGGCGTAGGCGATCCCGGTATTGCCGCTCGTGGAATCGATCAGGGTACGCGTCGTTCCCGGACCGGCCAGCCCGCGCGAGACGGCGTCGCGGATGATGCCGAGCGCCGCCCGATCCTTGACGCTTCCTCCGGGATTGCACCACTCGAGCTTCGCCCATAGCTCGACGCCCGGCGTCTCGTGCTCGAGGGCGCGAAGGCGGACGAGCGGCGTATTTCCGACCGCCTGCTCGAGCGATTCCAGGATCACCGCCGCCCCGCGAGCGCGCGGACGGCCTCGAGCGCCGCCCAGGAGCCGGCCGCCGCCGCCTCCGCCGGTCCGCTCCCCGCCGGGTCCGCCGGCGCGATGTCGAGGTCGACCTCGTCCCTATCGCCGCCGAGTCGCAGGTCCGGGGAAACAGCGCGAAGCTCACCGTCCGGATCGCCGCCGTCCACGGCGAGCGTACCGACGCCCGAAACCGCGAGGTACAGCGCGCACGCGCGCGCGGCGCGGCCAGTCCCGCGCACGCGCACGCTCGATGCAAGTAGCCGCTCCTGCCCCGCCCCCTCGATGCCCAGAAGGAGCAGATGGCGCGCGTACCTCTCTTGTTGCGCGTCGGTCAGGCGCACGTCGTTTGGAGCCCCTCAGCCGCCCGCGATGGCCGGCACGATGGTCAGCTTGTCCTCCGCGGAGAGCGAAGTGTCGAGCATCTTGCCGTGACGGATGTCCTCGTCGTTGCGGAAGATGTTGACGTAGCGCCGGAGCGCGCCCTTGTCGTCGAGGAGCCGCTCGCGCAGCCCCGGGTACCTTCGCGACAGCTCCTCCACCGCC
Organism: Deltaproteobacteria bacterium; assembly: GCA_005879805.1. Taxonomy (GTDB): domain Bacteria; phylum Myxococcota; class Myxococcia; order Myxococcales; family 40CM-4-68-19; genus VBKO01. The sequence goes on along the minus strand of VBKL01000090.1, from coordinate 36,675 downwards.
GCCTTCACGGTAGGAGCGTTCTCGAGCGCCACCTCGGCCTGACCCTGGGTCAGGGGCCTGAGCGGAGCGGGGATCTTCACGGTCACGGGCATCGGATTCCTCCGGATCAAGGATGCCGCTCGGCGCGGGCGGGCGCACCACAGGCGGCGCAGACTGGGTCGGGTCGGACGGGAATCTCGCGCCGGCGGCCGGTTGCGCCTTCCCAGACGAGAAGGCGCCCGGCGGCACGAGCTGGCAAGCCGGTCAGGACGCGCATGGCTTCCGCTGCCATTGCCGCCCCGATGACTCCGCAGAGCGGGCTCGCGACGCCTGCCTCCGAGCAGGCCGGCAGCGCGCCGGGCGGAGGCGGGCCCTCGAACAAGCAGCGCAGGCAAGAGCCGCGGCGCGGCAGCACGGTGAGGATCTGGCCGGTCCAGCCGAGCACGGCGCCGTGCACGAGCGCGATGCCGGCGGCGCAGCAAGCATCGTTGACTGCAAAGCGCGTCTCGAAAGCGTCGGTGCCGTCGAGCACCACGTCGGCCGTCCGTAGAAGCTGCGCCGACGTCGAAGGATCGAACCGGACCGGCCGCGACTCGATTTCGACCAGAGGGCCGAAGGGCGCGAGCCGTCTAGCCGCGACGTCCACCTTGAGACCGCCGCGGTCCCCGTCGCGATAGAGGATCTGCCTGGATAGATTCGAGGCCTCGACGCGATCGTCGTCCACCAGCACGAGGTGCAAGGGTAGTTCCGCCGCACTGGCCTCTTCGCAGAGGAGGAGCGCGGCGGGGCAGCCGAGGCCTCCCATGCCGAGGATGACGGCGGTGCGGATCACGCGGCGCCTTCCAGGCTGAACTCGCGCTCGCCGCTAGTGACGAGAGCGAGACCTCCCTCGCTCGCGGCGAGCAGCGCCGCCATGGCGGAAGCATGGGAGGCGAGGAGCCCGCCTTCCCGGGCGAGCGCGGCACGCGCCTGGGCGCAGGATGCGCGGGAGACCACCCTTCGCTCGACGGACGCGGGGAGATCCGCCACGCGCGGGAGCCCGGGCAGCTCGCTGTCGCCGGCGACGAGCGCAACCCCGCGCGCCCCGGGTAATGCGCGCAACGCGGCGATGATCGCGGCGCGGGTCCCGGCAGGAGCGAAGATCGCCGGTACCGCTCCGGCATCGGCGGCTAGCTCGGGGCCCAGGCTCCGCTCGACGGCAGCAGCGGCCTCGTCTCCATCCAGCGGCGGAAGCAGCGTCCCGCCCCGCGCCGACGCGCGGGCCGCAGCCTCGGAGGCCGACTCTACGACCTCGACCTCGGCGCCGAACAGCCGCAACGTCTCTCGGGTCTCATGGGTCGCGATGCCGTGAAGGGCCAGGAAGAGCCGCACGCCTCGCGGCTTTGCCCAGGCTGCCGCGGCGATCGCCCCGCCCGCCGTCGCGGCGAGTGAGGCGGAGGCTCCCCGCGCGAGTGCGGGGAAGATCGAGAGCCCGCGGTCCTCCGATTCGCCCGAAGGCCGAAGGGATTCGATCTTCAGGAGCGCCTCCCGGAAGCGTAGGAGCGGAGTGGGCCGTTCGAGGAGCTCTTCTCGCAAACTGCCTCCCGGATCCGGGAAAGCGCCCAGGATACGGAGGCTCGCGCCGCGGAGCAACGCTTTGCGCCGTACGCCCCGGCCCCCGCGAATGCCCTCGTTTGATCGCGCTGCGAAGTGTCTGATAATCGTCCAATGGTGAGCGGATCGGGGGCGGCCGCACTGAATCCGGAGGCCGTGCAAAAGGCCTCGATTGCTCGCGCCGAATCGACCGGCATCGGTTTCACCGAGGACCGCTTCCTCACGCGCGCCCGCGCCCTCTTCTACGCGCGCATCGCCTTCCTCACGCTCGGCCTTCTCGTGCTCGGCGTACCCGGCTGGTCGAGCGCGCTGGGCATCGGCGGCCCCGTCGCCGTCGTCGTCTATCTCGCCATGGTCGCGTACAGCGCGGCGAACTACCTCCTCCTGCGCAACCCGTCCCTCGGACGCGCCGTCACCTTCGCGACCCTCTGCGCCGATCTCCTCGTGCTGGTGTGGGTCGCCGCTCTCACCGGCGGCCTGCGCAGCCCGTTCTTCGCCGCCCAGCTTCTCTTCACCACGCTATTCGTGGTGCTGTTCCCGACGCCGCTCGCGCTCGTGCCGCCGCTCCTCACCTTTCCCGCGGTCCTCAAGCTCGAGCGCGTCCTCTTCGGAAGCGGGGGCGGACAGCTCGATGGGTTCGTCCTCCTCTGGTACGCGGCGCTGAACTGCATCCTCGTCTACCTGATGGTCTACTTGAACGAGCGGGACCGTGCCCGGCACCGCGATCTGCGCGCGCGCGCAAGGAGATCTCCGATCTGCACGGCGCCGCCGAGCAATCGGTGGACGAATTGCGGCGCTCGCTGCGCATGATGCAGGACAGCTTCGATCTTCCCGGATCGCTCCGCGACTACTGTCAGCTCGCCGCCACCCGCCACCGGCTGCAGGTCCGTTTCTCGAGGAGCGGCGCGGAGGAAACGGTCGGTCCCGAGAGCTCCTTCGCCCTCTTCCGCGTGCTGCAGGAATCGCTCACCAACGTGAGCAAGCATTGCGGCCGCGGGACCGCAGTGGACGTGGTCCTCGCCTTCCAGCGCGGCGAGGCGAGGCTCAGCATCCAGGATCACGGTCCGGGCTTCGAGATGCCGCGCGATCCCGACGAGCTCCAGCGCCAGGGACACTACGGGCTCGCCAACATGCGCGAGCGCGCCGCCAAGGTGCACGGCAGGGTGCAGATGAGCTCCGCAAAAGGCCGGGGCACGCGAATCGATCTGACCGTTCGCACCAGGGAGGAATCAACCGGATGAGCGCCACAGAGACGACGAGGATCAAGGTGATGGTCGTCGAGGACCAGCCGCAGATCCTGAGGAGCCTGCTCAAGCTGCTCAACGAATCGCCAGAGGTGGAGGTGATCGCCTCCGCGCTCTCGGGCGAGGCCGCCCTCGCGGAGCTGACCAAGGTCCGCCCGGACGTGATCCTCCAGGACCTCGGGTTGCCGCGCATGAGCGGGATCGAGGTGACGCGCGAGGTGAAGGCGCGCTGGCCCGCCGTGGAGGTGCTCGTCTTCACCGTCTTCGACGAGGAGGAGAAGGTCATCGAGGCGGTCAAGGCGGGCGCCTCGGGCTACCTCCTCAAGGGAGCCTCGGGGAGCAAGGTGGTCGAAGCCATCCGCGAAGTGCACGCGGGCGGGAGCGTGATCCAGCCCAGCCTCGCGCGGCGCCTCTTGCGCCATTTCCACGTGCCGGAGGACCCCAAGTTGCCGCCGCCGGCCGTCCCGCCGCTCCGCGAAGAGCCGCCCACCCGCCCGCTCACCGGGCGCGAGATCGACATCCTCCGCCTCATCGCCAAGGGCCTCTCCAACAACGAGGCGGCGCACGTCCTCGACCTCTCTCGCGCCACGGTTCGCACGCACCTCGAGCACATCTACGAGAAGCTCGACGTCACGAACCGGGTGGAAGCGGTCACCGAAGGGCTGCGCAAGGGCATCATCGAGATTTGACGGCTGGTACCGTCGCCTTCGTACGAAATCGTACCATTCGTCAGGATTCGCGGGATCCCGCATCGAGTTGTCACCTTCCGGCGCGTCGGCGCTCTCATGGCTACCGCCGGAGGGATCCAAATGAGCGCCATCGCGTTCCGCAGCAGAATTGCCTGCTCCATCGTCCTAGCGGCAGCTCTCGCTGCCTGCACCGCGAGCAAGAACGACAACGTCGGCCCGCCGCCCCCTGCGCCGCCGGCGCCGCCGGCACCACCGCCGGTCGATCCGAACAAGACGGCCGCCGACAAGACTTTCGACGATGGTCAGAAGATCTTCCGCTCCGATACCTTCGGAGACGAGGCCTTCTGGACCAACACGATTCAGCTCAACAAAGCCATCGCGACGGTCGATCCGACGACGGCCCTCTCGGTTGGTCTCAAAGTCGACGCCGATGCGCTGCCGGCATCGCTCGTCGCGGACATCAAGGCGGGAAAGGTCGATCTGAAGGCGCCGGCGACGACCCTCGCGCTCCTCGATCTCGACGCCGTGGTGGGCGTCAAGGCGTCTTCGGATGGCGCGGGCGGCATCAAGTCGTTGGGCATCACCTGCGCCCTTTGCCATTCGACGGTCGACAATTCGTTCGCGCCCGGCATCGGCAAGCGCCTCGACGGATGGCCGAACCGCGACCTGAACGTCGGCGCCATCGTTTCGCTCGCCCCCAATCTCCAGCCGGTGGCGACGCTGCTCGGCGTCGACGTGCCGACGCTCAAGAGCGTGCTCACGAGCTGGGGTCCGGGGAAATACGACGCCGAGATCTTCCTCGACGGCAATCCGACGCTGCACGCGCCCGAGGTCAATTCCTCCGCGACGCTCATTCCACCCGCCTACGGCCTCCGCGGCGTGAACATGCACACCTACACGGGCTGGGGTTCGATCACGCAGTGGAACGCCTTCGTCGCGGTCCTCGAGATGCACGGCCAGGGGAGCTACACCGACACGCGCCTCGACAACTCCGCCAAGTTCCCCGTGGCTGCGGCGCCAGCGAACCACATGGGACACACCGTTCCTCCGGCTGGTCAGCCTGATCTCGTCACCTCGAAGCTCGGCGCGCTCGAGTTCTACGAGCTTGCGCTCGAGGCGCCGACCCCGCCGGCCGGCAGCTTCGACGCCGCCGCCGCGAAGCGCGGGGAAGCGCTCTTCACCGGCGCGGCCAAGTGCGCCACCTGCCATGTGGCGCCGCTGTACACCGATGCGGGTTGGAACATGCACGACGGCGCGGAGATCGGAATCGACAACATCCAGGCAAACCGATCGCCGGATGGCAAATACAGGACGACGCCGCTCCACGGCCTCTTCGCCCACGACGCGATGACCACGAATCCGGCGGCGAAGGGGCGCTACTATCACGACGGCCGCTTCGCGACGCTCGACGACGTGGTGGCTCACTACAACACCGCCATGTCGCTCGCCCTCTCGCCGGCCGAACAGAGCGACCTCGTCCAGTACCTGAAGTCGTTGTAGTCCTCCACATCGGAATCAATTCCGGGCGGGCCTGCGCCAGTTGCGCGCGGGCCCGCTCGCGTGTAGCGTTCGCCGCCCCATGGGTCCCTGGTTCATCATCGCGCTGCACGTCATCGTGAGCGTCTTCCTCATCTTCGTGATCCTTCTCCAGCCGGGAAAAGGCGACGCCATGGCCGCGCTCGGAGGAGGCAGCAGCACCTCCGTATTCGGTGGCCGCGGATCGGTGACGTTCCTCGCCAAGGTCACCGAGGTTTGCGCGGCGATCTTCATGATCACCTCGCTGACCCTGGCCTACCGCTCCTCGCACAGCGACTCGGTGATGCGGGCAAACCGGAACATCGCCGCCGAAAACGCGGCGAAGAAGACCGGCTCGGACAAGCCCCCGCTGCCGACGGGCCAGACCGCGCCCGCTCCCGCTACCGGTGGAGCGCTGGTGCCGGTTCCGGGGAACCAGGCCGGTGGCCCGGCGGCGCCGACCGCCAATCCCGGAACGCAGAAGAGCGCTCCCGGCAAGCAAGATGCCTCGCCCTCGTCGGTCCCCGCGCAGACTCCCTCGAAGCGGTGAGCGGCTTGCTCGACATCGGGGGCAGTGCTAGAAGCCCGCTCCCGACCTCGCCCAGGTGGTGGAACTGGTAGACACACCGTCTTGAGGGGGCGGCGCCGTAAGGCGTGTGAGTTCGAATCTCACCCTGGGCACCAAGCAATCTCGAATTTTTTGTCAGGGCGCCGGAGGATCAATCCGCCAGGCGCTCAGCGCGCGAAAGCGGGCAGGCCCTCGCAAGCCCGCACGGAGCGCTCGCGGGCGCCCGAGCGCCCAACAATTGACTCGAGGCGGACCGTCGTCACCTTTCCGACAGAGGAGGCGCACGATGCCCCAAGCAACGAGCAAGCGCGACGGCCGGGCGAACGGAGAGCGAGTGCGGCCAAGTCCACCTCGAACCGACACCCGCGCGGCGCAGGAGGAGGACCGCGAGGTCGAGAACTACCGCGACGAATACGATCTCGGAAAACACGACCCTTCGAAGCCCCCGATTGCTCACCGCCCGTACCGATAGAGCGCGCAGCGCAGCGGCCCGTTCCAGAGCGTGGTCCGCGATCTGGGCCGCAAGCCGAAAGCGCTCTCGAAATCGTCGCTCGCGCTGAGCAAGGCCAACCGATGTCCGCGAAGGGCGCCGAGAGCGTCGCCAAGCGAGTGGTAGAAGCTCTTCAACTGCTTGCGCGATCCCGCCGAAAGGCGCTCCCCGTAAGGAACGTTGGCGACCACGTGCCCGGGTGGTGAGAGGGCCGCGATCGCCCGCGCATCGCTTTCGAAAACGCGCAACGGAACGCCGGCCGCGCGCGCGTTGGCGGAGGTCGCCGCGACGGCCTCCGGATCCCGGTCGGATGCCAGGATGGGCGGAAGCTCACTGCGCGCCTCGAGCGCGGAAAGCTCCTCGCGAAGGCGCGCGATGAGGGGCCGGTCCGCTTTCGTCCGCGGCCAGCGTTCGCAGGAAAGGTTCCGCCGCAGGTTCGGCGCGCGGCGCAGCCCGATGAGGGCTGCCTCGATGGCCACGGTTCCCGAGCCGCACAGGGGATCGTGGAACGGCGTCGTTCCGTCCCAACCGCTCAGCAGCACTACCGCCGCGGCGAGCGCCTCGCGCAGCGGAGCCTCCACGGTCCGCACCCGATAGCCGCGATTGGAGAGAAGCTCCCCGGCGAGATCGAGCGAAACGCTCCCTCGCCCTTCGCCGAGATGGACGACGACGAGGACGTCGGGGGAACGGAGCTCCACGTCGGGGCGATCGCCGCGCACTTCCCGCAAGCGGTCGACGATGGCGTCCTTGGTACGCTGCTCGACGAACCGGGTGTGGGAAAGTCCCGGCGCGCGGCCGCTCGCCGAGACCGCGATGGTCTGTCCCGGGGCGATCAACTCTTCCCAGGGAAGCTCGCGTGCAGAGGCGTAGAGCTGGTCGGATGATTCGGCAGGAAACTCGCCGATCGGCTCGAGGACCCGCAGCGCCGTCCGGAGCGCGAGACAACCGCGCAACGCCACCTCGCGCTCGCCGGTGAAGCGCACCCCGCCGCGCCCCGGGCGGATGCCTTTGGCGCCGATTCCCTGCAGCTCCCCCGCGAGAACTTCTTCGGCTCCTCGCGGGCAGGTGGCGTACCAGGACTGGAACATGGGGGATGGAAGGCACCGGGCGGAATCGAACCGCCGAATGGGGGTTTTGCAGACCCCTGCCTTACCGCTTGGCTACGGTGCCGCGGCGCCCGGAAGTAGCGCCCGGCAACTTTCGCGTCAAGGCGTCTTCTTCCCTCCGCGGGTGCGCTTGGGGACCACCAGGCCGCGGGAAAGGCGCCGCAGGACGCCCCGGAGCTGACGCTTCTTGTACCGGGCGTGGGAGTTGCGTCCTCGCTCGTTGGCGAGGGCAGTCTCCTGGTCGAGGAGCTGGAGCTCGACCATGCAGAAGGTGACGAGAGAATCCCCCGGGTCGACCGCCCGCTCGGGGAGCCGGACTGGCAGATCGACCACGAAATTGAGCGCCCGGTAGCCGTCCCCGCTGAACTCGTTGCGCTCGTGAGCGTGGCCCGACCTGCGGTCGTGGGCCTCCAGATCGAGGCCGGCCTGCAATCCGGCCGCGAGCTTGCGCAAGGACTCCTTTCCCTGCACGAGCTTCTTGAAGTCGAAGAGCGTGTTCTGCGTCTGGCCGGGCACCACGAAGGCGAAGGGCAAGAGCACGTCGCATAGGCGCAACAGGAGCGGCAGCACCTCGTCGCGCGTCGCGACGACGACGCGGTAACGGACGCGGTCGTAGACCTGCGCCGCGAGCGATTCCTTCTTGGCGAGCAGCTTGGTGAGGATGCTGTGCTTCGTCTTCACGCTTCCCGAGGCGCTGACGATGGGTAGTCCCTCGCGCCGCAGCTGCGCGGCCGCCTGATCGACGCGCGCGGTGGCGAGGTGAGCGAGCTCGTCCTCGGAAATGCGGGCCCGATGCAAGAGCGCCCGGGCCTGCACGTGATGGACGACGTGCATCAGCTTGAGCGCGATGCAGGCTATCCGGCGGAGGCGCAACGGCTCCTTGGCGCCCGATGCCCAGAGGAAGAGGTCCTCGATCTCCCGGGGATGCGCCACCTCTTCGGCGACGCGGTAACGGAAGGTGGTGCGCAGGTACTGCACGGCCTGGTCGAGCACGTCCTGGATGCGCGCCCGATCGAAGGGATCGTCCGGCTCGAAGAGGCAGAGCCGCAAGTAGCGGTCGACGTCGTCGCGGGTCTGGAAATGGATGCGGCGCCAGTCGATCACCGAGCCGCCGCGCAGGACGAGGCGCAGCGTCTCGAGGTCGCCGAGCGACCACTGCTCACAAGTCCGAGGGGACGTCCTCAGGATCACGGCGCGAGAGCGAAGTTACCGCCGCTCGGCCCCGCGCGCCAATCCGGGACGCTATAGCGCGCAGCGCAAAGAAGGGAGGATGGCGAATCCGGCCCCGCCGCGCAGGACCAACGCGTCGGCTTCTAGGCCGAAGGCGAAGCGTTTCACGAATGGCTGCCAGAGGATCTGCGCCCCGCCGAACCCGAGCGGCCCCGACTGGCCCGGACTGCTCGCCGCGAAGCCCGCTCCGGCGCGGCCCCACAAGGCGACCTTGCCCTCCGCATCGAACTGGAAGAGCCGGGCGCGGCCGGCCAGGCCGGCGCCGAGACGAGATTGATCGCCCGGCGCGCGCAGCGGCGCGTTCTCCAGCGCTCCGGAAACCCACGCCTCGAGGGCGATCCTCTCGGTGACGCCGAGGCCGAGATCGAGCCGCACTTCGGGCCCGGTGCCCATCCCGCGTCCGCGGAAGAGCACCTGCGGTCCGGCCTGCATCTCCACGAACGGCCCGCGCTGCGTCACGGGCAGCGTGGGAGCGGCAACGAGAGCCAGGGCGAGAGCGAGCATCGGTCAGCCTCCCGGCGTGAAGATGAAGGGGTAGGTCACGAAGACTTCGCCGCCGCCCTTCGGGATGGGGAATCTCCACGTCTTGATCTTGGACGCAACGCAGGTCTCGACCGTCTTGTCGTGCAGCGTGCTCTCCTGGGTGTGCGCTTCGGTGACGAGGCCGGCCGGATCGATGGTCCAGGCGCTCACCACCTTTCCTGCCAGGTTCGGAGTCGAAGTGAGCTGCGTCTCGTAGCAGGTCCGGATCTGGGCGCGGTGATCGTGCACCACCTTGCGGATGAGCTCGGGGTCGATGCTGCCCACGACCTCCGGCTTGCCCGGTCCGAGGCCGATCTGGGCAGTTTCCTTCCCGCGCAGGCCGCCCTTGCCCTCGCCGTAGTTGGCGAGGCCGCCGCCGATACCGTTGGTGCCGATGCGGGCGAGACCGAGCCCGGAGCCGTCGCCGCCGCCGCCGTGGCCTCCGAGAGACTTGAGCCCCATGCCGCCGTCGCCGTGAGCTTCGCCTGCGCGCGGTCCGGTGAGGTGGCCCATCGCGTCCTTCACGCCCTTCTCCAGGGCGACGCCGAAGACGTCGCTTGCGCCCGTGCCGGCGCCGAGCGCCTTGAGCAGGCCGCTCGAGGCCACGATGGAGCGCTCGTCCCGGGAACGCTCGGCGCGCGCATCGCGACGCGGAGAGGTCTTGCTGCCCGCCTGACCCTCTTGACCCTGGTGCCGCGCCACGGCCTGGCCGGGATCGCGGCGAGCTTCCGCCTTCTGCGCGCGATCGGCCGGAGCGAGCGGATCCGCCCGCTTCGGGGTGGTGCGCACGATCAGCGGCCGCGGGCGGATGACCTCCGCCTCGGCGCCCATGCGCGGCGGCGGAACGCCCTGGCTCAGCATCTTCATCGCGACCACCAGCACCAGCGCCGCGACGGTGGCGCTGAGCAGGCCCTTCCAGTCGGTCGGTTCGGCGGAGACTTGCGGAGGGGTCGGAACCCGGCGGACCCGCAGCGACAGCTGCCCCGAGCCGAGGAGGGCGACGCCTTTCGCCGGCAGGGGCAGGAGCAGTCCCTGAGCATCGGCTTGGCTGCGGCCGCGCACGAGCAACTCGGGACCCAAGGTGGTCTTGCCGTTCTCCGTCAGCGCGAGCGACAGGGGCCGCGGTGCACAGATCATCCAGCCGGTCGCGTCGCTGCGGACGACCACCGCACGTGAAATTCCCTCGAGCTGCGCGTGGCAACCCGTCTGGGTGCCCGCGGTCAACTGGTCGCCCGGCGCGAGCTGCCAGACGGCGAGGCGGGTATCGGCCCAGAAGAGCTCCGCCTCCACGCAGTCGCCGCCCGAGAGGCTGGAAAGCGGAATCGGCGGAGGCGCCTGCGGGGCCGGGACGGCCTGGGCCACCGGCGCGACCTGCGGCGCCGCCATCTGCGCCGGAGCCGCGGCGCCGGTCACCATCGGTACCCCGGTGGGCGGCTCGATCTCGGTGAGCTCCGGATCCAGGGCATGGAGGCCACCGTCCGCGTGGCGTCCCTCTTCGTAGAGCTGTCCGGGCTCGCGCACGACCGAAAGCGCCGGTCGGCCCAGGTGATCCATTTCGCTGTGCGGCTCCTCTTCGCCCTCGATGAGACGGAGGCGCGGGCGCCGCTCGGGCTGCTGTCCTGGGGCGCTCGCGCGGAGCTCGACCATGACCCGCAGATCGCCGATGGAGATGAGGTCGCCGTGTCGCAGAGGCGCGGCGATGATCGGCTGCCCGTTGAGGTGGATCGGCGAGGTGCCCGAGGCCCGGAGCACCGCTCCGGTCGCGCCCGCGTCGATCACTGCGTGGGTGGGAAGGATCCCTGGACCTTCGAGCACGAGGTCGCAGGTTCCGCTCCCGAGCCGGATCTGCTCGGCGCGGAAGACGCGCGCCGATTTCAGCTTCCCGCCCTCGTAGACCTTGAGATGGATTGCGATCGCCATCGCCCCCGCCCGCTCCCGATGCCTAGCGCGACTCGCCGTGCGCCACTCCGGAGAGGGCGCGATCGACGAAGCTGCGCCTCATGCGCAGAAGACTGCCCTCGGTGACCTTCCGCGGCGCCTGCACCAGCTCGCCGTCAGGACGCGTGAGAGCGCCGCGAATATCGTCCTCGCCGAAGTGGAGCACGGTGCGGCGTGGCCGCGCAGGAGCGCCCTCGCGAGACGGCGCGCTGTCCGCCGCCCGGGCCTGTGGGACCAGGCCCGCGACCGCGAAGATCAGAAGCGCTGCTCCGAGGAACCTGCGTGCCATCGCTCCCACCCCTCCCCGCCTCCCGGTTGCTCGGTTGCCCGGTAGCCGTGCCGCCGGGCGTTCACTCCGACCTGTTACGGGTAGCTACTGCACGACCGATGCCTGCGTGCGGCTCCCCAGCGCTTCCTCGCACCGCTGCAGCAAGGCGTGGATCGGGTGGCCCGGAGGCGGCGTCTTCGTGGACAAGTGTAGGAAAAGTTTTGCCTGCTCTAGAGCCGCTTTTGCATCGCCGAGCCCATCCAGTTGCAGCCGGGCGAGCTCGTAGTGGGGCTCCGGCGACAGCGGGGAGAGCCGCGCCGCGGTGGCCAGGTGTTCTCCAGCCTCGGGCTTGCGATCGACGGTCGCGAGCGCGACCCCGAGCGCCAGATGGACGGGCGCCGCGTCGGGCGCGAGATCGGCGGCGTGCATCAGCTGATCGATCGCCTCTCCAGTCTGCCCGCGCTCGAAAAGAGCGCGGCCGAGAGCGAGGGCAGCATGGGGCGAATCTTCGTCGGCCGCGGCGGCCTCGCGCACGGCGACCATCTCTGCGGCAGCATCGCCGCGCGATCGCGCGATCTCCGCTTCCACGAGAAGCGGACGCGAATCCGTCTTGTCGATCTGGGCGGCCCGCAGCGCGAGGACCCGCGCTGTCCCTGGACTCCCGAGCGCGAGGTGCGCGCGAGCGAGCGCGCAGAGCGCGTCGACGTCCTGCGGATCCTGCGCGAGGATGCGGCGGGCAGCGGCCTTCGCGCCCGCGCCGTCGCCGAAGGCGAGCGCGACGTCGGCCTCGAGCTGCAACGGATCGGTGTCGTCGGGCATCGCCGCCGCCGCCAGCTGCACCGCGGAGCGAGCCGCGGTCTCGTCAGCGCGCCCGATCGCCAGCGCCGCGGCTCGGGCGGCGGCAGCGAAGCGAAGTTCGTCCATTCCCCTCGCTCCCGCCGCCGCGCGATAGGCGGCTTCGGCTTCGACGAGGGTGCCGGCGCGATCGAGCGCCACTGCGTAGTCGAAAAGCGCGGGCACCGAGTCCTTGGCCATCTCGGCGGCGGCGCGGAACCGGGCGATCACGTCGGTGTCGGGAGAGCTGAGCTTGCGCGCGGTGGTCAGGGAAACCAGCGCCTCGTCGAGAAGCCGGCGCGCCCTCTCGCTCGGGGACACGTCGGGCGGCGCAGCATCCGAGGCGGGGCTCTTCATCGCCGCCGGCGGTGGTGCCTTGGTGGGGACTTCAGGCGCGGCGCTCGCCGCCGCGGCGGCGAACATCAGAACCAGCGGGCCGTAGCTCCTCATCGCTCCCTCCCCTGGGACGGATCCGCGACCTTGTCGACCTCGATCTGCTTGCCCGCGGCATCGACGAAGGAGGGCGCCTGCGCGAGCGGCATCTGTGCCACAGCCAGCGTGGCGCGAGGTGCCGGCTTCACGTCCAGCTTCTCCAGGAGCGTCGCGGCGCGAGCGACGCAGGTCGAGCTGACGCCGAGCTCGTGTGCCTTCCCGTCGGCCGCCTTGAGCGTCTCGCGGGCCTCGTCGTAGATGGGCTTCGCCTTGTCCTCGAGCGCCGCCCGGTAGAGCTTGCGCTCCTCCTGGTTGAGCTGCCGCGGCGCGGGACTCTTGGCGATCGCCTGCGCGAGGAGCATCTGCGCCTCGCCGAGCTGGGTCAGGGCGCACACGGCCGGGTCGGCCTGGCGCATCGCCACCGTCTCCTCGGCGCGCTTCTTCACCTGCTGCAGGAGCGCGACCTTGCGGTTCAGCGTCCGCATGAGAGGCGGCTCGATCTGCTGCTTCTTGAAATCGTCGAAGGTGCGCGAGCCGAGTTGCAGATGGGCTTCGGCGGCTGCAGCGACCGCGTCTGCCGGAAGCTTCTCGCGCGCCTTGGCGGGAAGGTAGCGGTACATCTTCTCCAGCTCGCTCCACGCCCAGCGTGAATGGTCGATCTCCCGGACGCGGGCGAAGAGCCGGGCCGCCTCGCGCCAGCTCACGAGCTGCAGCGCCGCCTTGCCGTGGGCGTTGCGCGCCACCGCGGCGAGATCGCGGGCAGCGCGCGAGGGCTCGCCGAGCTTCGCGCGAAGGAGCGCGACGATCTGCACCTGCTCGTCGTGATCGGCGGTCTTCGGCCAGGCGGTCAGCGCGGCGCTGCGGTCCTGCAGGGCCTTCTGCATCTCGTTGCGCGCCTCGCGCAGGACGGCCGCGTCGTGCAGCGCGGCCTGTGCTCTGGCCTCGTCGTACAGGGGCGCCGTCTCCTGCTTCCGCGCTCTGGAGGGATGGGCCCTGCGCCACTTGCGCGCTTCCGTCTCCCGCCGATAGCCCTGGAAGTACTTCTCGAGGAGTGAGGCGGCATCCCCGAAATCGCCCACCGCGTTGTGATCGGCGGCGGAAGCGAGAAGCGCGCGGGGAACCAGCTCGGAGGACGGCGTCTCCTTCCACAGGCGCGAGCGCGCCGCGAGGGCGTCGTCCACCCTCCCCGTGCGTGAAAGCGCGGCGGCGGCGCCGAAGATGGCCTTGTCCGTCAGCGAGCCGCCGGGATGCTTGTCGACGAAATCGAGGAGCGCGCGGGCCTTGCCCTCGTCCTCGGCAACCCCGTCGGCCAGCGCGTAGGCGCTCTGCTCCTCGACTCGTGTCAGGTCGGCCCGCAGCGTGCCGCGCGCGGCCAGCTTGCCGTCGTCGAGGAAGCGGACCGACCAGTCGTGCACGCCCCGGTAATCCTTGCGCAGGTTGGCGATGTCGAGGACCAGGTTCGCCGCGTATTCGGAGAGCTCGCTCTCGGGGTGCTTGAGCGCGATGGCGGAGAGGTGCTTCTCCGACGCGTCGAGCTTGCCGGAGAGATATTCGAGCCGGCCGATCTTGAAGGTGACCTCCACCGCGTGCTGGCCGTCGGGAAGCACGTCGAGATAGAGGAGGCACGCGTCGGCGAGCTTCATCTCTTCGGGGGTGAGGGGCCGCTGCGCGGGGGCGCCGGTCTGCGTCGCCGCGTTCCCGCGCGCCTCCTTGGATTTCTGCGGCTGCGAGTCCCCCGCCAGCTCGGCGCGCGAAATCACCGCGCTCCAGGCTGCCTTCGAGAGCCACTTGCCGGGCTTCTTGCCGGCGCGGATCGTGGCGAGGTCCTGCCGCGCGACCGCCTCGTACATCTCGGCCGCCTTTGCCTTCTCGTCGAGGCCGTAGAGAAGCTCCCCGTCGAAGAAGCGGAGCTCGTAGGCGTCCGGAGCGTCGGGGAACAGAGTCAGATAGTCCGCGTAAAGCGCTTTCGCGGCGGCGAACGTGTCTTCGAGCTGGGTCTTGCGTGCCTCGTTGTGGGTGGTGACGGCGAGCGTCCGCAGCGTCTCCTCCGCGTGCGACTGGGCCTCCTCGACCTGCTCCTTCTCGTCGGGAGAGCCGGGGGCGCGCCGCACCCGCTGGAAGGTCTCCACCAGGGCCTGGGCCTCGCGCAAGAGGTCCTTCCGCTTCCCGCCGCGGGCCGCGATCATGAGGAGCCGGGTCTGGTCGAGAGCGGCGGCTGGACGGTCGCCGTGGATGGCGAGGAGTTGCCGGTGGACGAGCTGCGCTTCCGGATCGCGCCCCTCGCTGAAGAGCAGCTTGCCGTACTGCTCGAGCATCCGGAGTCCCGCCTCGCGTCCGAAACGGCGGGAGAACTCCTCGCGGGCGGTTTCCGGCTTGCCCACGCGCCCGTAGACGATGACGAAGTCGCGCCGCGCCTCGCGCGCCAGCTGGACCTTGTTGGCCTCGCCCTTCTCCACCGGGTTGGCGGAATCGCCGCCCAGGCTGACCGCGACCACCTTCTGCAACAGATCCATCGCGTCGTGGAAGGCGCTCTGGTTGAACCGGCACCAAGCGGCCTTGTAGAGCGCGTACGGATAGACGTCGTCCGTCTCCACTTGCGCGGCGGCCTGGTACTCGGCTAGCGCTCCCGCCAATTTCGACTTGTCGAAGAGGTGCTCGCCGATGAACACGTGGCTCGCCGGCGCCCACTGCGACTTGGGGAAACGCCGCGTCAGCTCGCGAGCGGCCTGGACGGCCTCTTCGTCCTTCCCGGAGTCCTGCAAGGTGTCGGCGAGGAAGAAGAGGGCCTCGTCGAGGCGCGGCGCGCGCGGATAGGTCTTGAGCAGCTGGCGATAGAGCGAAATCGCCTCGGTACGGAGCGACTGGGCGGCAGCGCGGTCGCGCTCGACCGCTCCGGCGTCACCGGCGTCCGCCTCGGCCTGGGCGCGGATGGCCAGCGAGAGGCCGCGGGCCCGGAGCGTCGCGGCGAGGCGCTGGACGATCTGCGCCTGTTCCGCCTCGTTGCCGCCGAGAGCGAGCAACTTTCGCAGGGCGCGTTCCTGCTCCTCGTCCTTCTCCTGGACGATCCGCTCGGCGTGTGGATGGAGCAGTCCCGGGTCGCGTCCCGGTTGCAGGGCGGTCTTGGCATCGACCGATCCCTGCGAAACCGCCGCGGCGGCGAGGACTGCGATGGCGAGCGCCGACGTCATCGGGTTACCCCTTCCGCCGGCCGCCGAAGCGGTCGGCTCCTTTCCCGGCCGCTGGCGGTGCAACCTTCAGGCCTGTCCGCGACCCCTCGTACGAGGCGGGCGTGGGCCTGATTGCCGGCGCTGGGAACCGCGGGTCCGCCGGAATAGGGAACTCCTCTTCCCAGGGAAAGCCGATGCCCTGGTTCAGGGGACCGTTGGGCCCGGCGTTGCGACGGCATCGCGAGCGACGGTCTTGGCTGCGGTCTGTATTTCCCCCTTGCCCGCAGGCCTGGCGGGCGCGGGGCGCGGCCTCGCGCACTTCTCGCCGAGCTGGAAGCGGTAGCTGCCGAGCTCGTCGCGCCAGTACTCGCCTTCGAACGGCCAGAGGAGCTCGTCCTCGTCGACGGTGGGCGGAGTCTTGCGCTGGGCTACCGGCGCGGATGCATCTTCCGGCGCCTGGGCAAGCTCCTTCTCGCGGCCCGCGATTTCGAAATCGAGGCGCAGCCCCTGCCCGAGGAGCTCGCGCAATTCGCCGCGCTCCATGAGAAGGCGCGAGCGAAGGCGATCGCCGACGGACTGGAGCAGATCGAGTCGCGCCTCGCGTAGCCGCGGTACGGCAGCCTGCGCGAGCGCCGTGCGCTGGAAGGTCTGCGGCCTGTGGTCGATGGAATCGAGCTCCTGCGCCATCTGCGAAACCTGCACGAGCCCGGTCGTCAGCTCGGGGGAGGAGATCACCCGCGCCACCTCGTCGCGCGACGCTTCAGGGAATGCCGCGAGCCCGCCCCGCGACACCGACTCCACCGCCGCCTGGGCCGTCGGCATGCGCTCGAGCGCGGAGGCGAGCCCGTCATGGAGGGGCCGGTAGCGCGACTCGAATTCACGCAGCGTGCGGCGCGCTTCCAGATAGCGGCAGTTTTCGTACAGGACGAGGGCCTTGAGCACGTACGACTCGGGATAGTAGCGGCCCTGGAAGAACGGCGCGTGCAGCGTGAGGAGGTTTCCCAGCGCCTTGTCGTCGTCACCGTTGCGGAAATGCGACCAGCTCGACTCGAAGAGAGCGTCGAGCCATTCGGGCGCCGCGCGCGACACCTTGGCGTAGTAGGACTGCGCGCGCGCATCGTCGCCCTTCGCGTAAGCGAGCCGCGCGAGTTGCAGGACGGCGCGCTGGTGCCGGGCGTTCGCCTCGTCTCCCTTGACCGGAACCTTGGCGACGGCCTCGAAAGCAGCTTGCGCAGCCTCGATGTCCCCGGCGGCCAGCGCCGCCAGCGCGGCGATCTCGCGGGCCTCGCCCTCGGCCGCGTCTCCCGGAGGGACCGACGCTGCCAGCATCCGCGAGATGCCCAATTCGGAGGCGGCCAGCTTCTGCGCCGCGGAAACGGGCGCAGCCGGCTGGGGCGCCGCATCGGTAGCAGCCGCCGGCGTCGGCTCCACCGTGCGTCCCTGCATGGTCGCGAACGAGCTCCCTTCTTCCGGCGGCGCGATCACCAGCGCGCGCTCCAGGTGGGCGCGGGCGAGCTTGACCGCCATTGCCGGCGGAAGCGTCTTGGCGGCAGGCGAGCGCAAGAGGAGCGCGAGGCCCAGAGCGCCGTCCGCCGCGCGCCGGGAAAGCTCCTGCGACGCGGCGGCGCGCAATCCGGCCGTTCCGCCCTGGGAGAGCTCGGCGAGCGCGACGGTTCCGAGGTTGTGCAGCCCGGCCGCATCCAGCGCGGCGAGCATCTGGCCGATCTGCGGGCGAGGATCCCCGGCTGGCCCGGCACGGAGCGCGGCGAAGATAACCGGATCATGAAGTTGTCGGAAAAGAAGACCCTCTCGCCGATGGAAGCGCGGCCGCCCAGCGCGAAGCGTCCGGCGGAGGCGGTGGCGGCGTCCGGGGCGATGGTCTCGCGGAGGACCTCGGGACCGAGCGCGAGGTAGGCGTCGAAGTGGATGGTCTTCTCGCCGAAGAGCGAAAGCTTTCCGTAGAGCGGCGCCCAGGAGGCCTCGAGGCCCGCCATCATCTGCACGTTGCCCGGCGTCGAGCGCAGCTTCGCGGCGGCCGGGCCGTCGCAGGCGCTGCCTCCGCACATCTCGATGGGCGCGGACACCGCGGAGGCGCCTCCGAGCGCGTGCATCCCGACCGACCAGCGCTCGTCGAGGTGGTGCTCGACGCGCACGCCCACGAGCCAGGTCTTGTAGAAGGGATCGCCCACCGACATCTGGAAGAGAGGCTCCGCCTCGGTCCGGCCGCCGATGCGGAAGATCTGTGCGGTGACGGGCGGCAGCGACGCGGGAGTACCGCGCAGCGCGACGAGCACCGCGGGATCGTTCCCGATGGCGGGCAACTCCGTCATCGTGGAAGTCGGCTCGATCGCATGCTCCGTAGCAGGAGCGGAAGCCACCGCGGCCGCGGGAGCCACCTCGGGGGCATTCTCCGCCCGGGCCGCTCCACCGAGCGCGAGCACGCAGGCGAGGGTCGGGGAAATCCTCATCGATCCTCCTTCGCTTGCGGCCAGAACCAGGAGAGGCCCAGCTGCACGCTCCAGAAACCCATCGCGTGCGTGGTGGGCTGGCTGTTCACCGCGAGGCGCTCGGCGTAGACGTT
This sequence comes from Deltaproteobacteria bacterium, assembly GCA_005879805.1. Taxonomy (GTDB): domain Bacteria; phylum Myxococcota; class Myxococcia; order Myxococcales; family 40CM-4-68-19; genus VBKO01. The sequence continues at coordinate 18,519 of VBKL01000090.1, read as the reverse complement.
TCCGCCGATCCGGGCGGTGAGCGCGAAGCTCTCGCCGAGGAAGACGCGCTGGCCGAGACCTCCGGTCAGCATCGGCCTGAGGCCCCGTCCGGAATCCGTTTCGGTGAATGCTCCGCCGAGCCCCGCATCGAAGAAGGTCTCGAGGTGCACCAGGTTGTCGCCGGGCAGCGCGACCTTGCCGTAGATGGGCGCGATCGCGGCGACCGCCGCCACTGCGGCCCGCTCGTGCGACTCGAGGACGCGGGCGTGCAATTCGCGCTTGGCGATGACCAGCTCCTGGGTGGCCCAGGTACCGAGCCCGGAGACGTCGAATCCGGCCGACAGCCCTTCGCGGAAGTGCCAGGTGGCCCTCAGCCCCCCGCCCCACCGCTGCAGGTAGGGATCGGCGATCCCCATCGATCCGTAACCCCAGATCTCGAGCCTGCGGGCTTCGCGCAGCGGCCGCTTCTGCACGGCATTGATCTGATCGCCCGGATCGGCGGCCCGGACGGCCGGAGCGAGCAAGCATCCGGCAATGCACAGCGGCAACAGGCGCATGGCGCGGACAACATGGGAGCCGTGATGCGGTCGGGCAACCCCTTGCCCAGCGGGCCGGGGAGCCCAACTTTGCAAGGCCATGCAGCCGACCGCCCGCCGCGCCGCGTCTGTCCTCATTCTGACGCTCGCGTCTCTTTCCTACGCCTGCGCGCGAAGCGACCTGGGCGCGCCGTGTCACCTCCAGGACGCAAGCGGTGCGGAGCTCCGCCCGCAGCCGGGACGCGAGTACCTCTATCTCGGTTCCAGCGAGTGCGAGAGCTTCGCTTGCCTCGCCACGCCCGGAACCTCCGGAGGGTACTGTTCGCAGCCTTGCAGCGGCTCCGGCGTGAGTTGCCCTTCGGGGCTGACTTGCCGGCAGCTGGCGCTCGATCCGGGGTACCTGGAGGTGATGAAGCAGCGTCTGCCGGCGGACAAGTTCCAGGCGCTGTTCGGGCAGCTGAGCAGCTCTTCGTTCTGCGCCAAGCCCTGAGGCTCCGGCGCCCGGTTCAACGACTCGGTTAGTGGCCGCTAAGTGTCGCCCCAAGTAGACTCCCCCCATGCGCCGCATCGCCGCAGCCTCCGCGGTCCTGGCGCTCGTCGCCTTCGCGCTCTTCGCCTTCACCTGCCGCGGAAGCGCCGCGCCCAAGGAGGAGCAGAGCGTGCCCGATCCGGCCGTGCGATTCGACACCGGCCGGGGCACCTGGGTGGTGAAGGTCGAGATCGCGCGCACGGAAGCGGAGCAGTCGCGAGGTCTGATGTTCCGGACCGATCTGCCCCGCGACCGGGGAATGCTCTTCCTCTTCGAAGTCCCCGACGAGCATGCGTTCTGGATGCACAACACGCTCATCCCGCTCGACATTATCTTCCTCGGCGAGGATCGGGCGGTGGTCGGCATCGTCTCGAACGCCGCGCCGCACACCGACACGCTGCGGTCGGTCCACAAGCCGTCGAAGTACGTGCTGGAAGTGGGCGCCGGCGAGGCCGCGTTGCACGGCGTCGCTACGGGAACGCGGGCGGTGTTCCTCGGCGTCCGCGAATAATAGGACGCGCTCTAGCGGGTCCCGTCGCGGGCGAGCAGGCCGCGGGTCACGTCGGGCCCGAGGCTGTGCTCCATGAGACCCTGGACCAGGCGCTCGAACCGGATTCGCTCCTCGTCTGTGGTGAAGACGAAGCGGATGCCCATTCCGGGCTCGTTGTCCGGACCCGGCGCGTCGGCCCCGGCGATCCACTGCACCTCGCCGGTGATCTGGACGGGCTCGGAGAGCGCCGGAACGGAAAGCGCGAATAGGAACCTGGTGCCGATGGGCAAAGGGCGCGCGGTCTTGATGAACGTGCCACCCTTCGAGATGTTCTTGGTGTAATCCGCGAAGAACGCGTTCATCCGCTCGTAGTCGACGCGCAGGCGGATGGGCTCGCGGGGCGCTCTTCGCCGGTCGGCATCGGAGGGACTCATTCCGTCCCAGGATGACAGCAGGTCTCGGGAAGCAGCAAGCGTCCCGGGACGTCGCGCGCGAGCGGTGTACGCAGGAGCGCTCGTCGCGGTGTCCCTGTGCGCGGCCTTCCTACCCCTCGCCGATCACCTCGGGTACGAGCTGGCCGAGATCATCGCACTCTTCGCCGGCCTCTTCGGGGCGGCGCCGGGCATCGCAGCGGCTCGCGCCGAGCTCATCCGGCCCGTTCCCGATGCGCTCCGCGCCGTGGGCCGCGCCCTCTCCAGCGCGGCCCTTCTCCTGCTCATCCCGGTGGCCGTCATCCTCCTGAACGGCCTGCGCCGCCCGGCCTGCGAGCCCCTGGCTGGGCTCGTCTTGTACGCGCTCATCGCCATGCCGTCGGGGATCCTCGCCTCTGCGCTGGGAGCGGCCTGCGGGTTCGCCTGGCCCCGGCGCGCGGGGCTCGTCGCCTTCGCGGTCTTCCTCGTCACCCTGACCGTGGCGCTGTGGCCGCTCGCGCGAGGACCACAAGTCTACGCCTACCACCACCTGGGCGGCATGTTCCCCGGGCCCATCTACGACGAGGTGATCCGGCCGACGCGGGCGCTCTACCTCTTCCGGCTCGGCACGCTCCTCTATGCGGGGATGTGCGCAGGCATTGCCCTCTTCTCCGGTCCGGGGCGTAGGCGCCGCGCGGGTCTCGCGATCGCTGCGGCCTGTGGAGCGGGAGCGCTCGCGATCTCTTCACAGGCGGAGCGTTTCCATTTCCGGGCGAGCACCGAGCTTCTCGATCGGGAGCTGGGCGGAACCCTCGAGGCGGGAACCATCGTCCTCCACTTCCCGCGGGAAAAGACCAAGGAGGCGCGTGCCCTGCTCGCCCGCGACGCCGAGGTGTCCTGGCGCGCCGTTCGCGAGTTCGCCGGGCTGCCGGTCGAAGGCCGGAAGGTCCACGTCTTCCTCTACCGCAGCGCGGAGGAGAAACGGCGGCTCATCGGCGCGGCCGAGACGAGCTTCACCAAGCCGTGGCTGCGACAGATCCACACCAACGACGCTCCCTCGCCGCATTTCATCCTGCGGCATGAGCTTGCCCATGCCGCCTTCGCCGACCTCTCGAGCGGCGTCTTCGCAGTTCCGGGACGCCTGCGGGGGCTGGTGCCGGACATAGCGCTGGTCGAGGGCGCCGCAGTCGCCGCCGACTGGCCGCCGGGCGAGTTCACCGTCGACGAGGAGGCCCGCGCCTTGCGCGAGCTGAAGCTCCTTCCCGACCTGCGCCGGCTCTTCCGTCCCGAACTGTTCTATGCCGAATCAGGACCGCGGGCCTACGTCGCGGCCGGCTCCTTCATCCGCTTCCTCTGGCGCAAGGGAGGCGCCGGCGCCTTCCGCTCCGCCTACGCGGCCGACGATCCCCAGGCGGACGCGCTCGCCGACGCCTATCTGGGCTGGCTCTCGTCCGAGCCCGCTCCCGCCCGCGCTGTCGCGCTCGCACAGCAGCGGTTCGCGTCGCCCTCCATCGTGCGCAGGCCCTGCGCCCACGAGGTGGCGGAGCTGCGGCGCGAAGCGGCCTCGATCGTCGCCGGCGGCGATCCCGCCCGGGCGGCTGCGCTCCTCGCCCGGTGCGTATCGCTCGAGCCCGGCGATCCTTCCTTGCTCGTCGAGCTGCGCCGCGCGCAGCTGCGAGCGGGAGACATCGCCGCCGCGAACGCTACGGAAGAGAAGGCTCTCGGGCATCCCAACCTCGCGCAGCCGTTGCGCGCGACGCTCCTCACCGAATCGGGCGACGCGGCCTGGGCGGCTTCCGATCTGGCGACCGCGCGCCAGCGCTTCCTGTCGGCGCTCGCTCTCGTCCAGCCCGAGCCTGCCGAGCGTGCCTTGCGAGCACGTCTCTGGGCACTGTCGGATCCGCGCCGCTCCCCGGCCCTGCGCAAGCTGCTCGCCGAGGGGGACACCGGTCCGGAGACGGTGCTCGGCCTCAAGGAGCTGCAAGAGGCGGAGCCGGCGGAAGGGCTTCCTTCGTACTTGCTGGCGAAGCAATTGCAGAATCGCGGCGGGTGGGAAGCGTCGCGGCGCTACCTCGCGCAGGCGCTTTCCCGCAGGCTTCCCCACCCGCTCTTCGTCGAGGAAACGCTGCGCATGCAGGGGATCGCAGCCTGGCATCTGGACGACGCCGCGCGGGGAAGGGCCGCCTTCGCCGAGCTGGCGAAGAACGCGCAACCGGGCCGCGCGCTGGAGGCGAAGCGCTGGCTCGGGCTTTTTTAGTGCCGATTCAAACGACTTCGATTTCCTGCGGCTTGCCGGTGAAGATCTCTTCGGTGCCCGCGGCGCGCACCGCGCGGATGGTGACCTCGAAGAAGAGGCGCTCTCCGGCGAGGGGATGATTGAGGTCGACGAGCACCGTGTCCGTGCGCACCTCGCGTACGGTGATCGGATAGCTCTGCCCGCCGGATGCGCGCGCGTAGAGACAGAGGCCGGGTCGAAGATCGACTTCGCCCGGGAAGAGGCCGCGGGGAAGCGTGACGACGTTGTCTTCCTTGCGCGGACCGTAGGCGTCCTCGGCGGGGATGCTGAAGGAGGCCTGCTCACCCTCGCGCAGGCCTTCGAGAGCCTTCTCCAGCGCCGGAAGGATCTGGCCGCCGCCGTGCAGGTAGTCGATGGGGGTCTTGCCGACGCTCGTCTCGACCACCTGACCGCTCGCCAGGCGGACCAGGTAGTCCATGGACACGACGCGACCCTCTTCCACGCGCATGACGGCAATGTTGGACGTCCGACCGTTTCGCGGAAGCCGCTTGCGGACTTCAGAGGCTGGCCGCTCTTCGGGCAGGAACCGGCGTGGAAAGGAGCGCTGCCGCGGCCAGAGCGGCGAAGACCGCCCCGGTGAGGAGCGCCACGCGGGAGGAGAACACGTCCCAGAGGAACCCGGCGAGGAGCGAAGCGAGGAGGAGACCGAGGCCGCTGAGCAAGTTGTAAAGACCGAGCATCGCGCCGCGGGCAGAATCCGGAACGCTCGAAGCGACGAGCGCACGCTCGCTTCCCTCGGTGAGGGCGGCGACGAACCCGTAGGCGGCGAACAGCGTCCAGGCGTGCCAGGGGGCGCTCGCCTGCGCGAGGCCGGCGTAGCACGCGGCGTAAACGATCCAGCCGGCCGCGAGCGAGGCCCTGCGGCCCAATCGATCCGCGAGCCTTCCCAGTGGCCAGGAGGAAGTCGCTCGCACGACGTGCAGCAGGGCCCACAAGAGCGGCAAGAACGCGGTGCGGATTCCCAGTTGCTGCGCGCGAAGCAGTAGCAGCGCGTCGGTAGAATTGCCCAGCGTAAAGAGGACCACGGGGGCGAGCAATCCCCAAGGCGGCCGCGCTCGGACAGCGCTCTTCTCCGGAGCGGCGTTTTCCTTTGATTTCGCCTCCCGGACCGGAAGCAGCGCGAGGAGCGCGAGCGCTCCCGGAATCGCTGCTAGCGCGAAGACCAATCTCACCCTTCCCGGCCAGGCGAGCAACAGCCCAGCCGCGAGGATCGGGCCAATGGCGGCGCCGAGATGGTCCATCCCCCGGTGGAACGAGTACGCCTCCGCGAGCCGCGCAGGTTCCGCGCTCGCGGCGAGCAGCTTGTCGCGTGGGGAAGTCCGGACTCCCTTGCCCACCCGATCGGCGCACCGGATCACGAATACGTGCCAAGGCGCGAAGGCGAACGCGAGAAGGGGCCGCACGGCGGCGGAAAGCCCGTAGCCTGCGCGCGCGAGCGGAAGAAGCCTGCGGGACCGATCCGCCCATCTGCCCGACAGGTACTTGAAGATGCTCGCCGTCGCTTCCGCGGCGCCTTCGATGGCGCCGATCGCGGAGGCCCCACCTCCGAGCGAGACGAGGAAGGCGGGCAAGAGCGGCACCACCATGTCGCTCGCCACGTCGCCGAAGAACGAGACGACGCCGAGCCAGAAGACGTTCCGGGTCACAGGAACGGGATGGGCCTACTTGCCCGCGAGCTTCGCCTGCGGCTCCGGCGTGAGCACGCGCAAGGGCAGCCTGTCTTCGTCACCAGGGCGAGCTCGCGCGACTGTGGCTTCGGACCCGGGTATCGGTACTCCGCCTCGTCGGGGGGCGGCTCGCCGCGCTTCTGCGCTTCCTCGCGGGCCTTGTGGAAGAAGTAGCCGATCAGTCGCGTGCCGTGGTGCTGCTCGATGAAGTCGATGATCGGGCGGGGCAGCCCGCCCTTGCGCGCCACCTCGACACCATCCTCCACGTGCCGCCGGATGATCTTGGCGGAGACAGCCGGAGCGAGCGCGTCGTGCCGGTTCTCGCCGCGGCGGTTCTCGCCGAAGAAGACCGGGTTCTTGCCCTTTCCGATGTCGTGGTAGTACGCGCCGACCCGGGCCAGCAGGGGATTGGCGCCGATCTCGCGCGCCGCGGCTTCCACCAGGGCCCCGCAGACGATGCCGTGGTGGTAGGTGCCGGGAGCCTGGACGATGAGGTCCTTGAGCAGCGGATGGTTGAAGCTCGCAAGCTCGAGGAGCCGCACGCCGGTGACGTAGCCGAAGAGCGGTTGCAAGAGCCGCGACGCGACGAGCACCACGAGCGGCGTGAGGAGCGCGCCCGAGACCAGCGCTCCGGCCGCCGCGGCCAGCGTCTCCGGCTGGTAGAAGCGGCCCTGGAAGAGCGCGAAGGTAGCGAAGACGCAGATGCTGGCGCCGGCGGTCCACAGCCCGGCGCCGAAGACCGCGCCGCGGCTCCGCGCATGCGCCACCCGATCGGCCGCCACCACGCCGGAAACGAGGGCGAGAACGGCGGGCTGTAGACCAGCCGCGACCAGGACGCCCGCGAGCGGAGCGAAGCCGGCGGTCCACACCAGCGCCGCCTCGCTGGTGAGCAGGAAGCGGACGAGCATGGAGCCCGCCGCGATCGGCACCGAGGCGAAGAGCGCTTCTCCGGCAAGCGCCGCGAGGGTGCCAGAAGCCTCGTCGCGAGCGAGATCGCGGAGCACCTCCGCGCCCCACAAGCTTCCGCGCACTACGAGAAGCTGCAACACGAGCACGGTCGCGAGCAGGACCACGTCGCGGGGCTGCAGGCGGAACCTGCGCACGTTGCGGCGGGCGAAGACGTAAAGGGCCGCGCAGACCAGGGCGGCGAAGAAGCCCCCGCCCCACCTCACCTGCGCGTCCTGTGAGGAGCGGCCCGCCGCCCGCATCGCCTGGAAGATGAGCAGGTGCGTCTTGTTGATGGTCTCGCCGTCGCCGATGATCTTCTCACCGCGGCGGACCTGGAGCACCGCCTCCTTCACCGCGGCGCGCTTCTCGTCCTGGCGGCGCCGCGTCTCATGGTCGTCGTAGGCGAGGTTCGGGCGCAGCGCGCGGCGAACGATCTGCGCCACCGCGTGCCGGACTCCGGCGGGAAGATCGCCGAGCTGCTCCTGGGCGAGCCGGTCCACCTCGGACCGCAGCCCGGGCAGGTCGCGGATGCGGTCGATGTCCCGCACCTTCCGCTCGGCTCCTGCCACAGCCTGACCGAGGAGCGGCCGGACCACGATGCCCCGCTCGCGGTCGGCTGCGAGGAGCTCGCGTTCGGCCACGGCGAAGTCGGCGGTCGCGAGATTTGCGAGGCGCTCCGCGGCTCGCTCGACGGCAGGATCGAAACCGATCCGAGCGAGCTCCTGGAAATCCGCATCGTCGATGACGGCCTGCAACGATTTCCAGAACTCGTCGCGGCGGGTCTGCAGGAAGCGGAGCAGTTCCTGCTCGTCGGAGCTCTTGTGCTTGGCGGCGTGCGCCAGATCGAGCTGCACGCGGGCGGCTTTGGCGGGTTCCAGCCGCTTCCACTCGTCGATGGCGGAGCGGGCCTCGGAGAACGCCTGGGAGATGCGCTGCCGCAGGACGTCGCCGGCGCTGGCATCGAAGTCGTAGATGGGACCCACGCTGCGCGCGGCCTCCTCGCGCTTCTGCGAGGTGGCCTCGGCGTCGAGAACGTCGAGGTCGCGGTTCGCCTTGATGGTCCGGGTCGCGACCTGGCCGAGCGACTCGTCCCCCGGGATGGGTGGCGTGAGCCGCGAGGGGGTGAGCAAGAAGGCCGAGATCACCGAGACCGTCGCGAGGCACGACAGCGCGAGCAGAGCGCGAAAGCGCGGGCGCCTGAGCAGGCGCTGCCAGAGGGTCGGTTCGGCGTTGGCGGTCATTCGGCGGCAGGCAGTCTACCACCGGCTGCCGCGGTCCCTCCGATTTCTCTCGAAAGCCCGGTGGGTCCTACCGGGCGGCGGTTTTTCCAGCCTGCTTCTCGGCCTCGGCGAGGGCCTTTTTCAACGACCGCTCGGTATCCGGATTCTGCTGCGTCTTCGGCAGCTCGCGGAAGATGGAGAGTTGCTCCTGGACCACGTCGCCCGTGGGCTTGCCCTCGGCGGCGAGGATCTTCGCCTTCAAGCCGAGGATGCTGATCTGGCGCTGGCCGCGGGTCATCTTGGCGAGGGCACGATCCACCGCCTTCTCGGCCTCGGCGAGCTTCTTCTCCTCGAAGTACACGCGGGCGAGACGGGCGGGCGGGTTGTAGTCCGAGGACATCTCCTTCTCGCGCGCGGAAAGGAGCGTCTCCGCCTTCTTCGGCTCGCCCAGATAGAGGTACGCGTCCACCCTGTGCGCGTCGAAGGTCGACGCCATGGTGTGGTCGGGCGCCTTCTTCGCCGCGCCTTCGAGCAGCGCGACCCGCTTGCGCGCCATCGCCAGCGCCTCGTCGTGGCGGCTGGCGTCGTCGTACAGCTCGACCAGGCTCGCCATCGCGTCGCTGCGATCGTCCACCGAAAGCGGCGCCGAAGGATCGCGCAGGAGCGTCTCGATCCGGCGCTGGCCTTCCCGCTTCAGCTGCGCCGCTTGCGCGTCGCCCTTGGGCAACGCCTCCGCGCAGCTCGACACGACAGCGGCGAAGTCCGTGGCGACGGCAGAGATGCCTGTCGCGTTCATCTCGGCCAGACCGAGGGCCACGCACTTGCGGTTCGCTTCCTCGTTCTTCTCGTGCTGCAGCGCGGAGGCGAGCAGGACCAGCCGCTCCGGACGCGCCGGATCGCCCGCCGCTGTCAGCTCCAACGCCTTGCCGTACGCGGCGGCCGCAGCCGTGAAGTCGCGGCGGGACCGTGCCTCGTATCCCTTGCGCATCTCCGCTTCGGCAGGAGACGTCTTGTCCTTGCCTCGCATCGCGTCCACACCCTGCTGCACGAAGGAACGGAACTCGTTCGGCGTGGCGGATCCGACCCACCGGCCGAGGACCGATCCGTCCTCGGGATCGATGACGAGGAAGGTAGGCCAGGCGTCGAGCGGGAACTTGTCGAGGAAGTCCTTGTTCTTCGGATTCTCGCTGTCGACGGAGAGGTACACCGCCGCGTCCCGCACCGGCCGCAGCCCCGGATCGGGGAAGACGTAGCGCTTCATCGAGAGGCAGGTGTGGCACCAGGTCGCCCAGGTGTCGGAGACGATCGGCTTGTGCTCGTTCTTCGCCCGGGCGACGGCTCCGGCGTAATCGTCCTCCAGGAAGCGGAGACCTTCGGAATGGGCGGCGGCGGTGGCGAGGACGACCGAGGCCAAGAGATGCAGCATGGCAGGCTCCGGATTACTTGGAAGGAATCGGCGGAAGCGCGGGCTGGGCCCGTTCCGCCTGGGCAAGGCGCTGCGCCGCGACGCGGGCCGCGCTTGCCTCGTAGGCGCGTACGACTTCCTGCACGAGCGGATGCCGGACGACGTCGCGATCGGTGAACTCGATGAAACGGATACCCTCGACGTCCTTGAGGATCTCGCGGGCTTCGTTCATGCCGGAGGCCTTTCCCGCCGGCAGGTCGATCTGGGTCGCATCGCCCGTGACCACCGCCTTGGATCCGAAGCCCAGGCGGGTGAGGAACATCTTCATCTGCTCGGAAGTGGTGTTCTGCGCCTCGTCGAGGATCACGAACGAGTCGTTGAGGGTGCGCCCGCGCATGAAGGCGAGCGGCGCGACCTCCACCGTCCCGCGATCGAGCAGGTCCTGGGCGCGATCCATCTCCATCAGGTCGTGGAGGGCGTCGTAGAGCGGGCGCAGGTAGGGGCTTACCTTCTCGGCGAGATCGCCGGGTAGGAAGCCCAGCTTCTCGCCCGCCTCGACCGCGGGCCTGCAGAGGACGATGCGCTTCACGCGCCGCTCGACCAGCGCTGCGACCGCCATGGCCATGGCGAGATAGGTCTTGCCGGTCCCGGCGGGTCCGATGCCGAAGACGATGTCGAACTTGCGGATGGCATCGATGTACGACTTCTGCGCGAAACCCTTCGGCGTCACCGGCCGGTTGCGGCTCGTGACGTAGATGGTGTCGAGGAAGATCTCGCGCAGGTCGGCTTCGGGGTCCGCCATCAGGACCTTCGTCGCCTGCTCCACGTCCTCCAGCCCGAGCGGGTACTTCTTCGTGACCAGCGCGTTCAGCTGCGCGAGCAGGCGCTCGGCGAGTTGGACGCGGGCGGGATCGCCCGAGATGAGGAAGACGTTGCCACGCTGTCCGATGTGGACGGAGAGCCGCCGCTCGATCAGGCGGAGATTCTCGCTTCTACCCCCAGCAAGCGCCCTCGCACCTTCGTTGTCGGTGAGCTCCAGCCGCAGCAAGACAAACCCTTGTGGCGTCCTCCGGTAGTGATACGGGTCCCGGAAGGGGTACTTCAGGTCGCGCGGCGAGACGAGCTGCCCGTCGACCAGGGCCGCGAGCGAGGCCGGGTATTCGCCGTGCTCGACCCGGTAGATTTCGAGAGCGCTTTCCAGGCGCAAGACCTGGTCGCGGCCGAGCAGATGCCGCACGGCTCCGCGCCCTGCCGCCACCTCCCGGGGATCCGAGCCGAGGGCAGGCGTCGCGAGGTGTGCGAGCAGGATGACGGCGCAGAACGCCGTCGTGGCCAGCCCCAGGCGTAGGAGCCCACTGCTTCTCGCCGGCTTCCTGGCAGCCGGCCCGGACGCGGCCGACTTCCCCTTGGCGGGCGGAACGGCCTCGAGATAGCCCCATTCGATGAGCTCGACCAGGGCCTTCCAGGTCTCGAACTCGCCCACCCGCGAGACGTCGGCAACGCTGGTGGCGGTACGGCCTTCCAGGGCGTGCCGGTAGACGTTCCGGTGCCGCTCCCCTGGGCCCTCGTCCTTCTCGGGCGCGCTCTCGGCCGGCGCCGGAAGCTCCTTGCGCTGCCGGAAAGTCGCACCCGGCCAGGGGAGCTTCTTGCGAACCGCCGGCCACTCGTCCATCCGGCGGAAGCCCTCGAGGAGGACCGATTCCGCCCGGACGGGCTCGAAGCCCGACTTGAATCCTTCCAGCTCTTCCTGCTCGAACTCGTAGGTGCCGGTCTTCCAGGAGAAGAGCTTGTAGAGCGTCTCCGTGGTCTGCAGGCGCATCACCTGCGCGAGGTCTTCGGCGGCCAGATAATTCTGCTCGAGCAGGACGTCGCCGAGGCGCTTCAACGAGCGCTTCTGCAGTACCAGCGCCTCCTCGAGCTTCTCCTCGGTGACGAGCTCGGCGCGCAGGAGCATGCTCCCGAGGAGCGACTCCTTCTGGCGGGCGTTGTCGGTGGCGAAGACGACGTTGCCCTCGACGAAGAGGACGTCGACCTCCTCGGGCCCGTTCTTGAGGACCAGCTTCCCCGTCTTGGTCTGGTGGCCGATGAGCTGGAGGATGTCGGCGATGCCGAAATCCTTGAGCGTTCCGGAGAGGGCCATGGCTAGGGAGCCTCCGTCCGGTCGCGGGTGCCGATGTCGCGGAAGCAGATCCCGTAGGTGAGCAGGAAGGCGGCCACCGTCATACCGACGCGGAACATGGAGAGTCCGCTCCGTACCGGATTGGGCGCGTGGGCGAGGCCGTGGAAGAGCAGGACGCTCATCAGGAGGCAACCGGTGACGAGCAGGAAGAGGAGACCGCGCACCGGGTACCCGAGGAGCACGTGGCCGGCGCCCGACAGGACGTTGGAGAGCCGCACGAGGACGGTCCGGCGGCGGTGGTAGCGATCCACCGAAGTCTGCTTGCGAGCACGCTCGGCGGGATCGACCCCCGTCCGCCGTACGAAGACGTTCACGCACTGGGCGCAGAGCGCCTCGGCGGGCCGAGCGTCGGCGTCGCAGCGCTTGCAGACCTCGCGGCCGCAGCGCTCGCACCGGCTGCTCGGACGCACCCGGCTGCGGAGGATGTGCAACAGGAGCAACAGGATCGCCGTCGCGATGGCGACGGCCTGCGCGTTCCTGCCCCCGAGGAGGATGCGGGCCTCGTCGGAGATCGGGCCCGCGACCCTGGCCTCGGAGTCGAGGAGCCCATCGAGCATCGAGGGATCGAGCGGCAGATCCATCACCAGCTTGTTCGCCTTGCGGTTCGCGCCGAGCTGCCCACCGGTGAACTCCTCGACGGCGACCCGATCGAGCTCCAGCGCGCGCGCCTGTTCCGACTGCACCTTTTCCAGCCCCGAGGTGCCGCGGTCGCCGAGCGCCCGGCTCAGGTTGAAGTGCGGAGCGGCGAGACCTTCGGCGAGCTCGATGGCCTGCTGGTATTCCCGCTCTGCCTTCTGCGCGTCATGAGCGAGGAAATAGACGTTGCCGAGATCGTTGTGCAGCACGGCGAGGGCGCGATTCGACGTGTCCGGCGGCGCGGCCTCGATTGCCTTCTCGTACAGCGCCTCGGCTTCCGCGAGATCCCCTTCGCGTTTTGCCTTGTGGGCGAGGACGAAAGCGACCGGCATCTCCGGCTTCCCGCGCGAGAGGCGGGCCGCGAGCCGCGCGATCTGCGGCGGAGTGCCTTCCCCGTGCTCGACCAGATATGCGTCCGAGGCGGGACCGCCGAACGCCGCCAGGCGAGCCAGGGCGGCAGCCGCGGTCGGAGCCGCCGCGACGCAGGCGAGCAAGACCAGCGAGACGACCACCTCCGCCGTGGTCGCGTAGAGCGCGCAGGCGATGAGGATGGCGAAGAAGACGGGAGCGACCCCGAGCCGCAGGAGGAGCGGCGCGGCGATGAGGGCAGCGGCGAGCACCGCCGTCTGCCATCTCCTGGCTCCCGTCGGGAACAGGTGGAAGACGTCGTGCGCGTAGAACCGCCCGTAGCGAAGGAAGAGCAGCAGCACGAACGCCGCGGCGGCGGCGAGCACCCCGGCGAAGATCACGCTTCCGGTGTTGGCAAGGAACGCGCGGCTCTCGCGCGGGTCGGAGATCGCCGCGCGCGCGGCGGCGATCGTCTCGCTCGCGGCCACCCGCACCGAGGTGGGATCGTCCGCGAGCGCGGCGCGGGCGACGCAGGTGTGCGCGTCGCGCAAATCGGGCGCCAGCTCGACGGCCAGGTTGCACAGCTTGAGGGCCAGGGCGGGCGAATCGGCAGCGAGCGCGTCGTGGCTCTCGCGAACGAGCGCGGCGCCGATGGCAAAGAGGTTGGTGAGCGCCAGGTCGTCCTTGATCTGGCGAACCTTGCGCTCCTCGTCCTCGGCGCGCCGGTCGTCGCGATCGCGCAGGTACTCGCGCCGCAGCGCCCAGTGGGCGTTGAGGTCCGCGCTCTTCTCCTGCGGGAGGACGATCGCCTGCGCGGATGCGGGAGCGGCGCCCGCCGGGGGGTTGTCCGACTGCGCGCGCGCGGTCTGTGCGAACGCGCACAGCGCCGCGGCCACGACGCCTGCCCACCGGATGGACCCAAGGCCGTTCACATCGCCCATCCTAGAGGAGCGCGCCGCGCAGGACCAAGGAATCCGGCCGGAATCCCGGCGGCACTGTGCTACATCCGCCGCCATGGAAGGACATGCCGCGGCGCAGGCCGCCATCGAAAGACTCCTCGCCATCATGGACAAGCTGCGCGACCCCGGCGGCTGTCCGTGGGACCGCGAGCAGACGTTGCGCTCGCTCACGCCCTATCTCCTCGAAGAGGCGCACGAGGTCATCGAGGCGATCGAGTCAGGCGACGCCGCCCACCACCGCGAGGAGCTGGGCGACCTGCTCTTCCAGGTCGTCTTCCAGTCCCGCATCGCGCGCGAGGAGGGGAAGTTCGACTTCGCGGCGGTGTGCGACACCATCGCGGAAAAACTGACCCGGCGGCACCCGCACGTCTTCGGCGACGTCAGCGTTTCCGGCTCCCGCGAGGTGGTGAAGAACTGGGAGCGGATCAAGGCCGACGAGCGCAAGGCGAAGGGCGAAGGACCTCGCAGCGCCATCGGCGGCGTCCCCACCGGTCTGCCCGCGCTGGTCCGCGCGGAGCGAATCACGGAGAAGGCAGGCGCGGTCGGATTCGACTGGCCCGACAGCAAGGGAGTGCTCGCCAAGGTCCGCGAAGAGCTGTCCGAGCTCGAGGAGGCCGTCGCTCAAGGCTCGGGGACCGATAAAGGCCAGCAGCAGGTGGAACACGAGCTGGGCGACCTCCTCTTCGCTCTCGCCAACCTCGGCCGATTCGTGAAGGTCCATCCCGAGGAGGCGCTGCGCGCGGCGGTGCGGCGCTTCGAAGGGCGCTTCCACCACATCGAAGATCGCCTGCGCGAGTCCGGAAGGACGCCGCGCGAGAGCACGCTCGAGGAGATGGATCGTTTCTGGAACGAGGCGAAGATCCGCGAGCGGGCGGGCCCGTGACGCAGGGTGCCGCGAATCCCTAGTGGGGTGTGGACGGCTTGTGGATTCGAGCGGGGTAGAATCCTGCACCCCCTCGGACGCCGCGGTCGCCCCCTCCGGAAAGTCGTGGTCCGGACGTAAAACATCCTGACAATCTGAATAGTTGCAGGAAATGAGAAGATCATTCGCCTGTTTCCCCGCGGCGTCGTCACCGCGCGAGCCTCCGATCGGCGAACGTGGACAAGGTGTGGACGGCTTCTCCGAGCGGCGGATCCGGGCGCGTTGACAGTCCGAAGGGCGGGTGCTACGCACGCCCGCCTCTTTTCGATCGCCGGAGCACAAACGAGTGGCCAACACGAAATCGGCGGAGAAGCAGAACCGGCAGGCGCACAAGCATCGCGCCCGAAACCAAGGAATCAGCTCCGCCGTGCGGACGCAGGTGCGGAAGTTCCGCGAGGCGCTCGCCGCGGGCGACGCGGCGAAAGTGAAGACGGAGCTCACTTCCGCCATCCGCGCCATTTCCAAGGCGGCATCGAAGGGCGTCATCCACAAGGCGCAGGCCTCGCGCCGCATCGCGCGGCTGTCCAGGTCGGCCACCGCCGCTCCGGCGGCGAAGTAACCTTCAGCGCATCCGGCGCGCGATTTCGTACCGTTCGATCAGGTCGCGCGAGGCGGCCTTTGCCAGTCGCCGCAACGCCGCACGCCGATTCGCCTCGGTCCCGAGCACGTCCACTCCCACCAGATAATCCTCGCTGAAGGTGCCGCGGTCCTCGTAGGAGACCGCGCCCTGCGGCTCGACTACGCGCAGGAGGACATCCGCATCGACCCGGAAGGCGAGAGCGCCGGCCGCGTTGGTGGCGCTCGGACCGCTGCGGACCGCGAGCAACTCCCCTTGCAGCGTGGGTCCCTCGCTCTCGCTCAGCCGCCCCCGCGCCTCGACCTCCTCGCGCAGCGCCGAGGCGAAGAGGCCGCCCGCTTCCACCTGCGCCGTCGAATTGCGGAACGGCGAGACCCGCAGGGGAGAGCCGCCCCCGCGGGCCATCGTGTAGCCGCAGCCTGCAGCGAGGACGAGGACGAGCGCGCGCTTCACGTTCCGACGACGAAGTTCACGAGCCGCTTCGGAATCACCACCACCTTCTTCACCGTCTTGCCGTCGATCCAGCCGCGGATCTTCGGGTCGGCGGCGGCCGCCTCGCGGATGTCCTCCTCGGCCGCCATGGCCGAGACGGAGACCTGCCCGCGCAGCTTGCCGTTGACCTGCACGGCGATGTTCACCGTCTCCTCCGCCGTCAGCGCGGGGTCGGCGTGGGGCCAGGGCCGGAGAACGAGCTCCTCGTCACGACGGCGCGCCGTGTGGCCCAGCTCGGACCACATCTCCTCGGCGAGGTGGGGCGCGAACGGCGACAACAGCTGCGCGATGCTTTCCAGCGCCTCGACGATGGCGCCCTCGTCCCCTTCGTTCTTCGGCACGAAGCCGGTGACCGTGTTCACCAGCTCCATCAAGCTGGAGATGGCAGTGTTGAACTGCAGCCGCTCGAGCTGCTGGGTCACGCGGGCGATGGTCCGATGCGTCTTGCGCCGGATCTCCAGCGCCTCGCCCTGCGCGAACGAGGCGTGGACGGTCTTGCCGCGCACCTTGTCGGCGTTCGCCTGAAAGAGCCGGAAGACGCGTCCAAGGAACCGGTGCTGGCCCTCGATCTGCTCGTCCGACCAATCCATGTCCTTCTCCGCCGGAGCGGCGAAGAGGATGAAGAGGCGCGCGGTGTCCGCGCCGTACTCGGAGATGATGTCGCGGGGCGAGACCACGTTGCCCTTGCTCTTCGACATCTTCTCGCCGTCGCGTCCCTTGACGATCCCTTGCGTGACCAGACGCTGCGCGGGCTCGTGGACGGCGGTGAGCCCCAGCTCGGCCATCACCTTGGTCCAGAAGCGGAAGTAGAGCAGGTGCAGGACCGCGTGCTCCGGTCCGCCGACGTAGGTGTCGATGGCGAGCCAGCGGTCCGCGTCCTCGCGCAGGAACGGCGCCTTGTCCTCGTGCGGGGAGAGATACCGCGCGAAGTACCAGCTCGAGTCGACGAAGGTATCCATCGTCTCGGCTTCGCGGCGCGCGGGACCGCCGCACCTCGGGCAATGGATATTCACCCAGCTCGTCACCTTGGCGAGGGGTGGCTCGCCCTTCCCCGTCAGGACCTCCTTCACGTCGATGTCCGGCAGGACGACGGGAAGATCCTCGTCCGGCACGGGGATACCGTGTCCCTCCGGATCGCAATTCGCACAGTAGAGGATGGGGATGGGCGTTCCCCAATACCGCTGGCGGGAGATGCCCCAATCGCGGAGGTGGAAGTTGACGGCGGGACTTCCGATCCCGCGCCGCTGCGCCTCGGCGGCGATGGCGAGCCGCGCCTGCTCCGAGGGCAGGCCGCTGAACGACCCGGAATCGGCGAGGACACCGTACTCGGTGAAAGCCTTCTGGGCCGTGGCGGGGTCGAACGAGTCGTCCTCCTCGGAGGGCCGCACGACGAACCGGATGGGCAGCTCGAACTTCTTGGCGAACTCGAAATCGCGCTGGTCGTGCGCCGGCACCGCCATCACCGCGCCCGTGCCGTATCCGGCCAGCACGAAGTTGGCGACCCACACCGGGATGGTCTCGCTGGTGAAGGGGTTCTTCACGCGGATGCCGGTGTCGATGCCTTCCTTCTCCGCGGCCGCCGCTCCTTCGCCTACGGCGCGGGCAGCGACGCGGACCTTCTCCGCAAAAGCCGCGATCTCCGCCTTCTTCGCCGCCGGCGCGAGCTTCTGCACGAGCGGGTGGTCCGGGGCGGCGGCCACATAGGTCGCGCCATAGATGGTGTCCGCCCGCGTGGTGAAGACGCGGAAGCGGTCGGACTTCGACTTGACGACGGGGAACTCGATCTCCAGGCCGTCGGAGCGGCCGATCCAGTTCCGCTGCATGGCGACGACGCGTTCGGGCCAGTCGAGGCCGTCCAGCCCTTCCAGTAGTCGATCGGCGTACTTGGTGATGCGGAACGCCCACTCCGGGATCTCGCGCTCCTCGACCTTGCTCCCGCAGCGCCAGCAGAAGCCTTCCTCGACCTGCTCGTTGGCGAGCACGGTGTTGCAGGAGGGGCAGAAGTTGACCTTTGCCCGGCGCCGATAGACGAGGCCGCGCTCGAGCATGCGGAGGAAGAACCACTGGTTCCAGCGGTAGAACTCGGGCTCGCTGGTGTCGATCTCGCGCGTCCAGTCGATGGAGATGCCGAGCGACTGCACGTCCTCCTTGAAGGTCTTGATGTTCTTGGGCGTGCGGATCCGCGGGTGCAGCCCTTCCTTGATGGCGGCGTTCTCGGCAGGCAGGCCGAATGCGTCCCAGCCGAGGGGTTGCAAGACGTCGTAGCCGCGCTTGCGGTTGTACCGGGAGAGGACGTCGGCGATGGCGTACACGCGGACGTGTCCCATGTGCATCTCGCCCGACGGGTACGGGAGCATGGCGAGGATGTACTTCTTCGGGGCCCCCGCGCGAGCACCGGCGCGGAACAGGTCCTTCTCCTCCCAATGGCGCTGCCAGCGTGGCTCGACGGACTTCGGATCGTACCGATCCTGCACGCCCCGTGACCTCCTCGAAAACCGATCCGCCCATTCTAACGCCTTGCGGCGGAGGGGGGCGGGTCAGGTACCAGAATGGCGAGGGCCGGACAAGGCGCGGTTCGCGCCCGGCGAGGGCTCGAACGAAAGGGGCAGGCGCTCGGCAGGGTTGGCAGCGACGGGTGGCGGCAAGGAAACGGGAGGTGCCAGAGCGTCCAGGACGGCTGAGCGCGTTCCCAGCGCCGGGATCGGTGCCGGGGGTGCCGGCTCGGGTGGAAGCGTCGCGAAGGCCGAACGGCGCTCCCGGTCCGCGGCGTCGGCCCGCGCAAGCTCGGCGAAGCCGACGATCCGCGCCGTCCGGTGCCACCCGATGCCCGCGGCGGCAAGCTGCGCGACAAGGAAGGCCAGGAGCACGGAGCCTGGACCTTGCTGCGGGATTCGAAGCCGGAGCAGCAGGAGCGCGATGGCCACT
>VBKL01000245.1 GCA_005879805.1 Deltaproteobacteria bacterium | reverse complement strand
TCCACATCCTCGCCGAAATGGCGAAGTCGATCGCCACGCCGCGCGCCGACATCTCCAAGTACGCGCCGAAGATCACCACCATCCGCATCCCCGTCTCCCGCATCAAGGACGTCATCGGGCCGGGCGGCAAGGTGATCAAGGACATCATCGCCCGCACCGGCGCGAGCATCGACATCGAGGACGACGGCAGCGTCGCCATCGCCTCCGCCTCGAGCGAGAGCGTCGATCAGGCGATCAAGATGATCCGCGCCCTCACCCAGGAAGCCGAGGTCGGGAAGACCTATCTCGGCACGGTGCGCCGGATCATGGAGTTCGGCGCCTTCGTCGAGATCTTCCCCGGCACTGACGGTCTGGTGCACATCTCCGACCTCGCCAACGCGCGAGTGAAGAAGGTCGAGGACGTGCTCAAGGAAGGCGACGAGGTGCTGGTGAAGGTCGTCTCCGTCGACCGCAGCGGGAAGATCCGCCTCTCGCGGAAAGAGGCCCTTGCCGAGCAGGGTGGCCAGGGGGCGGGAGACGGACGGCAGCAGCAGAAGGCGTAGGCGCCGGCAGCGCACCTGCGCGCCGCCTTCCCCACCTTGCCGGTAGCGCCCCGAGCTTGCGATGCTCGGGGCATGGGCAAGATCGTCGTCCTCATCCTCGGGCTCGCGCTGGTCGCCTTCGTCGCCAAGACCGAGCTCGATCGCACCGCCGGTCCGAGCTCGGAGGCGCACAGCGCTCCCAGGCGGCAGCTCGATCAGGTTCGCGAGAAGACCCACGATCTCGAGCGCCAGCAGCAGGAGGCCGTCGACAAGGCCGCCGCGCAAGCCGAGACGCGCTGAAGCGAAGGCGCGGCCGCCGCTCCACCGGGATGTTGCGGATTCGAAACGTAGCGCCTCTGGATCTCCACGCCGGCAAGGTCTAGCGTCCCCCGCCGCGCAGGAGGTCATCCTCCTCGCGACCGCGCCATCTCGCGCGCCAATCGCAGCACGAAGTGGGGGCCAGACCATGTTGAAGACCATCTTTGCGTTGGTGCTTTGCCTCGGGATCGTGCGCCATGCCGCGGCGGACGACACTCTCGTGAAATTCAAGGGCGGAATCGGAGTCATCCCGGTCTCGTCCGGGCAAGGTACGGCGGCGACCGCGACGGTCGTCAACCGCAACATCGTCCGCGGCGTCCAGCCTCCCGGACAGATCTGGACGATCGCGGATCTGCGTGCCACGGTCACGTTCGATGGCCGCATCAGCGTGCGCGGCAAGGGTCTTCTGCTCGCGGGCGGCAACGGCATCGGCGGAAACGCGAATCAGAGCGTGTTCGCGACGCTGATCTGCGAGGCGGCGGCGCCCTTCACGCTGCGGAGCACAAACCCGGCCGGCGTGCGGCTCCAGCCGAACGGCGATTTCCGCATCGACGACGTGCTGACTCCGGCGCCCGCCGGCTGCGCGAGCCCCGTGCTGCTCATCCGGAACACCGGCGGAGCCTGGTTCGCGGCGGGGATCGAAGACCTCGACGACTGATCGCCGGAAGCGCACGGGACTGGCACAAGACCCAGGTCCGTGCGATGTCCCCCCGGCCGCGGAGCGCGATCCGCAAAGCGCGGCCCGGCCGGAGGTGACATGCGGTTCCCGATGGCTGTGGCCGCGTTGCTGGCGTTCCCCATCGCTGCGATGGCCGCACCGACCGGTCTCGAAATCGCCGTTCGCTCCGCATACGCCGTTCCGCTGGGCGACGTCGTCAGCGATCTCGGCATCCGCGACGTCACCACCGGAGGGATTCCGCTCTGGATCGACGTAGGGTACAGGTTCACGCCGAAGCTCTACGCGGGCCTGTACGGCAGCTACGGGTTCCTCTTTACGGGAACTTGTGGCGCAGGCGACGACTGCTCGCAGCACAACGTCCGGGTCGGTGGAAACCTCCAATTCCACCTGACGCCCGACACGCGCTTCGATCCGTGGTTCGGGATCGGCATCGGCTACGAGTGGCTGAGCTACTCGGAGTTCAGGGGCGCCGCCGGCCAGGAGGCGATGGTGCGCGGGCTCGAATCCCTCATGCTCCAGGGCGGTGTGCATGTGGCCGTGGCGCCGGGACTGCGGCTCGGACCGTTCGCTGCGGTGTCGCTCGGGACGTACAGGGACGGCAGCACCTCCGGGATTCTAGGCGCCTCTTCCGGATCTCTCACCGCCACGAGCCCCCATCTCTGGCTCACTTTCGGGCTCCGTGCGGCATTCAATCCGTGAGGGCACAGTGAGACCCAGCGGGGCAGACTGCTACCGCCCCGTCCGCGCCTTCTTCTCCTGCACCAGCTGATCCACCACCGACGGGTCCGCCAGCGTCGACACATCCCCGAGTTGGTCGAACTCGCCCGCCGCGACCTTCCGCAGGATTCTGCGCATGATCTTCCCCGAGCGCGTCTTGGGGAGCGAGGGCGCCCAGTGGATCACGTCCGGCGTTGCCAGGGCGCCGATGGACTTGCGGACGTGGGCGACGAGATCGTCGCGGAGGGGAGCGCTGCCCGTCTGCCCCTGTTTCAGCGTTACGTAGGCGTAGATGCCCTGGCCCTTGATGTCGTGCGGGAAGCCGACCACGGCAGCCTCGGCGACGGAGTTGTGGGGGACCAGCGCGCTCTCCACCTCGGCCGTGCCGATGCGGTGGCCGCTCACGTTGATGACGTCGTCCACGCGCCCGGTGATCCAGTAGTAGCCGTCCTCGTCGCGCCTGCAGCCGTCGCCGGTGAAGTAGCGGCCCGGGTACGTCGAGAAGTAGGTGGTCTTGAACCGCTCCGGATCGCCGTAGACGCCGCGCATGATTCCCGGCCAGGCGCGGGAGAGACAGAGGTTCCCGCTGCACGCGCCTTCGAGGACGTTCCCCTTCTCGTCCACCACGGTGGGCTCGATGCCGAAGAACGGCAGCGTCGCGGAGCCCGGCTTCTGCGCGATCGCTCCCGGCAAGGGAGTGATGAGGATTCCTCCGGTCTCGGTCTGCCACCAGGTATCGACGACGGGGCACTTCTCGTGGCCGATGGTCCGGAAGTACCACATCCACACTTCGGGATTGATCGGCTCGCCGACCGTGCCGAGAAGGCGCAACGAGCTCAAATCGTGCTTCCTGGGCCATTCGTCGCCCTCGCGCGCGATGGCGCGGATCGCGGTAGGCGCGGTGTAGAGGATCGAGACCTGGTACTTGTCGATGACGTCCCAGAAGCGTCCCCAATCGGGATACTGCGGGACGCCCTCGAACATCAGGCTCGTCGCTCCGTTCGCGAGCGGCCCGTACACGATGTAGCTGTGCCCGGTGACCCACCCGATGTCGGCGGTGCACCAGTAGGTGTCGTCGTCGCGCAGATCGAAGACCAACTCGTGCGTCAGGGACGCGTAGACGAGATAACCGGCGGTGGTGTGCAGGACGCCCTTCGGCTTTCCCGTCGAGCCGGAGGTGTAGAGGATGAAGAGCGGATCCTCCGCGTCCATCTGCTCGGGCGGGCAATCGGCCGGAGCGCCCTTCATCAGATCGTGCCACCAGGCATCACGGCCGTCGGTCCAGGGAATGTCCTTCCCCGTGCGCCGTAGGACGATCACCTTGCGCACGAAAGGAATTCCCGCGATTGCCGTGTCGGTCGTCTGCTTGAGCGGAATCAGCCGCCCCGCCCGGAATCCGCCATCCGCGGTGATGACGATGGGGGACTCGCAATCGAGGATCCGGTTGCGCAAGGACTCGGCCGAGAAACCGCCGAACACCACGCTGTGGATGGCGCCGATGCGCGCGCAGGCAAGCATGGCGATGGGCAGTTCCGGCACCATCGGCATGTAGATGGTGACGCGATCGCCTTTCTTGACCCCCTGCTTCTTGAGGACGTTGGCGAACTTCTGCACCTCGCGGTGGAGGTCCTGGTAAGTGAGGACGCGCGACTCGTCGGGCGAATCGCCTTCCCAGATGAGCGCCGCCTTGGTCTTGCGCGGCGAGGCGACGTGGCGATCGAGGCAGTTCACGGAAACATTGGTCTTGCCTCCGATGAACCACTCGATCCTGGCGGTGTGGAAATCGCAGCGGGAGACCTTGTCCCATTTCTTGAACCAGGTGATGCGCTCGGCTTGCTCTGCCCAGAAGCCGTCCGGATCGGAGATCGATCGGTCGTAGAGCGCGCGATACTGGTCGAGCGACTTGACGCGGGACTTTTGCGCGAACGCCGGGGGGACAGGGATGATGCGCTCGCCGGCCTTGGCGTCGGACATTGGGAGTCCTCCTCGCTGGAAAGGAGGTGAGTCTAGATCAGTCGTCAGGCGCAAAGCGACCGGGGTCGAAGTCGCGCAAATCTTGCCGCGGCCTTCCGGCGACGAGGTCCACCACCGCTTCGGCGGTGGCCGGAGCAAGCAGGATCCCGTTGCGGTAGTGGCCCGTGGCCGCGATTACCGAGCGGGCGGAAAAGCCGATGATGGGCAGTCCGTCGGCGGTGGCGGGCCGCAATCCCGCCCACTGATCGGAAGGCGTCGCGAGCGCGAGGTCGTCCGACAACGTCGCGGCGATCGCCCGGAGCGCCGCCAGTCCCTCGGCGGTCGTCGACTTATCGAATCCGGCCTCCTCTTGCGTCGCGCCGACGAGGAGCGGTCCGTTCTTGCGGGGCACCGCGTAGCCCTTGCCCGCGTAGACCACGGATTTCCAGGGGACCGGCGGCGGCGCGTAGGCGATCATCTGGCCCTTCACGGGGTGGACGCCATGCACGTTCGCCCCTTCGACCGCCGACGACCAGGCGCCCGCGGCGACGACGCAAAGACCGGTGGGGATGCTTTGCGACTCCGTCTCCACCGCGGCGAGCCTGCCGTCCTCGTGGACCACGCGAACGACGCGGGCGCGCAAGATTTGCGCGCCGCGCGACACGACCGCGCTGCGAAGGGCCTCGAGCAGAGCGCGGGTGTCGACCTGTCCGTCGTCGGGCATGAAGACCCCGAGGCGCGCCCTGGGATGGCCAGGAACCTGCTCGAGAAGCTCGCTGCGGAGACCGCGCCCTACTTGCCAGGCGTGCACCTCCCGCAGGACGGCGGCGCGATCGTCGTCGTGGGCGAGATGGAGGACGCCGCACCGCTGGTAGCCGACGTCGATGCCGGTGCGATCGAGCAGGTGGCCCGCCAGCTCGCCGTACAGCGCACGGGAACGCAGGCAGAGCTCGAAGAACGGTCCCGCGCCGTGCGATTCGGACTGCGCGCCGAGGATCCCGGCCGCCGCCCAGCTCGCCTCGCGTCCGGGATCGCCGCGCTCGATCACCAGAGGCCGCAATCCCGCTTCCGCGAGGCGGAGGGCGCTCGTGAGGCCGATCACTCCTGCCCCGACCACCGCCACGTCCATCGGCGAAAAACTGCCACGTTTGCCCCGCTCGCGGAAGCGGTACAAATGTCCGTATGGCCATTCGTATCGACGTGCAGCGAGTCGGCGATCGGGGCGAGCCGCTGGCGCTTCCCGCTTACGCCACCGACGGCGCGGCGGGTCTGGATCTGCGCGCCGACGAGCCCGTGCATCTCGGGCCCGGCGAGCGCGCGATGGTTCCCACCGGCATCGCCATCGCGCTGCCCCACGGATACGAGGGACAGGTGCGTCCTCGCAGCGGTCTCGCGTTCCGGCTCGGGGTGACCTGCCTGAACAGCCCGGGAACCATCGACGCCGACTACCGCGGCGAGGTGGCCGTGATCCTCATCAACCTCGGGGCGCGCGACGTCGACCTCTCGCGAGGGGAGCGCATCGCCCAACTGGTGGTGGCCCCGGTAGTCCGCGCGGAGCTGCGCGAAACCGCGGAGCTACCCGCGACGGCGCGCGGGGCGGGCGGTTTCGGCCATACCGGCCGCTAGCGGCCCCTCCGCCCCTTCCGCAGGCTCTTGACGCGGCGGATCCGGCGGCGCTTCTGCGCCTTCTGCTTCTCCTTGCTGCGATGCTTGACGCTCTTTTTCAAACGCGGCATCGCGCCTCTCTAGCACAGCGTCGGCACTTGTGGGCTGGCGATCGCTTCTGCTACACGCGCGATTGCAGCGCGGAGGGACCGAGCGAGTGCGCCTTTGCGTCCTGTCGAGCGGCAGCGCCGGGAACTGCGTCTTCGTCGAGGCGCCGGGAGCCCGTGTCCTCATCGACGCCGGCCTTTCCCTGCGCGAGACGCGCCGCCGCTGCTCCCAGGCCGGCCTCGACGTGCGCGACCTGACCGACATCTGCCTCACCCACGAGCACGCCGATCATTGCTTCGGCACCGCGGTCATCGCCCGCAAGATCGGAGCGCGGGTGCACGCCACCGCCGGGACATTCCGGGCGCTGCGAGATCCGCCTCCCAGCGAGCTTCGTTTTCCGCTCCCGGGTGGCGCCGCCGGAGCGTATGCCGACCTCGTGCTCGGCTCCTTGCGCATTCGCGCCATTCCCATTCCGCACGACGCTCGCGAGCCGGTCGCCTACCTCGTCGAAGAGCGCCTGGGAGACGGCCGCACCATCCGCGCTGCCGTGGTCACCGACCTCGGCTTCCCGGCCAGGGGAGTCTGCGCCGCCCTGAAAGACCTCGACGTGCTCGTCGTGGAGATGAACCACGATCCGCGGCTGGTAGCGGAGGGACCCTACCCGGCATCCCTCAAGCGCCGGGTCCTCTCGGACCTCGGGCACCTCTCCAACGCGCAAGGCGCGCAGCTCCTTCGCCGCGCAGCGCATCCCGGGCTCAGGCACGTCGTCCTCGCCCATCTCTCCGAGCAGAACAACACCGAGGCCTACGCCCGGCGGGAGGCGGAAGCCGCGCTGCAGGCTCGGGCGGGCGGCGCGACGCTTCTCGTCGCTTCGCAATTGCGCGCGCTTCCCCCGCTCGAGATCGGGATCGACGGCGGCCGCTCGAGGCCCAGGCCCCAGCAGCTCGCGCTCTTCGCTTGAGATCGGCTCCCGCAGCCGGTACACCGCAGCGGCATGATTCCCCGCTACAGCCGTCCGGAGATGGCCCGGCTCTGGACCCCCGAGAACCGCTACCAGAGCTGGCTGCGAGTGGAGCTGGCGGCCGCGAACGCGATGGCGGAGGCCGGCCTCGTGCCGCGCGACGCGGTCG
>VBKL01000089.1 GCA_005879805.1 Deltaproteobacteria bacterium | reverse complement strand
TGCCCGGCGCCGAATCGGTAATCGTTCCGGAACGATCGCTTCGCCATCGTTATCGTGCTTCCGATTCTTATCGACGCGGCGGAAGGGGGTGAAGGCCGTGCTCGCGGAGACCATCCGCCCTGGAAACGACGCTGCCGTCCTTGAGGCAGATCAACTTTGCGAGACGGAAATCGTAAGCCGCTCGATTGGACCTACACGTCCGAAGTCGCAACGAAATTTCTTCGCGCGCCCAAGGAGATCACCATACCTCACTTGCAAAACGTTCAGTTGACAGGCCTGTAAAATTCTAGGTTGACGCAGGGCGCGATAAGTGTTTCTTGTCTCCTGAGAGGCCGCTTGGGTGTAAGGCCTCGCTTTCTTCAGGGGGGGGATACAAAATGGATCGTTATCGGCTTTCGATACTCTCGGTGTGCCTCGGCACATCGATGTTGCTGCCCGGCTGCCGGATGGAGGATGCGAGGGCCGCGGGCAATCGCCGCACCGCCTCGACTGCCTCGGTGCGGGTGGCCCAGACGCCGCTCGACGGCAACTCCTTGCCGAAGTTCGTGGACCCGCTGCCGACCTTCCAGGGACGCCGCGTCGACGGAACCTCGCCGATCCAGGTGAACATGGAGGAGTTCCAGCAGAAAGTCCTTCCCGCCAGCGTCTACGCCGCGCTGCCCGCGCCCTACGACGGCGGAACCTATCTCTGGGGATACGACCTCAACGGCACCGGCGCGAGCTGGCCGGCCCGCACCATCGAGGCGCGCAAGGGCACGACCACGACGGTCACCTACACGAATAGCCTGACGAATACGCGGCTGCAGAGCCTGCTCACGGTCGACCAGTCCCTGCACTGGGCCGATCCGCTCGGCACCACCGCGCGCAACAATTGCGTGAACGGGCCGCCGCTCGCGGCGCCGTGCACCGAGCCGTACGCCGGTCCCATCCCCGCGGTCGTGCACCTGCACGGCGCTGAGGTGCCTTCGCAGTACGACGGGCACCCCGACGCCTGGTTCACGCCCGGCGACGAGCACCTCGGGCCGAGCTTCGTCAGCAACGTCTACAACTACCCGAACTCGCAGGAGGCGACGACGCTCTGGTACCACGACCACGCGCTCGGCGTCGTCCGGCAGAACGTGTTCGCGGGTCTCGCGGGCTTCTACTTCATCCGCGACAACCGCGACACCGGTCTCGCGACGAACCCGATCACCCTGCCCGCCGGCCCGCAAGAGGTCGAGCTCCTCATCCAGGATCGGCAGTTCGACAAGAACGGGCAGCTCTACTTCCCCGACTCGGACAACGCCGCCAACCTGAACGGACCGCCGTCCAACCCGGACATGCATCCCTTCTGGATTCCCGAGTTCTTCGGCGACGTCATCACCGTCAACGGGAAGAGCTGGCCGACCCTCGAGGTCGAGCCGCGCCGCTATCGCTTCCGCGTGGTGAACGGCAGCAACGCGCGCTTCTACATCATGCAGATGTTCAACCAGAACGGGCTCGACATGCACGTGAACGGCGAGCCCGGCCCGGCCATCTGGCAGATCGGCTCGGACGGCGGATTCTTCGACGCTCCCGTCAAGCTGGACGACCCCGCCAACGGACCCGACGCCTGCGCCGGCTCGCCCTGGGGCAGCAACAGCGACGTCCGCGCCGGCGAGAAGTGCCTCTTCCTCGCTCCGGCGGAACGCGCCGACATCATCGTCGACTTCGCGGGACAGAACGGGAAGACCTTCACCATGAAGAACTTCGCCGTGCTGCCTTTCCCGAGCGGCGGTCCGGTCGGATTCGGAGCGCCCGATGCGACCTCGGACGGCCTGGTGATGCAGTTCAAGGTCGTAAAGCCGTTGCGCGGAAAGGACGGCAGCTTCAATCCGGCGGCGGTGCACCCCGCGCTGCGGGCGGCGCCGATGGTCAACATCAAGTCCATCCGGCCCGACCTGCGCCGCCAGCTCATCCTCATCGAGGAGGAGAGCAATCCCGCCAATCCCGACGGTCCGGGCTCGCCGGACGCGGCCGGAACTCCGGTCGAGAGCCTGGTCAACAACACCAAGTGGAACGGCAACCGCGAGGGCACGACCATCCGGGTTCCCGGCTCGACGTCGAACGGACGGGGCGTCTCCGCCACCGAGACGCCGCGGGAAGGGGCGACCGAGTTGTGGGAGATCGCCAACCTGACGGGCGACGCGCACCCCATGCACATCCATCTCGTGCAGTTCCAGGTGATCTCGCGCCAGCCCTTCGACGTCGACACCTACCTGGCCGACTGGATCGGGGCGTTCCCGGGCGGCACCTTCAACGGGTTCAACTTCGCGCCCGGCGTCTTCATCCCCGGGTTCGGTCCGCCGATGCCCTATGACGTGCCGAACCCGGCGGGCGCCGTCGGCGGCAACCTGAACTTCGACGCCAACAAGTACCTCAAGGGAGGCGCTTGCGCCGGCGGAGCGTGCCCCGTCCGGTTGCCGGACCCGCTCGATTCCGGCTGGAAGGACACCATCAAGACCTTCCCCGGCGAGATCACGCGGCTGGCCGTGCGCTGGACTCCGCAGAACCTCGCCGTCAACCAGGGACGCGCGGGTCTGAACACCTTCCCGTTCGACCCGACCAGCGGTCCCGGCTACGTCGAGCACTGCCACATCCTCGACCACGAGGACAACGAGTTCATGCGTCCGCTCTTGATCGCGAAGTAGGAACCCCGTGCGCCACCCCGGCCCTCGCCCGTGCCCGTGCGGCGCGAGGGCCGGGATGGCGGCACTCCACCGGAGCGACCCGCGTGCGCAACTCGACCGAGACATCAGGAACCGCGCTAGCGGAGCTGCCGCCGGTCTCGCGACGGTTCCTCGTCGCTTCCCGGATCCTGCTGCTCGTCTTCGCCTTCGGCGCGGTCGCCGCGGCGGCGATCATCGGGCTTCAGGGTCACACGGCCGCGAGGGCCGGCATCGAATACGTCTGCCCCATGCATCCCGAAGTGCGCGCCGCCGAGCCCGGGCCGTGCCCGATCTGCCACATGAAGCTCGAGGCGGTAGCCCGCGGTCCCGCCCGCTCCGCCGAAGCGGCTGGCCTCGTGGACACGACCGCGGTGGAGAACGTGCGCAAGCACAAGATCATCGAGTTCGCGCGCAAGCGATCGCTCCTCTTCGATACTCGCGACTTGCGCGCGCCCGCATCGGTCGATGCCGGCGGCTTCGTCACGGCCCTCTATTACGACGACCAGATCGCCGCAATCGCGGAGGGCGAGCAGGGAACGTTCTCGACGGCCGGCGCGCCGGATGTCCGCTTCCCGGTGCGCCGGACCGGCAACGCTCCGGCCCGCTGGGATCGATCCACCTCCCGCGTCCGCTTCCGCCTCGAGCAGGGCCGTGGGCGGCGCCCCGCGCCCGGGCAGGCCGGATGGCTGGAAGTGCCGCGAAAGTCGCGCGAGGTCCTCACCGTTCCCGCCTCCGCGGTGCTGCAGTCTCCCCAAGGACCGTACGTCCTCACGCCGATCGGCCCCTACTCCTTCGCCAAGCGGCGAATCGAGATCGGCGAGACCTTCTCGAAGCAGGGCTTCGTGGTGGTGCTCTCGGGCCTGGGCGTCCACGAGCCGGTCGTCTCCCGGGCGACGTTCTTTCTCGATGCCGACCGCCGCCTGGGCGCCAATGCCGCAGAGGAAGACTGGTCGTCGCCATGATCGCGCGCCTGGTATCGTGGTGCGCACGGCGCCATTGGCTCGTGATCGGAGCCGCCCTCGTCCTCGCCGCGGGCGGCGAGATCGCGCGCCGCAGCCTCGCCGGCGACGTCATTCCCGACCTGGCGGATCCGCAGATCGGCGTGGTGGCCGACTGGATGGGGCACGCAACGCCCGAAGTCGCCGCCAGGGTGACGGCGGTCTTGACGGAGGCGCTGCAGGACGTCCCCCGCGCAAAGGCGGTTCGCGGCTCGACGATGACGGGAATGGCCTACGTCGACGTCGTCTTCGATTCTGCTTCGGGCCTCGACGATGCGCACAGCTCGATCGTCGATCGGATCGACAAGTTGCGCTTCCGGCTGCCCGCGAACGTGCGGCTCCAGGTCGGCCCGGCCGCTTCCAGCACCGGTTGGGTGTTCGAATACGCCTTGAGCGATCCGCAGCTCGTGTCGTCGCAGCTCGACCTGCGCCGCTTCCAGGACGAGGTGCTTCGCCCGGCGCTCTCGGCGATCCCCGGCGTCGCCGAGGTCGCCACGGTCGGCGGCGACATCCGGCAGGTCCGCGTCGAGGTGAAACCGCGCGAGTTGCGCGAGCGTGCCCTCGCCTTCACCGATATGGTATCCGCGCTGCGGGCCGTCGCCGAGCGGCGCAACGATGCGCCCGCGAAAGTGTCGCTGGCCGATCTCGAATCGGCACCTGTCGGGGTCCCTGGAAAGGGCTCCACGCGGATCGGCGACGTCGCGAGCGTCCGCCTCACCGAGGACATGCCGACGGGCATGGCAGACCTCGCGGGGGTCAAGGCGGTAGGCGGCATCGTCATCGCGCGCCGCGACGCCAATCTCGAAAAGCTGGTCGAAGCGGTGAAGCAGACCATCGCTCGCGAGAGCAGAAAGCTGCCCCACCGCGCGGCCGATCCGGGCCGGATGGACTCGGGCGCCGCAGCCGAGGTCCGCGTCTCCACCACCTACGACCGCGTCGACCTCGCCAAGCGCTCGCGGCACACGCTCTTGCGCGCGCTGGCCGAGGAGGTCGGCGTCGTCGTCCTGGTCATCCTGGTTTTCCTCTTGCACGCGCGCAGCGCGCTGGTGCCGCTCGTCACGCTTCCGGTCGTGTTGCTGCTCACCTTCGGGGCGATGTGGGCGCTCGGCGTCCCGGCGACCATCATGAGCCTCGGCGGCATCGGAATCGCGCTCGGCATGGCAGTCGATGCGGACATCGTGGCGCTCGAGGCTTCGCACCGCCAGCTGGAGAACGTTCCCGGATCGGCGCCTCCCGCGGAGCGGCGCAGGCAGATCGTCGCCGCGGCGCAGTCGTTCGCTCCGGCCATCCTCACCTCGCTCCTCATCACGGCGCTCTCCTTCCTTCCGGTGTTCGCATTCTCGGGCGAGACGGGCCGGCTACTCCGGCCGCTCGTCTTGACGAAGACGCTGGTGGTGGCCGCGGCGGCGCTGGTCACGTTGACGCTCGCACCGGCGCTCCGCGACCGCCTCTTGCGCGGACGGGTGATCCCGGAGTTCGACAACCCGCTCACCCGCGGTCTCGTCCGCCTCTACCGTCCCTTCGTCCACTTCGCGCTGAGCAGGCCGGCCATCACCTTGACGACCGCGGCGCTGGCGCTCGCTTCCTGCCTGCCCATCGTCTCCCGGCTCGGCGGCGAGTTCCTCCCCAGGGTCGACGAAGGCGACTTGCTCTACATGCCCACCACGCTGCCTGGCGTAGCGCCCGATCAGGCCGCGCTCCAGCTCTTCTGGCAGGACCACGCCCTCAGCAAGTTCGGCGAGGTCGCGACGGTGTTCGGCAAGGTGGGCCGCGCGGACACCGGCACCGATCCCGCGCCGTACTCGATGGCGGAGACCACCATCCGGCTGCGTCCTCGCGACGAGTGGCCGAAGGTTCCCCGGACCCGCTGGTACTCAGGTTGGGCGCCTGCGCCCCTGCGCCGCGCGCTGTCGCTCGCGTGGCCGGAGAGCACGCCGCGCACGACGCCGGAGCTGATCGAGGAGCTGGACAAGGCCGTCCGCCTGCCGGGTTGGACCGCCTCCTGGACCGCTCCGGCGCGGGCCCGCATGGACATGATGGCGACGGGAATCCGGACACCGGTGGGCATTCGCATCGTCTCGCCCGATCCTCGCCGCCTCGATGCGCTGGGAAGGGCATTGCGCGCGGTGGTGGGCCGCGTTTCCGGAACCCGGAGCGTCGTCTTCGAATCGCTCGGAGGCGAAACGCGGCTCGCGTTCGAGCCCGATCCGGCAGCGCTGGCCCGGTACGGCGTCGAGGCCGCGACCGTCGCACAAGCCGCCGACTTGATCGCGAGCGGAGGGCAGATCGGCGAGATCGAACAAGAGGGCCGGCTCCTGCGGCTCCGCATCGCGCCGGAGCTTCCCGATGTCCAGCTGCGCGGCCCCTCCGACGAGCTGCGGGAGATTACCGTGCGCGCAGGGACCGGCCCCGGGCAGCCCATCCCGCTCGCGCTCCTCGGACGGCCCCTCTACAAGAGGCAGCCCGCGCAGCTGCGCTCGGAAAAGGGCGAGCTCGTCGCGTACGCCTACGTGGACCTCGCCGGCGGGACCGACCTTTCCGCCTACGTCGACCGCGCCCGGCGCGCCGTGGATTCCGCGATCGGGGCCAACGAGATCCACCTCGACCGGCGCGAACGGATCGAGTGGACCGGGCAATACGACCTGCTCCTCTCGGGTCAGCAGAGGCTGAAGTGGATCGTGCCGCTCGTGGTGCTCTCCATGCTCGCCCTGCTTCTCCTGCAGTTTCGCAGCCTGACCGAGGCGCTCCTCGTGCTCGCTTCGGTTCCCTTCGCGCTGGTGGGCAGCTTCTGGACCCTCTATCTCCTCGGCTACCCGCTCTCCGCCCCCGTCTGGGTGGGCCTGCTCTCGGTGGTCGGCCTCGCCATGCAGACCGGAGTGGTGATGGTCGTCTACATCGACGAGGCGTTCCACCGGCGGATGCGCGACGGCCGCCTGCGCACGCGCGAGGACATCGTCGCCGCGCATGCCGAGGGGACGGTGCGGCGCCTGCGGCCCAAGGTCATGACCATCACCACCATGGCGGCGAGCCTGCTGCCGCTCTTGTGGGCTGAAGGAGCCGGCGCGGAGATCATGCGCCGCGTGGCCGCTCCAATGCTCGGCGGCCTGCTCACGAGCGCGTTCCTGACGCTCGAGGTGCTGCCGGTCCTCTACACCATCTGGCGATATCGGCAGCTGCGCCGGAACCAGCTGCGCGGTCCGGTCGAGAGGACCGAGGCCGTTCCGCGGAGCGAGGCGGCATAGGCAACCATCCGGTTGCGTTCCTGTGCCAGCCGCGCTACCACAGACGCAACCAGGAGGTTGCGCATGGCCGGCAGCACCGATCGCATCGAAAAAAAGATCCTCCTCCGCGCACCCCTCGATCGGGTCTGGCGCGCGATCAGCGACGCGAAGGAATTCGGGACCTGGTTCGGGGTCACCTTCGACGGCCCGTTCGTCGCCGGGGCGCGCCTGACCGGGCGCATCGTTCCCACCAAGGTGGACGCGGAGGTCGCCAAGGCCCAGGAGGCCCATACCGGAATGCCGTTCGAGGTGAGCATCGACCGCGTCGAGCCGATGCGCCTCTTCTCCTTCCGCTGGCATCCCTTTGCCGTGGAGCCGGGCGTCGACTACTCGAAGGAGGCGGCGACGCTGGTGACGTTCGCACTGGAGGAGGCCCCCGCGGGGACGATGCTGACCATCACCGAGTCGGGCTTCGACCGGATCCCTCTCGAGCGGCGGGCGAAGGCGTTCTCCGCCAACGAGAAAGGCTGGGCAGCTCAGGCGAGGCTCATCGAGAAGTATCTCGCCGGAGCCGGCCAGGGCGGCCGGGCAGGCTAGCCGCCATGTCTCGAAGGCGCACGGGCGCCGCGGAAAAGCTCGTCGGCGCGGCTCCGCTGTTCGCCGCGCTCGGCGACGAGACGCGCTTGAGCGTCATCGCGAGATTGTGCACGGGCGGCCCGCAATCGATCGTCCGGCTGACGAGCGGCGCGAAGGTCTCGCGCCAGGCGGTCACCAAGCATCTGCAGGCGCTCGCAGACGCCGGGATCGTCCGCAGCAGGCGCGAGGGGCGCGAGCGGATCTGGGAGGTCCGCACCAGCCGCCTCGCCGAGGCGCGGGGATGGCTCGACCAGATCTCCTCGCAATGGGACGAGGCCCTGGACCGGCTACGGGCGCTCGTGGAGTAGCGCCGGAACGTCCGCTCTCCGGCGCTCGCGGAAGTCTTGCCTCGAGAGGCGGTCAGGACCTTCCCGGTTCCTCTTGCGCGAGCGATCGCTGCAGGGCGAGGCGATGCTGGACCTCCTCATAGGCCGCCTTCTCGTCGTCGCCCACGCACTCGAGCGGCGGTACGCCCACGCGCGAGTCGATCGGCGCGTAGGTGAGGAAGGCGCGGAGCGTTTCTTGCTGCTCCCCGGCGAGGGGCTGCTCCGCATCGACGGTGACGATGGCGGTGAGGGAATCGGCGGCCGCATGCGCGATCGCCGCGCGGACGTGCACGAACACGTGCTTGCGTACGGGCCGGAGGAAGCTCAGGCCGTGTAGCCCGACCAGCCGCACCGGCGCGCCGTCGAGATAGGCGCGGGCGGAGAGATTGGCCGCCGTCTCGATCCACTTCATCAAGGCGCCGCCATAGAGCGTGCCGTGGAAGTTCAGCCGGCTCTCGCGGATCGGCTCGATCTTGTGCACGTACGAGACGTGGCGGCGACGTGGCCGGAGCGAGTCGCCGCGATCGAAAGGCAGCCGGAGCGATCGCGGCAAGAGCTTCAACACCTCGCGCACGAACATGCGCTCCTCGTCGCGGGTCAGCGTCGGCGGCGGCGCGGGGAGCTGGCCCGTGCTGAGCTTCTCGCGGAATTCGCGGCGCAAGGCGCCTTCGCGGAAGCGCGCCATCTCGCTGGGCGTGTCGGGATGCAGTTGCGGCACCGGGACCGCGCGACCCCGCGCATCGAGGGCAACGAACGTCATGTATCCGGACAAGGTCATCCGGTCGCCAGCCTCGGACGGCCTGCCGTGGGACATGGCGACGCTGACCCCGATGCTGCGCTCGGAAGTGTGCGCGATTGCGGCTGTCATGGTGACCCGCTCGCCGACGCGGATCGGATGGCGCAATTCCATGCCGTCGACGGATGCGGTCGCGACCGGGCAGCGGCAGTGACGGCTCGCCGCGAGGACGCCGACGACGTCCATCCATTCGAGGATCTTTCCCGCGCGCAAGAATCCCTGCTCGTCGGCGATGTCCGGCGCGACCCATTCGTCGAGATGCGCTTCGCGCCCCCCGCGGGTGGCGAGAGGTGCGGATGTCGGCTCCTGCACGGTCAGTTCGTTGGCAGTCATGGGCGCGCTCAGTAAGCAGAGGCGCCGATCCACGCCACGACAGTTTTGTGCCAGGTGCGATCCGTCACACAAACCGACAGGATCGTCGGTCCGCAAAGCGGCAGCGATAATCGCGACGGTCGTGCCTGCGCTGGGCTCCTCGCCCCAAACCAGCGACCCTCAGGGCTGCGGCTTCGCCTTGAACCGCGCCGCCTCGACGATCACCCGGGCCACTTCCTGTGGCTTGGACAGAAAGGGGACGTGCGAGGTGGTGACGGTCGTCGTCTTCGCCTTCGCGCGCTGCGCGAGGAACTTCTGCAGCTCGGGCGAGAGCATCTTGTCCTTCGAGGTCACGACGTACCAGGTGGGCAGGTCATGCCACCGCGCGACCGCGGTGAGCTTCGCGGCGAACGCGGACTTGTGGATCGGCTTCTCCACCGCCGTCAAGACGCGCGCATCCGCTGCGGGTACATCGGGGCAGAACATCTCGTGGTAGGCGGACGGATCCAGCCAGAGGAAATCGCCGGCCTGCGGCACGATGTGCGCTCCACCCGGCGGCGGAGGGAAGCGCCCGATCAGATCGCCCGCGCTTTCGCCCTGCTCGGGCATCAAGGCAGTGACGTACACGAGGGCGCGCACGTTCGGGTCGTCCGCGGCCGCGGTGATCACCATCCCGCCGTACGAATGCCCGACCAGGACCACCGCTCCCTTCTGGATGGAGAGGGCGCGCTTGGTGGCGGCGACGTCCTCCTCGATCGAGGTCTCGGGAAGCTGCACGGCGACCACGTGGAGGTTCTTCGCCTCGAGGAGCGGAATGACCTTCCGCCAGCTGGAAGCGTCGGCGAACGCGCCGTGCACCAGGATCACGTTGGTCTGCGCGCCCTCCTTGCCGCCCGAGACCGGCGGCTCGGCGGCGAGGGCGCCAGTGGCGGCGAGGAAAACGGACAGCGCCGCCCAGCGGTGGACGTCGATCATGGGCTTCCTCACGTGGCGGCGAGGAACTTCTCCGGCGTGAACGGCACCGACCGCATGCGCTTGCCGGTCGCGTCGAAGACGGCGTTGGCGATCGCGCTCGGTACGACGGCGGCGCTCGGCTCGCCCGCTCCCCACGGCTTCTCGGCGGGCCTCTCGACGAGGTCGATGACGACCTCCGGGACGTCGGGGTGCCGCAGGATGGGATAGCTCGCCCAGTCGACGCTGGTCACCTTCGACCGATCGAACTTCACCTCCTCGAGCAGCGTCCGGCTGGTGGTCTGCACCATGTTGCCTTCGATCTGGTTGCGCAGACCGTCGGGATTGATGATCTGGCCGCAGTCGTGCGCGACGTAGATCTTCCTGGCCCGGATCTTTCCCGACTTCTTCTCCACCTCGACTTC
This sequence comes from Deltaproteobacteria bacterium, assembly GCA_005879805.1. Lineage (GTDB taxonomy): Bacteria > Myxococcota > Myxococcia > Myxococcales > 40CM-4-68-19 > VBKO01. The sequence goes on along the minus strand of VBKL01000089.1, from coordinate 11,129 downwards.
GGCGACGACGCCGACGTAGGTCCGCACGAGCTCGTAGCGGATGTAGGACATCCCGCGGCCGTGCGCGACGTCGCCGTCCTGTGCCTCGCGTTTCGCCCGCGGCGTCCAGTTGGAGAGCTTGCGCAAGCGCTCGAGCAGCTCGATGCCGCGCGGATCCTTCAGGTAGCGGAGCCGGTATTCGAACGGATCCACAGAAGCCGCCGCCGCGAGCTCGTCGATGAAGCTCTCGTTGGCGAAGGTGTTCTGCAGGCGGCCCGGAGTACGGATCCAAGAAGGACGGAACGGGGTCTCGGAAAGCCAGTGCACCGTCGTGCGGATGTTCGCGATCTGGTACGGGATGGCCAGGTCCTGGTGGACGTTGCCCGGGTGCGAGTCCTCGTGTGCCAATTCCGCGAGCTCCCCGGTGAGGAGCTTCACCGACACGTCCTTCGGTTTGTTGGGCGCGAAAAGGACCGCGTCCCAGGTGACGATGTTGCCGCTCTCGTCGAGGGAACCTTGCATGTCGAGCAAGGTCGGCGGGCCCTTGGGGTCCCAACCGTGCTCGTCCTGCCGCATCCACTGGACGCGCACCGGCTTCTTCGTCTCGACGGCGATGAGCGCGGCGTCGGCGGCGGCATCCTCATGGCCGTTGCGCCCGTAGCAGCCCGCTCCCTCGAGATAGACGCAGCGCACGTCCTCGGGCTTGAGCGAGAGCATGGTCGCGATCTGCTTGCGCAACAGGTGCGTCTGCTGCGAGGCGGACCACACCGTCAGCTTCCCGTCCTTCATCTCCGCAACGGCGCAGGAAGGGCCGATCGATCCGTGCGTGTGGATGGCGAAGTCGTACGTCGCCTTCAGCGTCTTCGCTCCGGGCGGGGCCTTGGCGACGTCGCCCGCCTTTTGCAGCTCTTCGGTCGACACCACCTTGGTCGATCGCACCGCGTCCCAGAGGCTGGCTTGATCGGGTAGTCCTGCCCAGTCGCTCCAGGCGGTCTTGATCGCGCGCGCGGCCTTGATGGCGCTCCACTCGTCGCGGGCGACGACGGCGAGGAAGTTCGCCTTGCGAACGAGGCCCCGGTAGCCGGGAATCTCGCGGCACCCGGCGTCGTCGACCGATTGCAACTCCGCCTTGATCCCCGCCGGGTGCACGACGCGGGCGTGTTGCATCCCCGCGATGCGGAAGTCGTGCATGTACTCGAAGGTGCCGGTGACCTTCCCCGGGATGTCGAGCCGGCGGATCGGCTTGCCGACGATGGTGAAGTCCTTCGGGTCCTTGGTGGGCGCCTTGGGATCGAGCTTCAGATCGAACTGCTTGCCGCCGATGAGCTGCCCGTAGCTGACTCCCTTGCCGCCGGCCTTGGGCACGATCCTGCCCTGCGCAACCGTGAGCGATTCCTTGTCGGCGGAGAGCTTGGTCGCCGCCTGGGCAATGAGAGCCTGTCGCGCCGTGGCCGCGGCCTGGCGGATCTGCATGCCGCCGTTCTGGATGGAGAGGCTGCCGAAGGTGACGCCCTGGTCGGGAGTGAGCGCGGTATCGCCCTGTATGACGGTGACGTCGGAGAGCGGAACCGACAACTCCTCCGCCGCGATCTGGGCCATCGCGGTGCGGATGCCGGTGCCGAGATCGACCTTGCCGGAGAAGACCGTGACCTTGCCCTTGGAATCGATGGCGAGGAACCCGTCCACCTGGTCGGGCGCGACGGTCTTTTGCGTAGCGGCCGCCTCTTTCTTGGCCGCGCCTTTCGCCAACCGGGGCGCGAGCGCGAAGCTGACGACCAATGCTCCGCCCGACTTCAACAAGGAACGCCGGCTGAGGGAATTGTTCATGGCGGGCCTCACGTCTTCGCTCCCGCGGCGCGCTTCACCGCGCGGACGATGCGCAGGTGCGTTCCGCAGCGGCAGAGGTTGTCGGCGAGGGCCGCCTTGATCTCCGCGTCGGTCGGGTTCTTCTTGTGCGAGAGGAGGGCCGCGGCCTCCATGATCATGCCGTTGATGCAGTAGCCGCATTGCGCCGCCTGCTCCTCGATGAACGCCTGCTGGAGCGGGTGGGGATGCGCGGGCGTCCCGAGCCCTTCGAGCGTCACCACCTTCTTCCCGACCGCCGAGGAGGACGGATACACGCACGAACGGACGCTCTCGCCGTTGACGTGCACCGTGCAGGCCCCGCATTGCGAGAGGCCGCAGCCGAAGCGCGGACCGCGCAGGCCGAGGTCGTCTCGCAAGACGTAGAGAAGCGGGACGTTTGCATCGTCGACCCGCACGTTCCGGGTCTTGCCGTTCACCGTGAGCCGCAACGTCGCCATCGCCGCGCCCCTCCGTGTCGGATACGAGAGACCGTATCGCACGACTGGGACTCGCGAAGGAAGGGCCGCGCGGCGGAAGCCGCGAGGCGTCGATGCCGGTCAGGCCACGCTGGAAAGATCACCGGTCTTCAGGCCCCGTAGCTCTCCACGATCGACCAGACCCGCTCGGTCCGTCCTCAGTGGGGGCGGATCCTGGGCCCCAGGGATTGCCGGCTACTCCAGCTCGAACCCGATCGGCTTCTCCGGGCCGAACCAGAAGCGGATCGCCGGCGGGTCCACCTCGTAGATCCGCTTCGCCGCTTCGCTCGGGACCACAGCGTGCTCGGGCTGTCCGGGATCCTCCACGACCGCGGCGGCGCCGCTCTCCAGCAATTTCGCCGTCTCCGCCGAAACCGCGAGCCGGCCGATCTTCCCGCTCCGCTTGACGAAGTGGAAGTTCACCTCGCCGGGCGGCTCGCGGACGCGATTCGCCTCCACCAGCTGGCGGAGGCGCAGGGCGCGCTCCGACTGCATGCGCGCCTCGGCCTTCTTGGCGGCTTCCTTGCGCCGTACATCCGAAAGCTCCGCTTCCCGTTGCGCGAACGCTTCCTGGCGCTGGCGCTCATCCGCGGAAACCGCGTCCTGTCGCGCCTTCACCGTCGCCTTGGGCCCCTTCTGCCCCTTGTCGGCTTCCTGGGCCTGCTTCTCGGTGACGAGGCCTGCCTTGAGCAACTTGTCCCGCAAGTTCTGCATCGCGCGCGGAGCATACCTTGACGCCCCCGCGCCGCGTGAGAACGTACACGCGTGGGAGTCGTCTTCGTCGAACAACCCGGGAACCTGCCTCCGGCGCCGGAAGGACGCGTGGCGGTGGTGGACGTGGCCTTCGCCGCCGGCGACGCCTTCGAGCGGGTCACCGTCCCCTTCCTGGAAGCGCTCGGCGATCGGCTCGCGGTCTGGGTCGATCACCATGAGCATCCGATCGGTTGGGCGCGCTACCGCGACGATCCGCGCTTCGTATTGGTGCCGAATCGAGATGCCCACGCCTGCCCGGAGCTGGTCACCGAGGAGCTGGTGGCGCGCAGTGGCCGGGTCGACCAGGTCGTGGCTCATGCCGATTTCGACGGGCTGCTCTCGGCGGTGAAGTTCCTGCGCAAGGGGGTCCCGCCCTGGCCCGAGGCCGACGAGGACGCCCGCGCCGCGGACAGCCCCGGCCGGGGCCACTCCTTGAGCGGCCGCGCGCGCATCTACGTCGCCGCCCTCGACGAAGCCGCGGCCACCCTCCGCTCCAAGCAGCGCGAAGCGTTCCGGCAGGATCTGGCGGCGGCGCTCGTGCAGTCCCCGCAGACTCTGCCTCCCGCGCTGGAAGCCCGGCTCGCCGCCCTCGCCCACGCGCACGAGGAGACCCTCGCGCCTGCGGAAGATCTGGCGCGCAGTGCGCGCGAAGAGGTCAAGGGCGTGCTCGTCGTCCGGGTCCCGAAAGACCTGGGAAGGCCGGTGAAGAAGGCGCTCCTGTCGCGTCTGGAAGGACGCGCCGCGGTCGGGGTGGTGGTCGAGGGCCGCGCCGTAACCGCGGCCACCTTCCGGGAAGACCTGGACCTCGCGGAAGTCCCCGGCCTCGGAGCCGGCCGTAGCGACTACCGATTCGCGCAGGTCGACGACGGCGGCAGGGCGATCGTGGAGGGACTCGGTCGCCTGGTTTCGGAGCGTGCGGGAGGTTAGAACGATCGTCGGGCCCGGGCATCCAAGGGGGCAACGATGACCTTGCCGATCGCCAACGAGGTCAGGCCACAGCGCCCGCGCGCGCCCATCCCCTCGGGGCTCGCGCTGGAGAAGGAGATCGCCCGCCTCCGCAAGGAGATGAAGGCGGTGATCCTGGCGCACTACTACCAGGACCCCGAGATCCAGGACATCGCCGATTTCGTCGGCGACTCCCTGCAACTGTCCCAGGCAGCCGCCAAGACGGACGCGGAAGTGATCGTCTTCTGCGGCGTGCACTTCATGGCCGAGACGGCCAAGATCCTCAACCCGACGAAGCAGGTGCTCCTGCCCGATCTCGACGCCGGCTGCAGCCTCGCCGACCGCTGCCCTCCCGATCAGTTCGCCAAGTGGCTCGAGCAATACCCGGGCCACAAGGTGGTGAGCTACATCAACTGCTCGGCCGGGGTCAAAGCGCTCTCCGACGTCATCTGCACCTCGTCGAACGCGGAGAAGATGGTTGCGAGCTTTCCGCCTGGTACGCCCATCGTCTTCGCTCCCGATCGACACCTGGGCGCCTGGGTGCAGAAGAAGACCGGCCGCGACCTGGTGCTCTGGCCGGGGTTCTGCATCGTCCACGAGCAGTTCACCGAGCGGCAGCTCACCAAGCTCAAGGTGCACCACCCGCAGGCGAAGCTCATCGCGCACCCCGAGTGCGAGGCGAGCGTCAACTCGCTGGAGAAGATCTATCTCTGCATGCGGGACCGAACGCCGGAGATCGTCGTCCCCGAAGACGTCCGCGTCCGCGCGCTCCGGCCTGTGAAGCGAATGCTCGAACTCTCGGCGTAGCAGCCGGGCGCGCTCCTGGATACGTAATCCTGCGGCCGGATTTTTTACTGCTCGATTGGGCAGAAAAATCTCGCGCCATGTGGGCGAGTAGCTACATTGCCCCGTGGCCGCGCTCGTGCGGCCGGGGTCCTCCACTCAGGGGGCCCGCATTCCGAGGAGTACACGATGAAGCTCGCTCTCGCCGCACTTCTCGCCGCGCTGGTCGCGGCTCCTGCCGCGCATGCCGGTGCCAAACTGCGCGTCGGAGCCGAGGCCGTCCTGGGCTCGCACGACAAGAACACGGGATGGACCTCCCTGACGGATCGGTTCCTGGTCTCGCCGAACCTCATGGTCGGATTCACTACCCCGCTCGACATCCTCTCCGTCGATCTCGAGGTCTCCGAGCAGTTCCTCACAAACCCGGGGAACAGGGCCGACCTGAGCCAGGCCTCGCGCCAGGGCACGACGTTGCGGCCGGGAATCACCCTGTCCGCGCCCCTCATCCCGATCTACGCGCGGGCGGCGATTCCCATCCACATCGAGCCCTCGCCGGTCCAGACCTATGCGCGAGTGGGAGCCGGCCTCGCCTTCAACTTCGTCGCGGCCTCCGTCTACATCGAAGCCGACGCCGACTTCCCGCTCGCCGGCGGGAGCACGACGATCAACGGCGTCACCGTGAGCGCTCCCGACGCCTTCAGCCAGCAGATCTTCTCCGCCGGAGCCGGACTGCAGTTCCTCTTCTGAGGAACCGTTCGCCAGTTTGAACGGGCGGCTTTACCTTCGATGTAAGCGCTCTTCGATCCGGCGCCTGCGGCGCCTCCACGAGGGGGAAGCACGCTCCCCCCTCGACCCCCCAAAATCTTGCGGTCGCTCTGCAAGAGGGCTGAGATTCACACGTGACTGCCCAGGGCGCCGGCGCGCTCGCTCTCGTCCTTTCGGGCGGAGGAGCGCGCGGCGCGTACGAGATGGGCGTATTGCGGTACGCCCTCGGTACCATCGCGCCCCGCCTGGGTCGCGCGGCCGCACCGACCATCTTCTGCGGTACCAGCGTCGGCGCCATCAACGCCTGCGCGCTCGCCGCCCGGGCAGAGGCGGACGATTTCGGGGTCGCCCACGTCGCGGCCCGCTGGGAATCGCTCCGGCTGGACGACATCTTCCGCCTCGGCTGGGGCGACCTCGCCGCCCTCGCCCGCTGGCTCATCGGCCGCGCCACTCCCGGAGGCGCTGCCTCGCTGCTCGACGCGGCGCCCCTCGCCGAACTGGTCCGCGACGTGATCCTCTGGCGCCCCCTGCACGAGAACATCGCCTGCGGCCGCGTGCAGGCGGTGACCACCTCCGCGACGGATCTAGAGACCGGACACACCGTGGTGTTCGTCGAGCGCGCCGCCGAGGATCCGATTCCGACCACCGATGCGGCCGTGGAATGGGTCCCGGCGCGCCTCCGCCCCCAGCACGCTCTCGCCTCGGCGGCCCTTCCCATCGTCTTTCCCACCGTCCGCGTCGGAGGGCGCATCTTCACCGACGGCAGCGTGCGCCAGAACACGCCGATCGCTCCGGCCATCCGGCTCGGCTGCGGCCGGGTGCTGGTGATCGGCTTGCGCGCCAATCCCGCGATTCTCTCCGCGCGTGCCTCCGGGCGGCAGGCGCCCCACGAGCAGAAGAACCTGTCGTCGCCGCTCTACCTCTTCGGCAAGGTGCTCGATGCCCTGCTTCTCGATCACGTCGAGAACGACCTCGCCAACCTGCGCCGCGTGAACAGCGCGCTGCGGGCGATCGACCCCGCCGTCCTCGCCGAGCAGCCCGTCGCGCTCGCCCTGGTCGCGGCGGGCGGCGGGATGCGGCCGGTCCGCGATCTGTTCATCCGTCCCTCGCAAGATCTCTCCCGGCTGGCCGCCGACGTGCTGCTCCGCCCCGTCGTACGGGGAAGGCTGAGCGGGCCCGCCGGCTACCTCATGCGCCGGATAGGCGAGTCGGCCGCGGCGGCTAGCGAGCCCTCCGACCTGCTCAGCTACCTGCTGTTCGACGGCGAGTACGCCCACGAACTGCTCTCCCTCGGAGAGCGTGACGCGCACGCCCATCGCGACCAGCTCGAGGCATTCCTCGCCGACGCCTAGAGGCATGGGCGTCTCGGACCGGGCTTGACGACGGGTTCGCGAAAGGCGACAGACGCCCGGCAGGAGCGTTTTTCGCGGCGGCTCATTAACCTATCGTCCGCCACCCGGCAAAGGCATGCTCTACCCAAGCAAGCGGCCGACTGACATCCCGTCGATCGGGGAGACCGAAACGTGAGAAGGCGCGCACCTCTCGTGGCGCCGCGCCGCGGGCTCGTCTCCGATCCGCTCTGGTACAAGGACGCGGTCATCTACGAGCTGCGCGTCCGCTCGTACATGGACTCGAACGGCGATGGCATCGGCGACTTCCGCGGCCTCACCGAGAAGCTCGACTACTTGCAAGACCTGGGCGTCTCCGCGCTCTGGCTGCTCCCCATCTGCCCCTCGCCCGGCCGCGACGACGGCTACGACATCTCCGACTACACCGACGTGCACCCCGACGTCGGCACCATCGACGATTTCAAGATCTTCCTCGACGAGGCGCACAGGCGCGGGATCCGCGTCATCACCGAGCTGGTGCTGAACCACACCAGCGACCAGCATCCCTGGTTCCAGCGCGCCCGGCGCGCGCCGCCCGGATCGCCAGAGCGGAACTTCTACGTCTGGAGCGACACGCCCGAGCACTACAAGGAAGCGCGCATCATCTTCAAGGACTTCGAGCCGTCCAACTGGTCCTGGGACCCCATCGCCAAGCAGTACTACTGGCATCGCTTCTTCGCCCACCAGCCCGACCTCAATTTCGACAGTCTCGCCGTGCACGACACGATGCTCGGCGTCGTCGATTTCTGGTTCGGCCTCGGCGTCGACGGGCTGCGGCTCGACGCCGTTCCCTACCTCTACGAGCGGGACGGCACCAACTGCGAGAACTTGACCGAGACGCATGCGTTCTTGAAGAAGCTCCGCGCCCACGTCGACCAGCGCTTCCAGGATCGCATGCTGCTCGCCGAGGCGAACCAGTGGCCCGAGGACGCCGCCCAGTACTTCGGCTCCGGCGACGAGTGCCACATGAATTTCCACTTCCCGATCATGCCGCGCATCTTCATGTCGATGCACATGGAGGACCGGCTCCCGATCATCGACATCCTCGCGCAGACGCCGCAGCTTCCGCCCAATTGCCAGTGGGCGATCTTCCTCAGGAACCACGACGAATTGACGCTGGAGATGGTGACCGACGAGGAGCGCGACTACATGTACCGCGCCTTCGCCCAGGAGCAGGCGATGCGGATCAACCTCGGCATCCGCCGCCGCCTCGCTCCGCTCGTCGGGAACGATCGACGCGCCATGGGGCTGATGAACGGCCTGCTCTTCTCGCTGCCCGGTACGCCCGTCCTCTATTACGGCGACGAGATCGGGATGGGCGACAACGTCTTCCTCGGCGACCGGAACGGAGTGCGCACGCCGATGCAGTGGAGCGCCGACCGCAACGCCGGCTTCTCCCGCTGCAACCCGCAGCGACTGGTACTGCCGATCATCATCGATCCCGAGTACCACTACGAGTCGCTCAACGTGGAGGCGCAGCAGCAGAACCCCAATTCGCTGCTCTGGTGGACGAAGAAGATCCTCGCGCTGCGCAAGCGTTTCCATGCCTTCGGCCGCGGCTCGATCGAGTTCCTGAGCCCCGACAATCCCCACGTCCTCGCCTTCATCAGAAGTCACGAGGACGAGATCATCCTCTGCGTCGCGAACCTCTCGCGCCGGGTGCAGTATGTCGAGCTGAACCTCGCCAAGTACAAGGGCTCGATTCCCCTCGAGCTGTTCGGGCAGACCAGGTTCCCCGCCATCGGCGACCTGCCCTATCTCCTCACCCTCGGCACCTACGAGTTCTACTGGTTCTCGCTCGAGGCTCCGAGGTCCGCCGAGGACGTGGCCCGCGAGGCTGCCTACCAGCCGCCGGTTCTCGAGACCTCCTCGATCGAGGCGGTGTTCGGCGACCGCACCATCCTGGAGACGGCGCTCCCCGCCTGGATCGAGGGCCGCCGCTGGTTCACGAGCCGCGACCGCGAGCTGACCGACATCCGTGTACGCGACGTCGTTTCGCTGGACGCGCTGCACCTGGCGCTCGTGCGCGCCGTTTTCACTTTCGGTGAACCCGAGGACTACATCGTTCCCCTCGCGGTCGACACCGCCGAGCGGGGCGCCTTGCTGCGCGAGCGGGCGCCGCAGGCCATCGTCGCCGGACTCCGCATCGCCGGGCGCGGCGAGGACCCCGCCGCCTGGCTTTTCGATCCGCTCGTCGACGCGGGCTCCGCCTCCGTCGCCCTGGAAGCGCTGCGCAGCGGCAAGACCGCTCGAGGCACGATGGGGGTGGTCTCCACCTCGCTGCGCCGCGAGCTCCCGGACGGCCCGCTCGAGCCCAAGCTCGTGCGCGGCGACCACCGCTACGCGGCGGTCAGCTTCGGCGACCAGCTTCTCCTCAAGGTCTACCGCCGCCTCGGCGAAGGGATCAGCCCCGAGCTGGAATTGGGCCGTTACCTGTCCGAGCACGCTCCGCAGGCGCCGGTGCCGCCGCTCCTCGGATCGATCGAGCATCGCACCGGGCGCGGCGAGCCGGTCACGCTGGCGACGCTGCACGGATTCGTGATCAGCGAAGGAACTGCCTGGCAATTCATCCGGGAAGAGCTGCGCCGCTTCTACGAGAACGCGCTCGCCAGCGGGCGCGAGGTCCGGCCTCCGCCGCGGCCGCCGCAGGCGCGTCTGCTCGATCTGGCCGCGATGGAGGCGCCGCCGATCGCGCGCGAGCTGTTCGCCTCGACGCTGGCGGCGGCGCGGCTGCTCGGCAAGCGCACCGCGGAGCTTCACCTCGCCTTCGCGGCGGGAACCCAGGAAGGCCTCGGCCTCGATCCGTACAGCGCCCTGGACCAGCGCAGCGTCTACCAGACGAAGCGCAACCTCACCGGACGGGTGCTGCGCGAGCTGCGGCTGCGCGCCCCGAAGATGCCGCCCAAGATGGTCGAGCTCTCCCAGCAGCTCCTCTCCCGCGCGGACGTCCTCTACAAGCGCTTCGAGCCGCTCTTGCAGCACCGGCTCACCGCACAGAGGTGCCGGATCCACGGCCGCTACCATCTGGGAAAGCTGCTCTACACCGGCAAGGATTTCGTGGTCCTCGACTTCGAGGGCGATTCGGCAAAGCCGCTTCCCGAGCGACGCCGCAGGCGCGCGGCGCTGCGCGACGTGGCCTCGATGATCCGCTCCTTCGAGTACGCCGCGCAGACCGCGCTGCGCGACGAGGCCATCGTCCGCGCCGCCGACCGCAGCGCCGCCGAGCCGTGGGCGAAATTGTGGATGGCATGGGTACCGTCCTCGATGCTCTCGGCGTATCTGGAGGCCACCGCCGGCTCGCCGATCGTGCCCCGCGAGCAGGCGGAGACGGAGCTGCTCCTCGATACGCTGCTCCTGGAGCTGGCCCTGGACGACGTCTACAGCGAGCTCGACCGGCGCACCGACTGGGCGATGATCGCCCTGCGCAGCCTCAACGAGATGCTGGAGAAGTGACCGCCGAGGCGGTGGCGACCTGGTCGATGGTGCAGCGGACCGCGCCCAGCTCGACGATGCGCTCGGGTGACGCAGGCACGTTCAGGTCGAGATTGCAGAAGCCGTCGCGGAACTCGACGAGGCCGTGGTGCTTTCCGGGAGGGACGCCGTCGAGCCAGAACTTGCCCTCTGCCGAGACAGGGGACTCCGCATGTCCACCCTTGTAGTCGACGCGCAGCTCGCCGAACGCCGGCGTCTTTCCGCTCTCCATCCGGATCAGGCCGGCGACGCTCTGCGAGCGCTTCACGTCGAAGACGACCTGCGCGCCTCCGCGCAGGGGTGTGGCAACCAGTTGCTCGAGGGAGCCCACTTCGTAGTCCATGGGCACGTCGGTCCCCTCGATCCTCAAGCGGTTTCCGTAATAAGGCGCGAGAGCGGGGATGAGCAGGTTACCGTGCGAGTCGGTGCGTCCGATCTCCTGGTTGTTCAGGTAGCCCCGGACGCCTTCGACGCCCGGTACCTGGATGAGAGCGAATCCTGCCTGTACCGGACGGGACAAGAACGCGTCGTCGCCGATGAAGACGACACCGCCGGAAGCCTGGGCGAGCCCGGTATTGGAGGCGCCCTCGCGGTGGTATTCGGCCTGGTAGAGGCCGAACGAGCTCTGGGCCTGCACCATCGCCTCGCCGCTGGAGGACGAGGAGTCACCTGCCACGCGATACCCGAAGCCGTTGCCGGCCGAGAGGCTGCGCTGCACGACGAC
>VBKL01000046.1 GCA_005879805.1 Deltaproteobacteria bacterium | reverse complement strand
AGCGGCGAGCGTCACGGAGCTCCCCTGCGGGAAGTTCCCGACACAGGTGCCCGGACAGTCGATGGCAGGAGGGATCGACATCACGCGCCCGGGACCGCTCACGCTGACGGAAAGCGTGAGGACCCCGTCGGATGAAGCCTCGGAGGCCATCGGGGGCCCCGAGGACCCGCAGGAAACTGCCAGGACTGCGGCTGTCACTGCCAAGGCGACGCGGATGCGCATGGCCGCCCCTTTCCGACGGCAGCAGGCTGCGCCGCCCGGCACCCTTTGGCAAGTGGACTAACCGGAGGAGCGGGCTTTGCCCGCGACGGGCGGAGGCCGAAGGCCGGAGCATTGGAGAATCAGCCAGGAATCGCCGAACTCGTGCGTCAGGTAGCCGGCTGCTTCGGCGTGCGCGCTCGCGCGCTCGAGCAGGTCGCCGCCGGCGAAGGCGTGCAGGAGCGCATAGTGGCTCTGCGACTTCTCGTGCACTCCGGTGAGGAGGCCGTCCACCACCTTCGTTCGGTAGCCCGGTCCGATCACCAGATCGGTCTCGCCGGAACAGGCCTCGAGCGCACCTCCGCATTCCAGGGCGGCGCCTTCCAGAGCCCGCGCTACGCTGGTTCCGGCGGCGACGATCCGGCCTCCTTCCGCCCGCGCCGCCGCCACCGCTTGGGCCGTTGCTTGCGGGATGTCGAACCGCTCGGGAAGTGGCAAGGCTGCGTCGAGTGCCGCGTCGCCGGTCGAAGAGAGGCCCGCCGCGTGGGTGAGAGGAACGACCTTGGTCCCGCGCTGCCGTAGTGCGAGCAGGAGGTCCCAGCGCAGCGGCCGGCCTGCGGAGGGCATCTCCGCGGCCCAGGGTCGCGAGGCGTAAGCGAGCTGCACGTGCCAGAGCTCGAACGGTGCTCGAGCGTAGGAATACTGCACGGGGCGTCCGATGGCGTAGAGGCGCGACCAGAGCGCGGCGCCGCGGTCATGGAAGCGCAGGTCCAGGAGTCGCGGCGAGACTTCCGAGATCCGCTCGACGGTGGCGCGGAGGTCGGGCGCGAAATGCAACTCGTCGCCGGTTCTCAAGAGAGCCGGTGCAGCGCGGCGCTCCGTCGGGATCCGCCAATCGCCCGCGCCGAAGAGGGCGGCGCGGAACGAGTCGTCCGGCAACGCCGCAACCAGGCGGATCTCGAGCGGCGTGCCTCCCGGACCGAGTCCCTGCAAAGAGCCGGGAAGGGTGGCGGCATCGTTGACGACGAGGACGTCGCTTGGGCGCAGGATTGCCGGCAGGTCGGCGATCCGCGCGTCGCGCAAGGAGCCCGAGCACGGATCGACGTGGAGTAGCCGCTCGCGCAGCGGTTCCTCTCGCGGCCAGCGCGCCGGGATCATCGCGCTTCTCCCGGGACCACGATCCTCGAGCCGCTCTCGACGCCGTGCGCGACGAGGCGGCCTATCCATCGAGCCACTCGAACCGGCTGGGCGAGCTCGCCGCGGTCTGCCTCGGGCACGGCGGCGGCGTGCATCTCGGTGTCCATTTCCCCGGGATCGACCGAGAGGAAGCGGACGCCGGTCTGGGCCAGCTCCACCGCCCAGATGCGATTCATGTGATCGAGTCGATGGGCCCGACCAGCGCCGCCGCCGCGCCCGCGATCCGGTGCGCCTGGAGCTTGTCGGAAACGTCGCCCGGGAGCGCATGCGCTTCGCCGCCACGGTCGCGGATGCGGGCGACCGTCTTCCGCAGCTCCTCCTCGGTCCGCGCTACCAGGACTACCCGCGCGCCAGCCCCGGAAAGCTCTTCCGCGAGCGCCGCGCCGAGCCCCTTGCTTCCGCCCGTGATGAGAACGCCTCTTCCTTTCATGGTCACCTCGGCCCACTGTGATAGCGCCCTGCCGCTTTCGAATTGGCAGCGGTGACAATGCATTGGCAAAAAGCTACTCTCTTGGCATGGACCCGCTTCCCAGCCACCTCGCCGCGAACGTGAAGCAGCTTCGCGACGCCCGCGGCGCCACCCAGCAGCAGATGGCGAAGCTCGCCGGCATCCCCCGGGCGACCTGGTCCAATCTCGAATCAGGAAGCGCCAACCCGACGCTTTCCGTTCTCCACCGGGTGGCGGGCGCGCTGCAGGTCTCTTTGGAAGAGTTGCTCGCCGCGCCGCGCGCCTCCTCGCACTTCTACCCGCGCGGCTCGTTGCCGGTGCGCACGCGAGGGCCGGTCACGCTGCGCCAGCTCCTGCCCGACCCGATCCCGGGAACCGAGATCTCGCGCATGGAGCTTTCCCCGCTTTCCCGCCTGACCGGGATTCCCCACACGCCGGGAACGCGCGAGTACCTCACCTGCGATTCGGGACAGATCGGACTCTACGTCGCCGGGGAGGAATGGCTTCTCGGACCCGGCGACGTGGTGTCGTTCCGGGGCGACCAGCGCCACTCGTACGCCAACCCTGGTCGAGGACCCGCGGTCGGATATTCGGTGGTGCTGCTCGCCCCGCTCGCTCTGCGCTAGCGCTGGGCCGTCGCCGCGCCCAGGGCCTGCACTCCGGCCTGCGCGCACTGACCGTCGTGCTCGGAGGTGTCGCCCGAGACGCCGATCGCTCCGACCAGCTTGCCCTCGTGGAGGAGAGGAAGGCCGCCCTCGACGGGCACGGCGCCTTCCAGCGCCAGGATGCGCAGTCCGTTGCCGCCCGCCGCCAGCGCATCCTGCAGCGCCTTGGTGGGGCGCTTGTAGAGGGCAGCCGAGCGCGCCTTGCCCACCGCGACGTTGGCGCTGCCGAGCTGGGTGTTGTCGGCCTTCTCGTAGTAGACGAGCGTCCCCGCCGGATCGACGACCGCGATGGCCATGAACCATCCGTTCTTCTTCGCCTCCGCGGTAGCGGCTGTGGCTGCCTTCTTGGCGGCGTCGACCCCGATCGAAGGCCCGATGGGGGTGACATACGAGCTCGGTCCGGACTGCGCCTGCTGCGGCGGAGCGTTCGAGGGATTGCGGGGCGGGTTCTGGGTCTGGGCGCTCGCTCCCAGTGCGACGAGCGAGGCGAAGAGAGGAAGCAGGGCTCGGGCAGCTGCCGTTCGCACCATTTCAGTCCTCCGGTTCTGGATGGTTTTGGTCGTTGCGCGGCCCCAGGGGCGCTGGCCGCGGCGGCATCCTCGCATCCGGCGTGAAACCAGTCACGCGATGCGTCGATCGGTCGACATCCTACGGTCGCGTACGATTTGTTTCGGACAGTTGCTGGAGACCTAAAGAAACGATCTCCTTGCAATAACTCCCGATCGCCGCCAAGAGAGGACATGGCTTCTCTCGCCGCCCGACGAACGGTATCCGAGGCGTCCGCCGCCCAGCGGCGGCCTCACGATCACGCCGTTCAGTTCTACGACGACGACGATTTCCTCTCCGCCTCGGTCGCGACCTTCGTCGGTGCGGGGCTCGCCAATGGACAGGCCGTGGTGATCATCGCCACCGAGGAGCATCGCGAAGCCTTTCGTCGCGCGCTTCTCCGCCGCGGACTGGACGTCGACGCCGCCTGCTCGTCGGGACAGATGGTCCTCCGCGACGCGCGCGAAACCCTGGCCGCATTCCTCATCGACGGAACCCCGGACTGGGAGCTTTTCCAGACGCAGGTCGGCGGTCTCGTCGCCAAGGCGGCCAGCCGAAGCAAAGGTGAGGTCCGAGCCTACGGCGAGATGGTGGACCTGCTCTGGACGGACGGGCGGCCGCAGGAGGCCATCGTTCTCGAGCAGTTCTGGAACGATCTGCGCGGGATCCACTCCTTCACCCTTCTCTGCGCGTATGGGATGGGGAACTTCTCCAGGGAGGCCGACGGGCCGGACTTCCACAAGGTGTGCGGACTGCATTCCCGCGCGCTGCCGGCGGAGTCGTATCCGCGGGAAGCGGACCTCGATGTGCAGCTGGCCGAGGTCAGCCGCCTGCAACAGCGGGCCCGCGCCCTGGAGCACGAGATCGAGCGCCGCAAACAGGCCGAGGAAGAGCTCCGCAAGAGTCGCGAGGAGCTGGAGCGGCAGAACAAGGACCTGCTGCGGACCGTCCGCTTCAGCGAGATGTTCGTCGGCATCCTCGGACACGATCTGCGCAATCCCCTCTCCGCCATCACCACCGCCGCGAGCCTGCTCATGCGGCGGGCCGAAACGGACAAGGTGGCACGGCCCGCGACCCGCATCCTTTCCAGCGCGGGCCGCATGGCACGGATGATCGATCAGCTGCTCGATTTCACCCGCATCCGCCTCGGTCAGGGGCTGCCCCTGGCGCGCTCGGCGAACGACCTCGCCGAGGTGTGCCAGACCGCCGCCGACGAGCTGGACGGCGATCCGCGCCGGATCGAGCTCCACGCGTCCGGCGACACCGCCGGGGCCTGGGACGGCGACCGGCTGCTGCAGCTCGTCTCCAACCTGGTGGGCAACGCCCTCGCGCACGGCGCGCGGACGGCGCCCGTGGCGGTGACGGTGGACGGAAAGCGGCTCGAGGAGGTGACGCTGACCGTCGAGAACGCGGGCGCAATCCCGCCCGAGATGCTGCACGTCATTTTCGAGCCGTTCCGGAGCGGCAAGGATCGCAAGGAGGATCAGTCGAGCGGACTGGGCCTCGGGCTCTACATCAGCCACGAGATTGTGCTGGCCCATTCCGGATCCATCGAGGTCCGCTCGACGCAAGAGGAAGGCACGCGCTTCACTGTGCGCCTGCCGCGCGGGTAGATGGAAAGCGTCAGAGCCGGCGAGGCAAACGGCAAGGTGAGCCAGAGAAAGACCCTTCTCGTCGTCGACGACGAGCCCGACATCCGCGAATCGCTCCGCGATGCTCTCGAGGACGAGGGTTACCGCGTGGCGGTGGCTCGCAACGGGAAGGAAGCGCTCGAGGTCCTTCGCACGCTGGAGAAGCCGTTCGCGGTCATCCTCGACATCATCATGCCGGTGATGAGCGGCGCCGAGTTCTACGCCGCTCTCCAGGCGGATGCGCTTTTCGCCGACACGCCGGTGCTCATCTCCACCTCGGACGCTTCGCGAGCGCCGAGCGGGGTGCTCATCATGAAGAAACCGATCGATCTCGAGCGGTTTCTCGACGCGGTCGCGAACCTTTTCTGATCAGCCGGCCCGAGGCGAGGGCGCTTTCGCGACGGCCTTCTCGCAGTTCGGCGACGCATCGGCGGGGACCGGTTTGCCCGCCGCTTTGTCCGCCGGCGACTTGCGCGGGGCCGCGCATGGCGCCGAAGAGGTGGCGGGCTTCGCCGGCTGCGGAGCCGCCAGCGTGGGCGCGGCGATCGGCGTCACCACGACCGGCGTGGCCGGCGCGGGCGCGTTGAATCCCACCACCGTGGTCGGCGGTGCAGGCGGCGCGCCCTGTTCGTGCTGGCTCTTCAGCTCGCTCTCGGTCGTCGCCGTGCCGGTGCTCGTCGCGGTGGCCACCGCCGCGGGGGCAGGCTTCTTCGCCGCCTCTCCGAGCGCAGCGGCCATCTTGTCGTTGCTCTGCCGGAAGAACTCGCGATCGCTCTCCGCGGTATTGCGGAGCACGTCGCGATCCTTGTCGAGATCGGTCAGGCGGGCCTTGAGCGCGGCGCGCTCCGCCTCGGGACCGAGCGCCGCGGCCGCCTCGGTCATGCAGCTTGCCGCGACCTTCTCGTCGGAGTCGCGGGGCGGAATCGGCAGGTCGCGGTTCCAGGCGTCGATGGCCCGGTTCTCCCATCGATAGTCCGCTTGCGCCACGCACTCCTGCACGAGGCGCGCGAGCGGGTCCTGCGCCGGCGCGGGTGCCGCCTTCTTGCAGAAGGCCAGTTCCTCGTTGACCCGGCTCGGCCATTTCTCCGTCTGTTTCAGCCAGCAGCCGTCGCGCTCGACCATCCGGACCGAAGTGCATCCAACGAGCGCGCCCACCACCGCCGCCGCCATCCCAATCCGCATCATCGGTGCCCCCTTCAGCCCCCTGGCCCGTCGACTACTCGACGGAATGTTGGGCCGGGCGAACGCGGATCAAAGGCACGGGGGCACGGCGGGGCGCGCGCAGAGGCGGCGGACGAACGAGCGCCGGGCCGCTCGGGGCACGGCAGGCGGGTCGTCGTGCGAGCGGTCGGGCGGACGGCGCTCTCGAGCAGGACCGCTCCCGCCAGGCTGCAGCGCATCGGCCGAAGAGCCCGCACTCACGGGGGATGCGTCACTTTCGAGGCGGGAACCGGTGGCGGGCGCAGTGTCGACAGGGAACCACATGTGCTGCGGCATCGTCCCACCGCAGGAATCCGATCCTCGTAGACCGCCATCGCCTGGTTCCGGAGATTCTGATGAGATCGCTTCAACCCGTCGCCGCCGCGCTTCTCGCCAGCGCGATCGCGTCCCCCTCGCTTGCCGAACCCCGCGAGCGTCCTTCCGCCGTGGTCGCGGTGCTCGATTTCCGCGCCCTCCCGGGAACCGTCGATTCCCTTTCCCTCGCCGACCGCGTGCGGCGCGCCGCCAAAGAGGCGCTCCCGACGGCGGCCCTCGTCAGTCGCGAGGAAACCAACGCGCTCCTGCCCGACCTCGCCGAAGGTTGCGCCGGCGACTGCGCGGTCCGGGCTGGACGCAACCTCATCGCCGACCTCGTGGTCTCCGGCGCGGCCGGCCGCCGCGAGCAAGGTCTTTTCCTCTCCCTGGAACTGCGCGAGACGCGCGAAGGCGAGCTGGTCAATTCGGTCACCGTGACCGCCGCCAGCGCCGAAGAGCTCGCAGGTGCCGCCGCCACGGCAACCGCGGATCTCTTGCGGCCGCTCAGCCTTCCGGCGTCCGCCGCGGCGAATCCGGGCAAGGCCCGAGCCGCGGAGCCGGCCGCTTTCGCCGTCGGCGCGCCCGCGCTGCCGGAACCCCCCGGCCCGCTCGGCGCTGCGCCCGAAGGCCTGACCGTGGATTACGACGTCGATGCGGACGCGCTCGTGCTCTACGATCGGGCGCGGACGGCCGACGTTGCCGGCACCGACCATCCCGAGGCGGCCGCGCGCGCCTGGAACGCGCTCGCGCGGGCGCCGGGTGAGAACCCCTTCCGCGATCTCGCTTCCGAGCGCGGCGAAGTCTGGGATTCGTACGCCGCGAAGAAGCGGGCCTACGACGCGCAGCGCGCCTCCGATTCGTCGCGGCTGCGCAAGGTGCTTCCCCTCAAGTGGGTCTCGGAGTGGGTCAAGCTCGAGCTGGTCGAGCGCTATGCCCGCTCGTACGGCGCCGAGCCGGCGAGCCAGATCCTGCCGCAAAATCGACTCCCCGCGCTGCGCGAGAAGGCCTCGCTCGCGCTTGCCTGCGGCGCGAAGGACGCGGAGAAGTGCGCGACCCTCGCGGCCCTTGCCGACGCGGCCAACGAGCCTCGGGTTGCCGTGGCGTACCTCGATCGCGGCTGCGACGCGGGATCGACGAAGGCCTGCTCCGTGGCCGGAGACCGTTTCCTCAGCGCTCCTACTCGCGACGTCGAGCGCGCGCTTTCCGTCCTCGGGCGGGGCTGCGACGCGAAGGGCGCGGAGGCCTGCGCGCGCCTCGCCCGCGTCTACGAGGAAGGCGACGGCGCGAAGGTGGACCTCGCCGCGGCTTCCGACCTGCGCGACCGCGCCTGCGCGGCGGGCGACGGCGGCAGCTGCCGCAGGCTGGCGTGCCTCATCGACACTTCCGCGAGCGCCGCCGCCAAGGCTCGCGCCGACGAGCTGTGGACGAGCGGCTGCGCGGCGGGCGACGCGCAATCGTGCGCACTCATTCGTGCGGCCAGGGCGTCGAAGGGCGTCGAGCCTGCCCGGGCCGTCGAGACGTCCCAGCCGCCGCCTCCTCCGGACATCGACGCTGCGATGCAGGCCCACGAGTATGCGCTCCAGCGCAGGCAGTCGCTCGGCATCGGACTGCTCGCCATCGGAACGGTGCTCGGCAGCGGGGCGGCGGCGATCGCCCTCGACTCCGAGGCGGGTGGCCGCGTCAGGCGTGACCGCTTCGATCGACGTCCGCCGACGATGGCGTATGTGCTCGGGGCGGGAGCGGTGCTCTCGCTCGCCGTCCACGTCGCCGTCGCCGTCCACGTCAACGTAAACGTCAACGTAAACGTCAACGTTAAAGATCACGTCGCGGCCCACGACCTCCGCCGCTACTACGATCCTCCCTGGCGCCGCGGTACAACCCCCCCATGCTCCCCCCCGCCCCCCTCTCCGGCACCGGCGGCGAGATCCTGGCCCGGACCCTCGTCGCCCAGGGCGCCGACCACGTCTTCTGCGTCCCTGGCGAAAGCCACCTCGGTCTTCTCGACGCCCTCCACGACGCGCAGGAAGAGGTCCGCGTCATCGTCTGCCGGCACGAAGGCGGCGCCGCGAACATGGCGGATGCCTACGGAAAGCTCACCGGCCGCCCCGGCATCGCCCTCGTCACGCGAGGCCCGGGCGCGACCCACGCCTCGGTGGGCATCCACACCGCCTTCCAGGACTCGACGCCGCTCCTGCTCCTCGTCGGACAAGCCCGCCGCGACGTCCTCGATCGCGAGGCATTCCAGGAGATCGACTACCGGCGCATGTTCGGCCAGCTCTCCAAATGGGTCGCGCAGGTGGACGACCCGCGCCGCATCCCGGAGTACCTGAGCCACGCTTTCCACACGGCGATGTCGGGGCGGCCGGGACCCGTGGTCCTCGCCCTTCCCGAGGACATGCTCACCGAACAGGCCGTGGCGAAGGCCGCTCCCCGCGCGCAACGGGTTGCCGCCTCACCCTCCGCGGACCAGATGTCGCGGCTGCGATCGATGCTCTCGGCGGCGCGGCGCCCGATCGCAATCCTCGGCGGCAGCGGATGGACGGCCGAGGCGTGCGACGATCTGCGCCGCTTCGCCGAATCCTGGAAGCTTCCCATCTCCTGCGCCTTCCGTTTCCAGGACCTCTTCGACAACGCCCATCCGCTTTATGCTGGTGACGTCGGAATCGGCATCAATCCCAAACTTGCGCAACGGATACGGGAAGCGGACCTCGCCCTCGTTTTCGGGCCGCGACTCGGCGAAGTGACGACGAGCGGCTACTCCCTTTTCGAGGTGCCGTCGCCGCGACAGACGCTCGTGCACGTCCACTCGGGCGCCGAGGAGCTGGGCCGCGTCTATGCCGCGGACCTGCCCATCAATTCTGGCATGCCGGAATTGGCGGCAGCGCTCGCCCGCCTCGAGCCTGCGACCGCGCCCGTCTGGGCCGCGGAGAGCGCCGCCGTCCGCGCCGACTACCTTGCCTGGTGCACGCCGGTGAAGATCCCCGGTCCGGTGCAGCTGGCCGAGATCGTCCGCTCCCTGCGCGATCGCCTCCCGCCCGACACCATCATCGCCAACGGCGCCGGCAACTACACCTCCTGGATCCACCGCTTCCATCAATACCGCCGATTCAAGTCGCAGCTAGGGCCGAGCAGCGGAGCGATGGGCTACGGCCTGCCGGCGGCCATCGCCGCCAAGTCGGTGCATCCCGATCGGACGGTGATCGCGTTTGCCGGGGACGGCTGCTTCCTCATGACCGGGCAGGAGCTCGCCACCGCGGTGCGGCACCGCCTGGCGGTCGTCGTCATCGTCGTCAACAACAGCCAGTACGGCACCATCCGCATGCACCAGGAGCGAAACTACCCCGGCCGTGTGTTCGCCACCGGGCTGGTCAATCCCGACTTCGCCGCCTACGCCCGCTCGTTCGGAGCGCACGGCGAGCTCGTGCAGGCCACGGCGGAATTCGGCCCGGCCCTGGATCGCGCGCTCGCCGCCGGCGGGCCCGCGCTCATCGAGATCCGGATCCCCGAAGAAGCGATCACGCCTTCGACGACGCTCTCGGCGATCCGCGCCCGCGCCCTGGAAGAGCGGGGGCGCTGATGCATCGCATCCTCGCGACCTCTGCTCGCGAATATCCGGCGGCGCGCGCCGTCTGCGCACCGATGAGACACATGTGCATCGCTGCCCTCGCGCTCCTTGGCGCTGCCTGCGACGTTCGCCAAGGCACGGTCGAGAGCAAGGATCCCGCGGTCATCCTCAAGGAGCGCCCGTACTCTCTCGATGCACCTGCGGACGCGACGACCGCTTCGCCGCTGGTCGTCGTTCTTCACGGGCAGGGCGGGAGCGGCCAGGAGATCGGGACGGATCTCGAGCTCCGCCCGCTCGCTGCCGCGCGCAACTTCTGGCTGGCGATGCCGGACGGTACCTTCAACAGGGCGGGGGTCTCCACCTGGAACGCGGGGACCATCGACCTGCCGCCGTACGATCGCATCTATCTCGCCGCGCTGATCGACGACGTCGCCGCGAAGCACCCGATCGATCCGAAGCGCGTCTACGTCGTCGGCTACTCGGTCGGCGCCTTCATGACGCACCGGCTCGCATGCGACATCTCGCCGAAGATCGCCGCGATCATCAGCCTCGCGGGCGCGGTGACGAGCGTCCAGTCGCAGTGCGCGACCACCTCGCCGGTCTCGGTCGTCGAGGTGCACGGCGACCACGACGACGTCATCACCTACGATGGCGGGCCGTTCGTCAACGGCGTGCAGTCCTCGCCGTCGGCGCACGACACCGTCGCGACCTGGGCGCGCAACGACGCCTGCACCGGCCCTTTGCTCTCGACGGGGGTGGCGCTCGACCTCGACCGGGACATCGCCGGTAGCGAGACGGCGATCGACGCCTACGGCGCCTGCCCGAAAGGCATCGAGGTCCAGCTCTGGACGCTGCGCGGCAGCGGGCATTCGCCCAACCTCACACCGGACTTCGGCACGCGGGTGATCGACTGGCTGTACGCGCATCCGAAGCCATAGCCTCGAATCGCTCGCGCGTATTCAAAGGTGGTGGAAACGCCGCCTGAGCCCATTGTTAAGGCTTGTTTGCGCCTCAATATCCGGGGCGGCCGGGGCATCTCATCCTTGAAGGCCACGAGGAGGAAACCCCAATGAAGAAGCTCATCTCCGCAGTCGCAATCGCCGCCGTCGGAATCGTCTCCCTCGCCGCTTCCCCCGCCCGCGCCGACGAGCGCGGGTACCGCGGCGAGCCCCGGGACCATGCGCCGTACTCCCAGCCCGCTCGGGCCCCGTACTCGGAACCGGTGCGCGCCATGCCCGCGCCCCGCTTCGCCCCGATGCGTTACTACCGCCACGAGCGGTGGGAAGCGGAGCGGGCCCGCGAGCGCCGGGCCCTGGAAGAGCGCCGCGCCGAGTTCTACTCGCACCGGCACGGCTGGCGCGAGCGCGTCCGGTTCGACCGCTGGTACGCCGATCGCTGCCACGACCTCGACAGCGGGCTGCGCATCGACATCGCCTTCCCGTTCTGACCAGGAAGATCAGGTGGTCGCTCTCGCCTCCTTGGGGGCGAGAGCGACCCCCAACGTGAGCAGCGCTAGCGCCCCACTTCCCGCGGCGGCTGCGCGAGCCGCCTGGTGTACGAGTCACCGCGCATCGAGCGCGCGGCGTACCCTCCGCAGGATCTCGTCGGGAGCGAACGGTTTCTCGATCAGGTTCACGGTCGGATCGAGATCGCTCTTCCCCGGGTCAGACGGCTCCGGATACCCGGACATGTAGAGCGCGTGCAGGGAGGATCGCTCGGTACGCAGGCGCTCGACCAGTTCCGGCCCGCTCAGGCCCGGCAACACGACATCGGTCAAGACCAGCTGCACTTCGCCGGCGAAGGAGTCGCTGATCTCCATCGCCTCAGCGCTGTCGCGCGCCGCCAGGACCCGGTACCCGTTCTGCTCGAGGACCCTCTGCACGACACCGCGCAGTTGCTCGTCGTCCTCGACGAGGAGCACGGTCTCGCTGCCGCGAGCGATTTCCTCGGGGGCGCCCCGACTGCCGCCGGCCCGCGCTTCCCGCGTGGCCAGCGGCAGGAAGATCTTGAAGACGGTGCCTGCGCCCGGATGGCTCTCGACCGCGATCGACCCGCCGCTCCGGGTCACGATCGCCTGCGAGGTGAACCGTCCGAGCCCCGTTCCCTTTCCCTGGGGCTTGGTGGTGTAGAAAGGCTCGAAAAGATGCCGCTGCGTTTCGGGGCTCATGCCCACGCCGGTGTCGCTGATCGACAGCATCACCTGCTTGCCCGCCACGGAATTCCCCGCTGTGGCGTCTTCGACCTCGGAAGTCTCGATGCGGAGCTTGCCACCCGAAGGCATCGCGTCCCGGGCATTGATGACCAGGTTGACGATCACCTGTTCCATCTGCCCGGGCGGCACCTCGATCAGGCCGAGCCCTTCAGCGAATGAAGTCGACAGCTCGATGTTTGCGCCTATCAGGCGGCGGAGCATCTTTTCCACGCCCATCACCAGCGCGTTCAGATCGATGAGCTGGCGCTCGAGCGCCTGCGAACGCAGGAAGGCGAGCAGCTGGCGTGTCAGCGAAGCAGCGCGCTCCGCGGCGATGCGGATTTCCAGCGCCTCGCCCCGCCGCGGATCGCCTTCGGGCAACTCGTCAAGGAGCAGCGAGCTCGAGGTAAGGATTGCCACCAGGACGTTGTTGAAGTCGTGGAGAGCTGGAGCAGGCCTTGCGCGCGGTGGCGCGCGGCCAGACGTGGCTCAGCCCGGCCATCTCGAGGACGGTCGTGGATGCGCTGTCCCGCGGCGAGAGGCGCGCACGGGGACCCTTCGAGATCCTCTCGGCCCGCCAGCGCGAGATCCTCCAGCTCATCGCCGAGGGGCGCTCGAGCAAGGAGATCGCGCAGCAGCTCGACCTGAGCTTGAAGACGGTCGACAGCCACCGCACCGAGCTGATGGATCGGCTCGGCATCCATGGAATCGCAGGCCTCGTCCGGTATGCGATCCGGGCGGGCATCGTGCAGTCGGAGTCGTGAGGCGCGTCGGCGCCTACTTCAACGCCGAGTAGGCGACTCAGTTGGTTTCGAACGCCTGATAAGTCCGCGCGCCCGAGTTGTAGCCGTAGCCGACGACGTGCGCTCCGTCGGAAGACACGGCGTTCGCGGTGGAGAGATACGACGCGCCGTTGCCCGCGTAGAGCGCGCTCAGGTTCTGCATCCCGGTCGCCGCGGTCCAGCGGAACGCCCGACCCAGGCCGCCCGCGGTCGAGGAATCGCCGACGACGACGGAACCGTCGCCGGAAACGTCGAACGCCTCGCTGTCGAGGCCGCCCAGGGTGCCGATGGCCTTCATCCCGCCTGCCGCGGTCCAGCGGAACGCAAGCCGGTTGTTGTTCGCGTCCGTCGATCTTCCGACCACGATCGAGCCGTCCGCCGATACGCCGAACGCCTCGCTGGAGAGACCGCCAAGCGTGCCGAGCCAATGCTTCCCGGTGGCAGCCGTCCACCGGTACGCCTGCCAATTCCCGGTCGTGTCCTCTGCAGCCCCGACTACCACCGAACCATCGGCGGACACTCCGTAGGCGTAGCTATAGAAGCCTCCCGGCCAGATGCCGAGATCCTGCATCCCCGATGCGGCAGTCCAGCGAAAAGCATGCGTGTTGCTGCTGGCGTCGTAGGAGTCTCCGACTATGACCAGACCGTTGGCGGAGACCTTCGCTGCCTCGGCATACGATCCGCCCAGCGTGCCGATGTCTTGCAGACCACCCGCTGAGGTCCAGCGGAACGCGCGCTGGTCGAAGCTTGCATCCCAGGCCTGTCCCACCACCACCGAGCCGTCGCCCGAGACCCCGTACGCCTCGGCGAACGCATATCCGAAGTTGCCGAGGTCCTGCATGCTGGTCGCCGTCCAGCGGAACGCACGGTACTGAGACGCGGAGTTGGCGGCCCATCCCACCACGACCGCACCCGTGGAAGACACTCCGTACGCCTGGCTCTGGGAGCCGCCGAACCCGGTGATCCACTTCAGACCGCTAGTAGTCGATTCGCCGCTGGCAATGTCGCGAGTACCGAAGGTGTCGTTGCCGCCACACCCGACGACAGCGATGAGCAATCCTGCATAAGTCAACCGCTTGCTGGTCACAGTGCCTCCTCGCCCACCCCAATGCTCTCGACCGCGAATCTGGCACTTGCGGAACAACATGGCATGTTTTTTCAAAGCGCTCGGCCGGACGAGGAGCGTCTTGCGTTAACGCGTTACGTGGGATCCTGTAAGTCCGGTCAGTAAATCAATAAATGGGTCTTGCTATCGACGACTCGTCTCCGGTTTTTGTAATAAGTTCCAGCCTGCTCAAAGGTTCACTTGCATTGCGGTCCGCCTCGGACGGGGGGAGCGTCGAGTGCTTTGACGGCAAGACGGCCCCAGCAAAAAGACAGTGGAGCTAAACGTACGCGCAGTGAAAAACCGCGAGTGATTGTCGAATGCGCAGTCAAGCTCGGATGATTCCCGTACGAACTCTTTGCGAATCGACGGACTACATGTCGCACGGCCTCCCACCGCAGGTCGAGCAGCGAAGCGGCAACTGGAGGCCGCGAGATGCTCGCTCCATCCGCGAATTCGCCTACGTGGCAGCACGCTCGTAACCCGAGGCCCGTCGACGAAACCTCGCCGAATCGAGATCGGCAAGCTGACGAGCGCAGAGTCGATACACAAAGTGATTACTGAAAACCCCGGTTGGTGCATAGGTTCCCAGCCGAGAAGAAGGCGGGGGGAAGGAAGGGAGTGTTCGATGAAGCTCTGTCCTGCGAATCCGCATGCAGTACGTGCGAACTCCTGCCTGCGGGCCCTGAGCGTGGTCCTGTCCGGGTTGTTCTTCTTTGCCGGAGCCTGCGGAGGGGATTTACCTGCCGCGGATGATTCCCCTCGCACCGAGACACGAAGCTCCGCGCTCGTGCAGACCTGCACTGCCACCAACGTGCAAGGCAATCCCTACCAGGGGCAGCTCTGCGGGGGAGCCTTCATCGACAATTGCACTCCAGGGCTCATCTATACGTGCACGGGTGGGCCGCGGGGTACCACAGGCAATTGCACGCTCGCCCAGAGCTGTTCGGTCGGATGCCTGACCGGGCCCGGCGACACGCCGGTCACCGCCAACATCGGGACCGCGACTCCCGTCGCCAACGATGCCTGTTTCACGGGGCCTGCCCCGCTGACGTTCTCGACCAACGCGACGACCGGCGGAAGCTACGTCACGATGACGGCGACGCTCAACAACCCCCACAGTCCCTATGCAGTCGTGAATTTCCAAGGAACCACGGCGGATGTTCCCCCGCTCTGCGACGTACCGCTCCTCCTCCAGCCCAATGCCACTTCGGTGAGCTGGATCGAGCCAACCAACGTCGTCGCCTCGACCAAGAACGTCCCTTTGTGGACCCTCATCAGCTTCAACGATTCCAGCGGGGCGCTTCGTAACCTGGTTTCCGTGACCAACCCGCTGACCCTCAACCCCGGTGGAACGCTTCCCAAACCGCCGCTGCAGTCGTTCAGCGTCACGGATGCGAACGGAAGCCCGATCTCGACCATCCCGGGAGGCAGCAACGTTTTCACTCATGGAACCCTTGCAGCCTCGACACCAGCTCCCGTGGGCGGGACCAGGGGGACCGTGACGAGCAACCCCGCGAACGCCTTCGTCAGCGACGGCAGCTTCACCATCGACGCGGGTTGCACCTCGAACTTCACCGCGGGAACCCTGACGGCGTCGAGCGCCTTCACGTCGAATGTCTCCGCGACCGTCAGCGCCACCAGCGGCGGGGGCGCCACCCTGTCCCAGAACGTCGTCGTGACCCCACCACCGCTCGCCGTCCAATCCGTCACGCTCACGCCCTCCACGGTGACCGGCGGCGCATCGCTCACCGGGACCGTGGGCCTCAACCGGGTCGTGCTCGCAAGCGACGCGAACTCGACGGTTTCGGTGCGGATCGCCGAGGGAAACATCTCGGGCGCGCAGCTTGCGACCTTCCCGGGCTGCACGGGCACACCGGCTTGCACGGGGCCCCTTACCGTGGCCCAGGGGTCGAAGAGCGCGTCCTTCACGATCTCCACCAAGCCGGTGGCCTCGCAGGACTTCGTAACGGTCGCGGCGAGCGCCCCCTGGAGCAACAGCTCTGCGAGCGCGAACATAACCATCAATCCTGGTGGTTCCACCGGACCCGCACTGTCGTCGCTCGTCATGACTCCTTCGAGCGGGACTTGCGGCTTTTCGACGGTGGGCACCGTCACGCTGACCGACGCCGCTCCGGCCGGGGGCGCGGTGGTCGCGCTCTCCTCGAGCAGCACGAGCAACGCACAGGTTCCCGCGAGCGTGACGGTGGCCGCGGGGCAGACCCAGGCGAGCTTCAACGGGACCACGGGCCCCACGTGCAACATGTCGTCGGTCCTGATCACAGCGACGTACGCCGGCGTTTCGAAGCAGAATGCTCTCTTCTTCAACGCCTCCGGCGGTAGTGGCGGCGGCGCAGCAACTCTGACTCTGACCGCTTCCGGCCGGAGTGGCGAGAGCGTCTTCTCCACTCCCGCGGGGCTTTCCGTTCACGTCGGCACGACTGGTTCCGCAAGCTTCGCGGTCGGAACCCGCATCTCGCTCCAAGCCACGAACGGCCGGTCCGCTGTCTGGTCGGGCGCGTGCTCGAGCGGTGGCAGCACGACGAAGACATGCACGTTCACGCTCGGCGCAAACGCGTCGGTGACGGCCAATGTCCGGTGATTCCCCGACTTCACTGACGGGCTGAACCGGTTCCTCCGGTTCGAGACGACCCTGTCAGTGCCGTTTCCCGGGCGGCTCCATGCCGCTGCTCCTGATCGTCGCGGCGGCGCGCTCGGAGGCGAGGAAGGCGATCAATCGCTTCGCCGCGTCGACTTCCTTCGATCCCGCAACGACCGCGGCGGCGAACACCTGGTGGAGCTGGATCTCCTCCGCGATCACGCCGGCAAGGTCGACGCCAGGCGCGTGCATGATCTCGCTGACCGGCATGACCGCGACGTCCGCCTCGCCCGATGCGACCATCGCCGCCGCGCCCTTGCCCCGAGGCGAGGGCTTCACGTTGATCTTCTCCGCGATGCCGAGCCGGGGAAAGACGTCCTTCATCAGGAAGATCCCGCTCGTGCTGCTCGGAACGGCAATGCTCCTGGCCCCGAGCAGGACTCGCTTGAAGGCGTCGACGGTGCTCACGTCGGGTTTCGCAGCGCCCGCGCGCACCGCGACGCCAATGGGCGTTTGCGCCAGGTCCACGTCGGTCCCCGCTACGATCCGCTTCGCGCCGATGAGCTCGGTGAGACCTTCCCTCGACAGGATCACCACGTCGGCCGGCACGCCCCGGGCGAGCTGCGCCGCGATGGTCTGGGGCCCGCTTCCCTGCGACGAACCGGAGCCCGTCACGACCTTCATCCCCGTCGTGTGCTCGAACTCCGGCAACAGCTTCTCGTACGGTCCGGAGAAGCCTCCCGATATGAGAACCTTCACTTGCACTTGCGCTGACGCGGCGAACGAGCACGTCACGAGCCCTGCGACGACGGCGATGGCATGAGCCGCGCCACATCTACGTGGTGATGATGCAATCATGTCGCGCTCATGGACTTCCGGTCCGTGGAGGAGGGCAGCCGGCATTCTGCGCCCACCGCTCGCGGCTGGTCCAGGGACTCTCGTAGAGCGGCCTTCAATCAAGGCCGGCAAGACAGTTCATGCGATGGGGCTCTCGAGCGTCGGACACGATCCAAGGGACGACAGCCTTGGTCACCATGGGGAAGTCCCTGCTAGCTGAGGAGCTGAAAGGTGATCGCATTTGTGTGCCCAGACGCACGATGAGAAAGTTCCCTAGCGCCGCAGGAGCTCGTGGGGATCGACTGTTTCGAGCGCCCTCCGCGATCTGAAGACGCGTTGCTTGGTCGCGCTCGGCAAGGGGACGTCCAGATTGGCAGGCACGGTCGGGTCCAGTACAGCCGCCGACGGCTCGGGCTGCGGCATCTCGGAGGCGGATATCTGGTCCGCTGTCGGATCAGCCGGATTCTGGTACAGCGCCAAGGGCTCTAGCTGCATCGGAGTCTGATCCGTCGATGGTTGCTCCGCCGCCGCCGGGTCGGACGGGAATTGCTGATCTGCGGCCGCATGGGAAGGCGCCGCCGCTGCCGGCGTGGCGCTGACCGGAGCGGACTTCCCGCTGAGCAGGAGGACGGCAATTGCGACGACGGTGAGCGTAGCCGTAGCGATGATCCTCGGGGCCCGCAGGTTGTCCATATCGTGTGTTCTCACAGAGGACATTTGATTCTCCTCAGGCGAAAATCAGCCGCGGCCACGGAGTTTCGCGGACCTCACGTTGACGAGCCGTACCGGCTTTGTCTCGTAGTCCTTCAACTCGAGAATGTTGGTTTCCGGGTTGTAGACGACGTCAGCGGCGGCCGCGACCTTGCCGACGCCCGTTCCGTCCGGCCCGAATCGAATGTCCATCAGGGTGAACTCGTAGATTTCCTTGCGGGCATCGAGCCGCGTCGCGCCCAGCCCCAAGCGTTCGTCGGAGGCCAGGATCAGCTGGCGTCCGGCCGGGGTGATGATCTCCCGGGCGAACTGGAGATTTTTCGGCGTTCGCATGCGCGCCCTCTCGCCGTGGGTCTGGACTCCCGGCATCAGGACGACGCCTGCGCGGACCCGCTGCCGTTCCAGGACCTCGAGCAGCTCGCCGGGTCCGCCCTTCTCGAGCGTTCCGAGCAGGTTGTCGAGCTCTTCGTCAGTCGACCACCGCTCGACGTAGATCTCGATGCGGCCCGTGTCTTCGGGGCCCGACACGCTGATGGATCTGGCGACGAGGTGCGCCGGGAATCCTAGCGGCCTGGCTGCGCCGACATCGCTCGTCATCGCCACGCAAGAGACTGCGCCAGCAAACAGGGTTGCGATTCGTCTAAGTCCGATGTTGTCCATGGCACCCTTACCTTTCGGTTCCCAAAAGTTGTTGAGCTCATCTTTCGCGTTGCGAGCGGGCCGGGCACGGAATCGTGCCCGGCCCCACTCGTTCGACAGCTGCCAGCCTCGGCGGCAGGCTGCCCACACGGATCACGTCATTGCACGACCACGTTCACGACAGCGGAGGTGGTCACGTTTCCGGCCGCATCACGAGCGCGCGCGGACAACGCCTGACTGCCGGTGATCCCACCTCTCTGATTCGTGTTCCATCTCACGGTGTAAGGGGCGGTCGTGGCTTCGGCCCCGATCGGAGTGCCGTTGAGCAGGAACTGAACGCCCACCACCCCGACGTTGTCCGCCGCCGTCGCCGATACCGTGACCTTGCTTCCAGTGACGATTCCGCCGTTACCAGGCGAGGTGATCGACACGGTCGGTGGAGTCCGGTCGTTCGTGACGTTGACGGGGGTGTCGAACGAGACGAACGTGGCCCCGGCGGCGTTACGGGCCTGCGCCGACAAGATGTGCAGGCCGTTCTCGACCGTCGTCGTGTTCCACGACACGCTGAACGGCGCGGTCGTGTCTTCGGCGCCGAGCGAATTCCCGTCGACGAAGAACTGCACTCCGGCCATCGGGCTCGCCACGCTCGCCGTGACGTTCACCGTTCCGGTCAGGTTTGCCCCGACCGCAGGAGACGCGATCGACACCGACGGCGGCGGCGTGCCCGGGGGCAGACCGCTCGAGACGACCAGGTTCACCGCGAACTGGAAGAACTCGAAGGTGCCGACAACCGGATCGGTGCTGATCACCCGGCCTGCCGGGATCGAGGTGCTGGACGCGGTGGTGACCGTCCCGAGGGCGAGACGGGCTGTCGTGAGCTGAGTGGTCGCCTGTGCCTGCGTCAAGTTGATGACGTTCGGTACGGCGGCGACGGCAGCTCCCGGCGCAACCACGGACCCGTCCGCGAACTGCAGCACTTCGATGTTCAAGAGCGTGTCGCTGCCGTTGTGGGTGATGAGGTTGGCCAGGGCAGGCCTTGCGTGTGCGACGGTGACGGATCCATTCGCGTTTCGCGTGATGTCGTACTCGCCGCGGTTGCCGGAGAACACGGCCGTGTCGATGGCGGGGGCCCCGACCCGGATCGTGCGCTGGATCTGGATGTTCCCCGGATTGAGCCGCTGCGGATCCGCGAACACATCGTCGATCAGGTCGCGCGGATCCCAGACCGCCTTCACCGTCCCGTCGTTGAGCGTCGCGATGAGCTGGACGTCCAGCCACCGGTCGCCGTCGATGAGGTCGTCGCCGCCCTTGCCTTCGATGAGGTCGCGGCCGGCGCCGCCGAGGAGGATGTTGCCGGCTTTCCAGGGAAGCGTGATGTTGAATCCCGTCGGCCCCACCAGCTGCGTCAATCCGGCGATCTTCGCCGCACCCGCGGTTGTCAGTTCCATGCCCGGCAGGTTCTGAAGTTCCGGGGCGACGGTAGGATCGTCCACGCGGCTATCCCCGCGGATGTGGTCGTCGAGGTCCCAACCCGAGGCGCCATCCACGAGCCGATACCGGTTCCGGAGGTCGTTGAAGTTCAGCAGGACTCCGGGGATGGCCACCAGATCGAGCTCGATGTCGGCGGGGACCTGCCAGCCGCGCTGCGTGACCCAGTCGAATCCGTAATCGCCGAAGAACTTGTTGCTGCCTTCGGACATCAGCATGATGTCGTCGCCGCCTTCGCCGAAGTGGCCGTCCTGGCCCGGGCCGCCACCGAGGACGTCGTCGCCGCCGACCGGATCGAGCCCGGCGAGGAGGTCGAAGACGTTCCCGTTGTCGCCGAAGAGGCCGCCGTCGTGGCCGTCACCGTCGTAGATCCAGTCGTCGCCGGGGCCGCCGAACATGCCCTCGCTGCGCGTCGTTCCATCGATGATGATGTCGTTGCCGGGGCCGCCGAAGTACTCGACGCCGTCGTCGCCGCCGAGCAGGAAGTCATTCCCCTCGCCGCCGATGAGGATGTCTCCGCCGAAGCCCGGTCCGCCGCTGAGCGCGTCGTTGCCCGGTCCGCCCTTCAGGACGTCGTCACCGTTGTCGCCGAAGAGGACGTCGTCGCCATTCCCGCCGATCAACGTGTCGTTGCCTTCGGCGCCGTCCAGGCGATCGTTGCCGTCGTTGCCAATGAGCGTGTCGTCACCGACATCGCCCCGGAACTTCTCGTTGCCGGGACCGCCGTCGAAGACGATGTTCTTCCCGCCGTGCAGCGGATCGAAGAACTGGATGGTCCCGTCGCCAAGCGCGAGGAGCGAGATACCCGTCGCGGGATCGACTACCCCAGGGGTGCTCCTCGCATCGAAGATGAAATCGGCAGTGTTGAACACGTTGTCCATGGTTCCGCGGACCGTCGTGTTGCGCTTGGCCAACTCGGCGAGCGAGTTGCCTTCCAGCGAGAACCGGAAGTTCAGACCGTCCGTACGCTGCAGGTAGTAGAAGCGATCGCCGTCCTGCAGCTTCTCCAGCTGATGCTCGAAGACGAAATTGAAGGTCGACCCGAGCAGACCGCCGAACACGGAGGGTTTCTCAGCCATACCGCCCGGCCAGAAATCGATGTTGTCCACACCGCTAGTGGCGGCCGGAGCGAACAGGATCGGATCGTTCGCCGCGATCAAGACTCGCGCCGCGGCGCGCTTGCCCGCGACCGTCGGTTCGCCCGTGACGCTCGGATGCGTCGCGTACGCGGCGACGAAGTTTTCGAGCGATTCGGCATGCCTCAGGCCGAGCTTGAACTCCGCCCAGTTGGCGTACGGCCGGATCGCCGCATCCCTGGTGGCGGTGAAGAACTGCTGCCGAGCCTGGTTGAGCCCCGGGACCCCTTCACTGCGGCCGCGCGCGATGTTGATGGCCGGGAGATCGAGCGGCTGGCCAACCAGCGTGTTCCGGACCGAGGAGGTCACGAACTCATCGAGCTCGTTTCCGATCTGGCGAACCGTGCCGCGGATGATGGAGCCGGCCGCGTCTGCCGCGGTCAGCGGTCCCGCCGGCCCTCCGTCGTTGTACAAGGCCGGGTTGAGGAACGCGGTGAGCAGGCGGACGTCGTTGACCGATCCGTCGACGTTGGTACGTCCCACCCTCTCTGGCAGCATCGAGTGGCCGAGGCGATAGACCGTGTGCGCGAACTCGGCCGAAATCGCCGCGTCGATCGAGGTGATGCCTCCGAGGAACGGGTTGATGAGCGGCTGGATCTTGCGCGCGAACTCCTCGAAGACGAGGTGCTGGTATTGCATCTCGGTTCCGAAGCGCGCCGCCTGGAACAACCGCTCGCCGTAGCCCCAGCCCGAGGCCGGGTCGACGGCCTTCCAAGCCGTGACTTCGGCGGGCGTCAGAAGCTGGTTGATCAGCTTGTCCATCTCGTGGACGAGCCGGTTGTGCTCCGCGTGGAAGAGGTTGTGAACCGTCGTCAAGGCGATGTTCTCGTTGCCGCGGCCATCGCCGGTGACGAAGTGGGCATCGAGCACGTCGCCGTCATAGGTGCCGCGAGCAGTGGTGCAGGCCGGGTTGCGGAAATCGCAGTACACGCCGTCACGCACGCCGACGAGACCCGGATTGGGCACCGCATTGTGCGCGATGTCGTTGAGGAAGCCATGACCGGTCCGGAGCGCGTCAGCCGGGATGGTGATGCCAGCCCCGGCGTTTGCGGTCGGATTGCCCTCGACGAGCACGTTGCCCGGACGCACGATCTGCGGGAATCCACGCGGGCCCGGCTTGAAATGGCCGTAGGGGTCCGTCGCGATCAGGGGCACGTCGAAGACGTCCGGGTCGGTGAGCTGGATGCCGAGCTTGGTGGCAGCCTGCGCCTTCACTTCGGCCCAATTGCCGATGTTGCAGATCTCATCGCCGGGAATTCCCGTGCCGCGAGGCGCGCAGTGTCCGCCGTCGAGCACCTTGCCGTCGGGAAGCGGCCTGCCCCCGGTCATGACGTACTGCCGCAGGAACACCTGATGGGAGGGATGCGAGGTGTAGGTCTGGTTCTGATCGACCCACGGCGTGGTCGTATTCATCGTCTCCTGGATGTCGTCCGCCGTCCCGAGAATGCCGTCCGGACCCGGCTGATTCTGCCCTCGCGCCATGGCCATGAAATTCGTCGGGCTGCCGGGAACGAAGAGGGGGTCATCGGGCTGCAACGGCATGATCACCGTGCCGCTGCCGCCCTTCGTCACGAGGTCGAGACCGTGGTCGAAGAACTGTCCGAAGAAGACGAACATGAGGTTGAACGGCGCAGAGAGCCCGAAGTCGGGGGTGATGTTGGGGATGAAGAGCGCGCCGGAATCGGCATCGGGCGGGCTCGGGTCCGAGCAGACGAAGCCGCCCGAGCCGCACGGATGCGCGGCAGCGGCAGCGGCGGCCGGGTTCTGTGCCGACTGATCGACGACCAGGTTGCTGATGATGCGCGGTTGAGAGTCGAAGACGTTGGTGTCCGTCTTGTCCGCGTAGGAGGTGCCCTGTTCCGCCGGACGGAACCTCGGCGTGGTCAGACGCGGAAAGAGCCGATCCGCGGAACCGAAAAGGTGCTGATCGGGGATCTGGACGAGGTTGTTCATCGTCCCATCGACCGTGCGCAGACCGACCGGAAGCTGCGGGTCGGGTGCGCCGTTGAGGTTGACCTGGTTGGGCCCGGGTCCGAGGAGCACGCCCCCGGCGGCGTGGAACTGGGCGCCTTCGATCGCGTGAAAGATGAACCGCAGATCGCCGGCGTCAATAGGAAAGCCCTGTCCGACCGGTGCGGTCTGCGCATGCGCGGAGGCCACGGGGTACAGAGCCAGCAACAGAACCTGACTGAGCAAGACAGCGTTGCGCCAGTGGCTCCTGGAACTCATTCTCGTGAGACTCATCTGCAAATCCCCCCTTGAAGTGTTGCGAGTGAAGACATTCGACAAGTACGTATTGCAATCGAGCCGCACCAATTGGTTTGATGGGCGGTAAACGAGCAGCTTTACAATTCGTTGAAGCCGGAACCTGTTCGAGCGAATTTCAGTGACGCTCACCCCGCTGCCAGAGACAGATCGAGAGCGAGGAAAGCAATCCCGATCCTGCCGTGGCAGGCCTTCGAGCGCGTCATTTTCGTATCCCCCGTTAGATAAGACGTTCGGTCCACGCAAAATGATAAAGCGCTGCGATGTCGCCGCACCGGAATTTTAGCGCCACGTTGTTTGTCAAAGTCTGGAATGCAAAGCGGGGAGCTGTCCGGACGCACCCGCCGTCCGCGCGCAAGGCGGCAGCGCCGGGGCATCGATGCTCCTCCTGCTCGAGGTCGCGACGCTCCAGGGCGGGATCGAGATTGCGGACGTCAAGCCGGACCTGCACGCAAAGGCGACCGAGGCATTCGCGGAATGCGCACGCAACGCGGCGCTCCGGCGCACGCTCGGTCCCGCCCAGGCGGCGACGCCGGAACGCGAATCCCGATCCCGTACCAGCTCGCGGCGCGGTGAAGCGGGGCGCGCCGACCCCGCCGGACGTCGGAACGACTTCCGTCGTTGATGCGTACCTGCGCCTACATTGTGTGTGTGCTGCGACACATCGATAGAAAACCCTTTGATGATTGATGGTTGCAGCGATTCGTCAATTTGACGAGTCTGTAAGATTGTGCCCTGGTTGACTATAGACATCCGACCTTGGTACCAACTTCCACGTACCTTACGTCGCGGCGCCGTGGGAGGGCAGCTTGCCAAGACGGATCGGCCCCATCATTGCCGGCATGTTGGCGCTCGCGGGTAACTCGCCCGCGAGAACGGCGTCGCGCGGTGCGCACCGATCGGTTCGCTCGACTTCGAGGCGCAAGACCTCGTGCGAGCTCTCGGCAGAGCTGGTTGCGAGCCTCCACGCGTTCGTCCAGCGACTCGTCCCGGACCCCGCCGACGCCGCGGACATCGCGCAGCAGGCGCTGCTCCTTGCCTGGTCCGAAGACCGCGGAACCCGCATCGTTAACGTCGATGCCTGGCTGCGCTGCATCGCGCGCCATCTCATCATTGATCACTTTCGCGCTGGGAATCGTTACAGCTCCGTCGAGCTGGGCGAAGCGCTGGCGGACTCCGAACCGATCCTGCGAACGCGACCCGATCTCCCTCTCGCCGTCCGCGAGTCGCGCGAGCGGCTCTGCAGCCTGCTCGACGACGCGACGGGGCAGCTCTGTCTCGTGTACCAGGTCGCGCTCTTGCTCGCGGACGTCTACGGCCATTGCGACAAGCACTCGGCCGCGGTCCTGCAGATGAACGTGCCTTGCTACAAGCAGGTCCTCCATCGCGCGCGCTCGGCGGTGCGCGCGAGCAGGCCCGAGCCGCCACATCCGGCAGTGCCCTGCTACCTGTCGACGGCCGAGCTCGTCGCGCTGCGCAGGGAGCTCCTGGAAGGCTTGATGACGTAGCGGTTCCGTCATCTTCTACGAGATCGGTCGTACCGGCGTGCGGATCTTGCCGAGAAGCTCGCGCTGCTCGAGGCGAGCTCAGGCAGTAGCTCTCGTCTCCTTGGGGGCGAGCGCAACCGCCTGGCGCAGCGCCTCGATCATGCTGCGCTCGTCGGCCTTTCCGGTCCCGGCGATGTCGAACGCGGTCCCGTGATCGACCGAGGTCCGCACGAAAGGCAGCCCGACCGTGATGTTCACGCCCGCCTCGAGGCCCAGCACCTTCACCGGCCCGTGGCCCTGGTCGTGATAGTTCGCGACCACCAGATCGAAATCACCGCGGCCGGCGCGGAAGAAGAGCGTGTCGGCAGGAAGCGGCCCCTCGACGTCGATCCCGTCCTTGCGAGCGGCGGCCACCGCGGGCTCCAGCTTCTCCTCCTCTTCGCGGTGCCCGAACAACCCGTGCTCTCCGGCGTGCGGGTTGATTCCGCACAGACCGATGCGCGGCCGGGCGACGCCCGAGCGGACCAGCGCATCGTTTCCGCGGCGGATGGTCCGCTCGACGAGCCCCGGCTCGATCTTGGCGATCGCGTCGATGAGCCCGATGTGCGTCGTCACGTGGATGACCCGCATCTTCGGCGTCGCGAGCATCATCGAGACTTCCTTGGTGCCGGCGAGCTTCGCCAGCATCTCGGTGTGTCCCGGAAAGGCGTGCCCGCCGGCGTGCAGCGCTTCCTTGTTGAGCGGAGCAGTGCAGATCGCGTGGATCTTGCCAGCCTTGGCGAGCTCCACCGCCTTGGCGATGAACCGGTAGGCACCGTCACCTGCCACGGGCGACAGCTTGCCGAAGGGAAGGTCCTCCGGAATCCCGCCGACGTCGATGGTGTCGATGGTGCCGTGGCGGAAGCCGGCCTCCGACGGCCCGGCGACCGTCTTCACCTTCGCGGAGACCTTGGCGATCTGCGCCGCCTTCTGCATCCGCTTCGCGTCGCCGATGACGACCGGCCTGCAGAGCCCGTACACCTCCGGCCGATCGAGCGCCTTGGCGATGACCTCCGGCCCGATGCCCGCCGCGTCTCCCATGGTGATGCCGATGATGGGGCCCTTGGGGTTCATGTCAGCTGCTCCTGCCCTCGAGCGCCGCGCGGCAGCGCTTCAGCGTCGAAGAATTGCCGAATGCCCCTGCCTTGGTGACCAGGGGAAGGGGCTTCGGAGTGTCGGCGAGTCCGAGCGGAACTCCCGGTTCCACCTCACCGACGAGATGGATGCCGCTCGCACCGAGCGAGGAGAGGACGGCCCGCGCGATGTCGCCGCCCGTCGCCGTAAGGCCGCCCAGTGTTTCGAAGAGCGGCGGCACCAGCCGTCCGAGGGCGGCGGCGATGGCCGGAGCGTGGCTCAGATCCACCTTGTCGCCGAGGGTGGTGAGGAGCACTGCGTCCCGCCCCGCCGCGAGGGCCTTGTGCAGGCTGGCGATGGCGCGGGAATTCTCCGACGACGGGCCCGCGAGAAGAGCTTCCGGGTCGATCTCGAAGCAGTCGACGCCGGGTTCCTGGCAAAGCTGCCGCGCCTGCTCGCGCGAGACCTCGGAGCGGCTGCCGACCAGCGTGAGGATGCTGCCGGAGCGGGGCTCGAACCGGGCCTTCCCGGATTCCTCGGCACGTAAACCCAGAGCTGCGGGAAGATGGCGCGCGAGCCCGCCCGAACCGACCCAGACGACCCGCGCTCGCAGCTTCGCTCCCGCTTCCGCGATGTGGCGCAGATCGGACTCGTCCTCCGCGTCGCAGACGAGCGCCTGCGGGCCCTCCGGCAGCGCGCCCTCGCGCACGGTGCGGAGATCCACCACCGCCGTCCGCAGGCCGCTCTTCTCGAGCATGGAGGCGAGGTCCGCCGGGCCCGTCATGCCCGACTTGCGCCACACGTCCGTCTCCTCGAGCGCGGTTCCCGAGACGAACACGCGGCCCTCCCGGGTGGTCCGCCCCATGGCGGGGAAGGCAGGGCAGGCGATGACGACGCCCGGCTCCCCTCGTGCGGTCACGGCGCGGAGGATGGCCGCGGCCTCCGCGCCGACGTTTCCGCGCAGCGTGGAGTCGATCTTCTTGTAGATGGTCCGTACCCCGCGCTCGCAGGCGCGCGTGGCGGCGGCGCTCGCGCGGGCGGCGGCCGCATCGGCGGCGAGAGCGCGGCTGTCGGTATCGAAGGCGACGACGCGGGATCCGGCGGGCGGGTTCCTCTCCCCGAACGCTACGAAGGTCGGGACGCCAGCCAGCGCGAAGGCGATGCCGGTGTCGGCGGCGCCGGTGAGATCGTCGGCGATGACCGCGACTTCCAGCATGGCCTCAACTCGCCGCGGCCGTGTTCGCCTTCGCTGCCTGCTCCTCGTGCACGCTCTGCGGCGGCCCGGCGCGGCGGTACCACCAGGCGGTGACGATGGGCACGAGGATGGCCGTGACAACGACGCTCGTCGCGACCAGCACCGTCGCGGTAGCGGCTGCAGCCTTGTAGGCCGGGTTGGCTGCGGCCACGATGGCGGGCACTGCCGCCGCGTTTCCGGCGGTGGAAGCGGCGGCAAGACCCGCGACCCCGTTTCCACCAGTCAGCTTGTCGACGATGAACAGGACGATGCCGGTGATGCAGACCACCGACACTCCCAGCCCGACGCCGAGCAGGCCCGCCTTCCATACGGTCCCGAGATCGATGGCGGCGCCGAGGGCGAAAGCGAAGAAGGGGATGAATACGGGAACCGCCTTCCCGAGGAAGGCGCGCATCTCGCGGTCCAGGTTGCCGAGCAGCATCCCGATGGCGAGCGGGAGGATGGCGCCGACCAGGGTCTGCCAGGGAAAGGCGGAGAGGCCGGCGACCCCGAGAGTCACCATGGTGAGGAACGGTCCGGACTCGACGCTCATGATCGAGTAGGCCGCGACGTCCTTGGCCGACCCGAACTGTCCCATGAGCGCCATGTAGAGGCCGCCGTTGGTGTCGTTGAAGGCGGCGACGACGGCGAGGGTGGAGATCCCGGCGAAGAGCCCGTAGGCGACTGGGCCCTCGCCCCAGATGCGTCCGAGGATGATTCCGAGCAGGACCGCGGTCCCGACCTTGGCCGCGAACAGCGCTCCGCCCTTCTTGAGGATGTAGGGGGTCGCGTTGATCTCGATGGTCGCACCCATGCAGACGTAGAAGCACGCCAGGATGGTGAGCGCGCCGGTGAAGAGCGCCCCGGTGAACGACCCGAAGAACGAAGGAATGCCAGGGGCGAAGGTGCGGATCAGGGCGGCGCTGAAGAGCGGGACGATCATCATCCCACCCGGAATGCGATCGATCGTCCGCTTGATGGGCACCTGCATGCGCGCCGTCCTTCCGGAGGACGGGAAAGATGCTCCGATACGGCGCGCCGTACAAGATGAGTGGGAGCTGCGCTGGAGTGCTAGCGCGAGCCTCCGGCCGAGCCGGAACCGCCCGAAGCGAGGATCGCGCGGAGATCGGCGTGCTGG
The DNA here is from genome assembly GCA_005879805.1 of Deltaproteobacteria bacterium. Lineage (GTDB taxonomy): Bacteria > Myxococcota > Myxococcia > Myxococcales > 40CM-4-68-19 > VBKO01. The sequence continues at coordinate 53,648 of VBKL01000046.1, read as the reverse complement.
CATCCGTCGGATCCGGTCTCGGTGCAGACGTTGGAGATCTTCACGGAGTAGGGCTGGAACCCCGGCTGGGCGACTACGAAGGAGCACGCGAGCGGGAAGGCCTGGGGCTGCTCGGTGCGCAGCTCGCCGAGCGAGTCGGTGGTGCCGAGATCCTTCTGCTCGCCTCCGGGACAGTTGAGCGCGATGTGCGCGCCTTCGGCGGGCTTGAGACCGGTGGCGTCGCGGGCGGCGCCGGACGAGCGGGAGAGCACCCGAGCGGTCATCACTGAATTGAGATCGTGGGCGCAGGCGAAGCCGAGCGCGAGAACGGGGAGTGCCAGGAGCGAACGAGCGGAAATGGTCATTTGTGGCCTCTTCGGGAGTGAGGTGTCCCCCTCACGCGCCGGCGCGCCGCATATTTCAACGGATTTGCCGCGGTGCGGCTGGACAGGCCCTAAGCAGCTTCACGTACAGGGTGTAGCGTCGGTTCCGGATACGGTGTACGAAGATAACCGTACGGCACCGAGGGCTTCGCGGACTCAGGGTCGGCCTCATTCCGCCCGGTGCAGCGGCGTCTGGCCCAGGGACGCTTGGCGTTCCGATGGGAGCGAACGATGCGCCGCCTGCGTATTGCAGTGGTCGATCTGGTCACCAAAGGCCCGACGCGGTCGCTCTACGCGCGGGTGATGCACGCGAACCTCGCCAGCATCATGCCCCAGGTGGTCGCGGTCTGGTGCGAGGCGGAGGGGCACGAGGTCGACTTCGTCTGCTACACGGGGCTGGAAGAGATCTCCAAGGAGCTTCCCGGCTCCGTCGATCTAGTCTTCATCGGCGCCTTCACCGAGGCTGCGCTCCTCGCGTACTCGCTCAGCAACCGGTTCCGGGCGCAAGGAGCGGTGACCGTCCTGGGCGGGCCGCATGCGCGCTGCTATCCGGAAGACGCTCGCAAGTACTTCGACTACGTCCTCGGCTTCACCGACCGGAACGTGATCCGCGAGGTGCTGCGGGATTGCTCGGTCCACCGGCCCGAGGGAGTGGTCCTCGCGGCGAAGCAGCAGCCGCGCGAGCTTCCCGGCGTGCAGCAGCGCTGGAAGTTCATCGCCCGCACGCTGCGCAAGGCGCCGCTGTTGAAGATCGTCCCCATGCTGGGGAGCCTGGGATGTCCGTATACTTGTAGTTTCTGCATCGACTCGGTGGTGCCGTACCAGCCGCTCGACGTCGAGGTCATGAAGGAAGACCTCCGTTTCCTGCGGCGTACCGTGAAGCGGCCTCGCGTCGCCTGGCACGATCCGAACTTCGGGGTGCGCTTCGACGACACGATGAACGCCATCGAGGAGGCGGTGCCTCCGGACAGCATCGACTTCATCGCCGAGAGCAGCCTCTCGCTGCTGGGCGAGGACCACCTGCGCCGGCTGCGCAAGAACGGGTTCAAGGCCGTCCTCCCCGGCATCGAGTCCTGGTACGAGCTCGGGAACAAATCGAAGACGGGGCGCAATGTCGGGATGGAAAAGGTCCGCCAGGTCTCCGAGCACGTGAACCTGATCTTGCGCTACCTGCCATATGTGCAAACCAACTTCGTCGTCGGGCTCGATTGTGACGAAGGGCCGGAGCCGTTCGAGCTTACCAAGGAGTTCTTGCGGCGAACGCCGGGCGCCTTTCCGGGATTCTCGTTGCTCTCGGCGTTCGGGAGGGCGGCGCCGATCAACCTCGACCTGCAGCGCGACGGACGAGTGCTTCCCTTCCCCTTCCACTTCCTCGACAACAACCGGGCGATGAACGTGCGGCCGCGGAACTACTCCTGGCCGGCGTTCTACGATCAGGTGATCGACCTAACGCGATTCGCGTTTTCCTGGAAGGCGATCGGGCGCCGGTTCGAGGCTACCGTGGGCGCCATCCCACGCTGGATGAACGTCGTCCGCGCCATCTCTTCCGAGGGATTCGGCAGGATCAAGTACTACACGGAGATCCGCCGCCGTCTGGATTCCGATCTGACGCTGCGCCGCTATTTCGAGCAGAAGAGCGACGAGCTGCCCGAGTTCTACGTCGCGCAGGCCCGGCACGATCTGGGACCGATGTGGAGCTCGTTGCCGAAGGGAGCGCTGCGGCACGATCCGAACGCCTATGCGGCGTCCGAATCGCGCCCCGCGCCTTCGGTTCCACTGCGTCCCGCTCCCCGGCCGGCGCAGCCGGTGTAGCGCGGCCTCCCTTAGTCGCGATCCGGGGCCGCGAACACTGCGATGCAGCCCCTCAGGCAATTCGCGCTGGCGTCGCCCGCTGGAGCGGCGAGGACGTTGTTCGGGGGCAGCGGCACGAAGACGTGATTGTTGTGCGGATTGACGGCGACCGAGTGCGCCGTCCCCGGCGGCCGGTTCACGGTAGGCGTGACCTGCACCAGCGTCTGGGTGCGCGCGTCGATGACGCCGAGCACCGGGCCGCTCGGGTTGTTCCGCGAGGCCGTGTAGAAGCGCCCGTCGCCGGGGTTGAACCAGACCTCGTCGGAGCCGCCCACGCCCGCGATCACCGCGTCGATCGAGCCGTTCGCGTCCATGATGATCTGGGTCGGTGCCGCGGCATTCGGGTCGGCGGGGGTGAAGGGATTTCCTGCCGTATCGAAGACCACGCTGCAGCCGAGCAGCATGTCGTTGTTCGGTCCCAGGGAGAGCCCGGCGGGCTGGCAGAACTTCACCGGCATTTCCTTCTCGAGGACGCCGCTGGTGCTGATCACCCCGACCGCGCCGTTGGCGGTGATTCCATCCACTTCGGGAATGGAGATGTAGAACTTCCCGGTGCTCCGGTTGAAGATCGGCTGCTCGGCGCCGTTGGTCGCGTTCTCGAAGGTGATCCGCGTCAAGAGCGTGAGCTTGCCGGTAGCGGGATCGACCTTGATCAAGCTTGCGAACGGCGGGCTGTCGGCGTTGTTCACCGGCAGGAGCAGGTTGTGCACCGGGTCGAAAGCCACTTCGTCGGCGCGCAATCCGGGAGCGCCGCCGGTGGAGACTTCGCTCACGATCCGATCGGTCCGCAGGTCGATGGTCACGATGCGGCTCGGAGCGTCGGTGACGAAGAGCCAGTGGCCGGAAACCACCACCCCGTTCGGTCCGGAGGTGTCGTTGTTGCCGGTGAATCCCTTGAAGTTGCCGCTGATCTGGCGGAGCAGCACGTCGTTTCTGGCATCGACGACGTCGATGGTCCTGTTCGAGCGATCGGCGAGGAAGTAGGTCTGCGTCCCCGCGTCGACGAAGCTGATGTCGAACACGGTGAGCCCCGGAACGGGGATGGTCCGGATGAGCTTCACTGCCTGACCGGCTCCGCCCCGATCGGCAAGCGCAGAAGCGCTCCAGAGGAAGAAGCCTACGGCTGCCACGGCCAACGCCGGGGTAGACCTGCGCGACATGACAAACCTCCGATTTTGGAAATTTCCCCTCGAACGCGCCGGACAAAACGCTCTTTGCAAAATCAAGTCAAGTCCGTCGCCAATCTCCGGCAGTCGTCTCTCGGACGTAAGTCGATATGGGGCTTACGCGAGTCGTTTACAACCCGGCCACATTGTTACCGTCCCCTTTTGTAACGACTCGTCTTGAGTCACTATCAGCGGACCGCGTTTACCGATCTGGCGCTCGATCGCGTCTTCGACGGCGGATGGTTCGGAGGCGTCGGCGTCGTCATTCTTCCAGACCTGCCGACGTCTCCGACGACGACGACTAGAAGGTGATTTTGACGATCCGTCCTTGCGTGCCGACGATCCAGCCGGCGCGGGGATTGTCGAAGGCGACGGCCCAGAAGTTCGTCAGGCCGGGCAGGGGGACGAAGCTATCCCCCTCGTCCGGGGTGAAGGCCGAGCCACCGGGGCCCGTGAAGACCACCGTCCGCGCGAAACGATTCCCGCCGTCATCGTCGCCCTCATCTCCATCGTCGCCGCGGGCACGGCCGCTGGCGTAGGCGAGGCCGAAAGTTGCGCCGGGGAACGGTGTGTGGACACCGGCCTGCCAGGTCTTTCCACCGTCTCGCGAGCGGGCCACGTTGTCCGTGAACGCGTCGGCAGCAGCGCCGAGGTCGCCGCCGCCGACGATGCCGTGGGAGGCATCGCGGAACGCTACGGTGAAGATTCCTGCCAACGGTCCATGAACGATGGGATCGACGACGAACGCCGCCCACGAATCTCCCCCGTCGGTGGTGGCGATGATGCGTGGATCCTTCCCGACGCCGGTGCCGATCCAGGCGCGCCTCTCACCCTGGGTCGCGATGCAGGTTCCGCTCGCCGCGAACGCCGACTCGCCGTCCTGGGCGCGGGGCAAGTTGTTGCCGATGTCCTTCCAGGTGCGCCCGTCGGTGGTCCGGATCACGGGGAACCGTCCGTCGACGGAATCCGCCATGGTGATCCCCCGGCGCGGGGTGAAGAAGGCGAAGCAGTCGTAGAACCCGTTCGGATCCTGGTTCTGGAACTGCAAGGTCCAGGTGTCGCCGCCGTCCTCGGTCTTGTAGATGCGCGAGTCGGTCCCAACTCCGGCGGAGAGCAGGTACGCGACCTTTTCGCTCACGCCTTCGACGTCGCGGAATTGAAGGGTCTCGGCGCCGGCGACGACGCGCGATCGCCAGTGCGCGCCCCCGTCGGTAGTGAGAGCGAAGGTGCCTCCCACGCCGCTCGCCCACACTACTTTCGCGTTGACCGGGCTGACCGCCTGCAGCCGGTTGACGGTGCCGCTCTGCTGCGGCGTGAGGGTCGGGACCGCGGGCCGGCGTACGTCGGCGTTCGCCGATGCCGCGCCGATGCCGGCGGCGGATTCCTCTCCGGAACAGCCCGGCATGGCCGCGAACGCGGCGCCGAGCGAAGCGACGGAAACGAGCAGACGAAGCTGCATGATCGGTCCCTCCTTGAATGGATTTCCCCGGAAACGCCGCGCACGCTGCTCCGCGCACGGCGTCTCCGTCAAGGGGACCCGCGTCCACGCCTAGCTCGGGCTGTCGATGGAGAGCTCATCGCGCGGCGCCTGGCGCACGTCGACCGTTCCGGAATACGCACCGGCGGAGGGCGCGAGCAGGTCCTGGAAGTGGCACAGCTTGGGCCCTGACAGGAGCGCGGTCCGGTACGACTCGCCGGGCCGCAGCAAGGTCGAGTCGAGCTCGGAGCATTCGGGTGAATAGATCTGATGCGGCCTCGAGTCGCCGTTGAGGAAGGTGACCGTGCTGCCCGAATCGACCGTCATCTCGGGAGAGGTGATCCCGTTTCCGTCCAGCACGGCGATCGGCGCGTCGTGAATCTGCGTCCGGAGGGCGGCGCAGGAAGCGGCGAGCGCGAAGAGGGGGAGGGCAATCCGCGAAAGAATTCTCATTTTTGCATCTCCTTTTTGTGGCCGGGTTGGTGACCCGTCGGCCATTCCGACCGCGAGGAGACGCGTGTCATTCCTCCGGGAATGAAATCGCGGCGAAGTCGTCAGCGCGAAGAGTCGGCGCCGCGCAAGAGCGAGATCAACTCGTCGCTCTCGGAAGCCGGGACGTCGGAGACGAGGCGGTATCGCAGCCCGTCCTGCGTCCAGGTGGCGATCCGGTACCCGCGCAGGGAGAAATCGCGCCGTGGCTCGTCGGTGGAAGCAGGCGCGACGAAGAGGTTCAGCACGTGTTGCCGCCTGCGATACACGAGCGCCGCCGCCGGGTGACCGGAGAGCACGTCGAGGCGGCCACCGGCGAGCACGAAACCCCGATCGGCGAAGTCGCGCGCCGGCACCGCGAAATCGATGCGGCCCTGGAACCACGGCTTGACGGTGTGCTGATCGGACGAGGCCACGTCGGTCAGGTGCTGCGCCTGCAGCGAGCGGACGTGGGCGTCGACGATCTCCTCGACAGCGGCGTCGCGCGCGGGATGCAAGGTGGAAGCGGCGACGAGCGTCGCACAAGCCGCGGCGGCCACCAGCGCCGCGCCGCGCCACGGAATCCGTCGCTTCGGGAGCGCGACCACCCGGGTCGCGCGGAAGAGCCGATCTTCGAGGCCGTCCGGCGGGTCGAACCGCGGCAGCCGCTCGCGCACCGTGTCGCGCAGCGCCGTGATCTCGCTCTTCTCCTGCGCGCATGCGGCGCAGCGGGCGAGGTGACCTTCGACGTCGACCGCGGAACGGACGTCGAGCTCGTCATCGACGAAGGGGCCGATCAGGCGGGAAGCTTCGTTGCAGGTCATGCGGTCTCCTTCCGCCTCTCGCCGGCGAGGAGCGTCCGGAGCTGGGCGCGTGCGCGCGAAAGTCGCGACATCACCGTCCCGATCGGAACGCCCGCGACGTCGGCGATCTCCTTGTAGGAGAGGCCTTCGATCTCGCGGAGCAGGAAGACCTCGCGGAACTCCGGCGCGAGCGCGAAGAGCGCGTGCTGGAGCGCCTCGCCGTCGGCCATGCGCAGAAGGCGCACCTCGGGACCGTCTGCCGGGAGGCCCACCACGGCATTGGAGCCTTCGGCGATCGCGTCCACGTCGACGGCTCCCTCGACCGGGTCGCGGTCGCGCTCCTTGCGCAGGTCGTAGCAGCAGTTCCTCACGATGCGCAGGAGCCACGCTCGCGGGCTCGAGGGACGGGCGGCTTGCCACGATCGAAAAGCTCGCAACACCGATTCCTGCAGTGCGTCCTCGGCGTCGGCCTGGGTTCGCGTCAGCCAGCGGGCAAGATTGTGCGCGGCGGCGAAGTGCGGCCGCAGCGCTCCCTCGAACCCGTAGCCGGAACTCATCGTGCCTGGGCAGACTGGCCCTGGCCTCCGGTTATTCCCGCCGGAACAACGGACGGAAAGCCCGGTCTGCCATTGCGCACGGCGAGCGGCCGCGCAAGGAGGATCGGAATGGCACAGAGGACGAGGCGCGAGTTTCTCCAGTTGGCAGGGGTCGGGGGCGTCGTCTTCGCTTCGGGGCTTCTCGAGGCGTGCGCCTCGGCCGATCGTCCCAAGCCTGCCGCTTCCGAGGACTTCTACTTCGTACAGCTCTCCGACACGCACTGGGGCTACAAGGGTCCGGCGAATCCCGAGGCCGCGATCGAGCTGCCCCGCGCGGTGGAGCTGGTGAACGCGCTGCCGCAAGCTCCCGACTTCGTCATCTTCACGGGTGATCTGACGCACACGACGGACGACGACGCCGAGCGCCGGCGCCGCATGGCCGGGTTCCGCGCGCATGCCGCCAAGCTGCGCGTTCCCGCCGTGCGGCTGATGGCGGGCGAGCACGACGCGTCGCTCGACCGCGGCCAGGCCTACCAGGAGAACTTCGGATCGCTTCGCTACACGTTCGACCACAAGGGCGTGCACTTCATCGCGCTCGACAACGTCTCCGATCCGAAAGGCATCCTCGGCGATGCCCAGATCGACTGGCTGAGCCGCGATCTCAAGGCGATCCCGAAAGAGAAGCCGATCGTCGTCTTCACGCATCGGCCGCTCTTCGACCTCAAGCCGGACTGGGACTGGACCACGGGGGACGGATCGCGCGCCATCGACGTGCTCCACGCGTATCCACACGTCACGGTCTTCTACGGCCACATCCACCAGGAGCATCACCAGATGACCGATCACATCGCGCACCACGCCGCGCGGTCGCTGGTGTTCCCGCTTCCCGTCCCTGGATCGCAGCCGAAGCGAACGCCGCTCCCCTGGGACGCGGCGCATCCCGGACGCGGGCTGGGATTCCGGGACGTGGATACCGACCCCCGCGCTCCCGACTACCGCCTGCGCGAGATCGCGATCGGGCGCGAGGATCATGGATTCACCATCCCGGATCTCGGCCTGCGCATCGACGTCGAGCCAGGCAAGACGGCGCAGGTCCGTTTCGTCCCGGAAAAGGCCGGCACCTTCCTTTTCCACTGCGACATCTTCTGCGGGACCGGGCACGAGGAGATGGCGGGAACGATGGTGGTCAGGCCCCGCAAGGAGGCCCGCGATGGACGCTGAAGAGTCGGTCGTCGCGGGAGTGCTGGGCGGGGCGGCGATGCTCCTTGCCGAGATCCGCTTCGAACACCGGGAAGTGCTCGGCGAGACGTGGGTGGCCTGGCTCCCGATCGCCTACGCTGCGCTGCTTCTCGTCGCCGGTTCTGCCGCGCTCGTCCGCTTCCGCCGGGGCGGGCGGGAAGTCCTGCGCGCCCTCTTCGCCGCCGCCATCCTGGTCGGGACGCTGGGCGTCTGGTTCCATTCGGGCGGACATCCGGCGCGCAAAGCGGCGCAGGTGCTCTCTGCTTTCGCGCTCGAGGTGGGCAAGAACGGTGGAATCAAGATCGGGAGTGAGCCGCCCCCGCTGGCACCCGCGGCGTTCTGCGGCCTCGGGTTCATCGGGCTCATCGCTTGCCGTCGCCGGCAACTTCAGGATCGGCGGCTTCCGGCGGAGGCAGGTTCTTCGCCTGGGAAGCTCCCCGCATCCGCGAGCGCCCTCGGACCGAGCGCAGATTCGCCCCGCTGAAGTCGGCGCCGGTCACGTCGGCGCCGGTGAGATCGGCGCCGCTCAAGTCGGCGCGGGTGAAGTTCACCTTGCGCAGATTCGCGCCGGAGAGGTCGGCGCCCGAGAGATCGCTGGAGGTCGCGTCCGTGCGCATGATCCCCATCGGTTGGTTCCCGCGATCGGCTCCGAGGTCGGCATCCGCGAGCTTCGCGCGTGAGAGACGTGCGCCGGTCATCGGGGCGATCACCCGGGCCCCGCGCAGGTCTGCATCGTCGAGGATCGCGCCGGTGAGGATCGAGGCGTAGAGGCTGGCCTTCCGCAGATCGGCGCCGGTCAGGTCGGCTCGCTCGAGGACGCCGAGGTCGAGCACGGCGCCCTCGAGGTCTGCGCCGCTCGCGGTCGCGTCGACCAGCTTCACGGCGAACATGCGCGCTCCCCGCAGCCGGGCGCGAGCGAGGCTCGAGCGGGAGAGATCGGCGCGCTTGAAATCCACTCCCGCGAGGTCCAGTCCGGAGAGGTCGAGATCGGTGAGATCGGGCGGGGGATTGTCGCTCGTCGCCGCCAGGAACGCCCGCACCTCCACCGCGCTCAGGCGCTTGCGATCGAGATGGCGCTTCGCGAGCAACGGATCGGCCGCGGCCAGGCGCCGCGCCATCGAGGGCATCGCCCGCGGCAAGAGCTGGGCGATGTTTCCCTTGATCTCCAATTCCTCGCTGCGCAGGACCTTGCCCGCCGCGACGTCCAGGAGCGCCGCATCCGCATACCAGATGAGTCGGCTCACCTTGATGATGGTCCCGTAAACGACGCGCGAGGCGCCCAGGACCTTTCCCGTCTCCAGCGCACAGGTCGCTGCCGAGCACTCGCCCTGCACGGCCGCGGCGACGCGGGAGCGATCGACGAGCTGGTACGCCTCGTAGGAGGAGAGCGCCTGCACCAGCCAATCCGCGGGCGTCTTTCCGCTCGCCGCGAGATTGGCCCGCACTGCCGCCGGATCCGGGAGCGGGCTATGGTCCGACACGGCGAAGTCGAGTACCGCGAGCGAGGGCTTGCGGCCCTGCTCTTGCGCCGCGGACGGCAGGCCGACGCTCATCGCCAGCGCGATTCCGATTACCGCCGAGGTAGCAGCCCTTTGCCGCACGGCTTGCCAGCATAGCGCGGAAAGGGGCGTGTTAAGGTCCGCCGCCCCGGGGGGCGTCTCCATGGCTCAACGATTCCATACCTGCATGCTGTGCGAAGCGGTCTGCGGCCTCACCGTCGACGTCGAGACGCGCTCGGTGCGGGGCGATCCGGACGATCCCTTCAGCCGCGGCCACATCTGCCCGAAGGCGGCTGCCATCTTCGACGTGCAGGACGACGCCGACAGGATCCGCGAGCCGCAGCGCCGGGAAGGCGATGCGTTCCGTGCCATTTCCTGGAAAGCGGCGCTGGAACAGGCGGGAGCACGGATCGCCGAGGTGCAGCGCAAATACGGCCGTAATGCCGTCGGCGTGTATCTCGGGAATCCAAGCGTCCATTCGTACGCGGCGCTGCTCGCGACGCCGCTCTTCAACCGCGCGATGGGCACCAGGTCGCGCTTCTCCGCCACCTCCGTCGATCAGCTTCCAGCCATGCTCGCGTCGCTGGAGATGTTCGGGCACCAGCTCCTGTTGCCGATCCCCGACGTCGACCGGACCAGCTTCTTCCTCATGCTCGGCGCCAATCCCCTCGCCTCGAACGGCAGCCTGATGACCGCGGGCGGGATCTCGCGAAGGCTCGACGAGCTCAAGAAGCGGGGCGGCGAGCTGGTGGTGGTGGATCCGCGTCGCACCGAGACCGCGCAGGAGGCGACGCGCTATCTGCCCATCCGTCCCGGCACCGACGCGCTCCTGCTGCTCGCGATGCTCCACGTGCTCTTCGCCGAGCAGCGCGTCGGCCTCGGGCACCTGAAGCCGTTCACCGACGGGCTTCCGCTCTTGCAAGAGGCGGCGCAGCGGTTCCCGCCCGAGAGGGTCGCGGCGCGAACGGGCATCGGCGCGAACGAGATCCGCAAGCTCGCGCGGGACTTCGCCGCCGCTCCTTCCGCGGTCGCGTACGGCAGGGTGGGTACCTGCACGCAGGCGTTCGGCGGGCTCACCTCCTGGCTCATCGTGGCGCTCAACGCGGTCACCGGGAACCTCGATCGCGAAGGGGGGTTCCTCTTCACCACGCCTGCCGCCGATCTGATCGATCTCGCCAGCCGCACCCGCGATCGCGGTCATTTCGGCGTGTGGAAGAGCCGGGTGCGCGGGCTGCCGGAATTCGGCGGCGAGCTTCCCGCCGCGACCCTCGCCGAGGAGATCGACACGGAAGGAGACGGACGCATCCGTGCCCTCGTCACCTTCGCGGGCAATCCGGTCCTGTCGACTCCGAACGGAGCGCGTCTCGATCGGGCGCTCTCCAAGCTCGACTTCATGGTCTCGATCGATCTGTACCGCAACGAGACTACTCGCCACGCGAACCTCATCCTCCCGACCAGCTTCGGCTTCGAGCGCGACCACTACGATCTCGCCTTCTATGCGCTGGCGGTGCGCAACGCGGCCCGTTACGCCAGGCCGCTCGTGCGGCCGCCCCGGGGCGTGCGCGGCGATTTCGAGGTCCTGCTCGATCTGGCCATGTCGGTGCGCCGCCACGGCGGAGGCAAGCGCGGACGCGGGCTCGGCCTGACCTTGCGGGCGAGCCGCCTCCTCGGCGCGAGGCGGGTGCTCGATCTGATGCTGCGGTTTGGCCCGCACCGTCTCTCGCTCCGGAAGCTTCTGAAGAATCCCCACGGAATCGATCTCGGGCCGCTCCGGCCGCAACTTCCGGGAAGGCTCGGGACTCGCGACAAGCGGATCGCGCTCGCTCCAAAGCTCTTTCTCGACGACCTGGGCCGCCTGGAGGCCAGCCTTTCCGAGAAGCCGAACGGCCTCGTCCTCATCGGCCGGCGGGCGCTGCGCAGCAACAACTCCTGGATGCACAACAGCCACCGGCTCGTGAAAGGTCCGCCCGGCTGCGTGCTCTACATGCACCCGGAGGACGCAGCGGCGCGGGGCGTCGTCGCGGGCGGCAATGCCACGGTCGAATCGAGGGTGGGCAAGGTCGAAGTGCCCGTCGCGCTCACCGACGATCTGTTCCGCGGCGTGGTGAGCCTCCCGCACGGCTGGGGACATGCCCGGGAGGGCGCCGCGCTTTCCGTCGCCCGCGCGCACCCGGGAGCGAGCCTGAACGACCTGACCGACGAGCAGGCGATCGACGCGCTTTCGGGAAACGCGGCCTTCAGCGGCATTCCGGTCACCGTGCGCAAGGTTTGAAGAAATAAAGCCCGTTCACGTCCGTTCTCGATGATTGCCTACAGGGAAAAGACCATGAACGAGTGCCTTCGCTCCGTTGCCTTTGCCCTCGTCGTTGCGCTCGCCGCCGCTGCCTCCTGCAAGAAATCTGCTCCCGAGGTGCGTCCGCAGGCCGCATCCACCAGCGACGGCGCGAAGTCGAGCGGTATCGACCTCGCCGGCATCGACAAGTCCGTCGCACCCGGTGACGACTTCTTTGCGTATGCGAATGGCAACTGGGTGAAGAGCACCGAGATCCCCGCCGATCGCAGCACCTGGGGATCCGGGGAAATGCTCGCCGAGGTGACGGGCAAGCGAACCGCCGACCTCATCGCCGAGGCGGCCAAAGCGGCACCGAAGGGTTCCGACGCCGCCAAGGTCGGCGACTACTACGCAAGCTACATGGACGAGGACGGCATCGAGTCGAAAGGCCTCGCTCCGCTGCAACCGCTCCTGCAGCAGATCGCGGCCATCTCCGATCCGGCGAGCCTCGCGCGCTACCTCGGCGGCACGCTGCGGACCGACGTGGACGTCCTCAACTCCACCAACTTCTATACCGACAACATCTTCGGCCTCTGGGTGGCGCAGGACCTCGACGACCCGAGCCATTACTCACCGTTCTTGCTCCAGGGCGGGCTCGGGATGCCGGACCGCGACTACTACCTCGACGGCTCTGCACGGATGAACGACATCCGCAACAAGTACCGGCAGCACCTCGCCAGGATCCTGGCGCTCGCCCGCATCGACAACCCCGACGACGAGGCGTCGCGCATCTTCGATCTCGAGCACCAGATCGCGCAGGCGCACGTGAGCCGCGCCGACTCCGAAGACGTGCTCAAGGGCAACAACCACTGGTCGCGGCAGGATTTCGATACCAAGGCGCCGGGTCTCGACTGGCAGTCCTTCTTTTCTGCCGCGAACCTCGGGAGTCAGACGAGGTTCGTGGTCTGGCACCCGAGCGCGGTGACCGGCATCTCCGCGCTCGTACGCAAGGTGCCGCTCGAGACCTGGAAGGACTACCTGACGCTCCGCGCGGTCGAGCGTTACGGGAACGTGCTCCCCCGCGCATTCGTCGAGGAGGGCTTCGCCTTCTACGGAACGACCTTGACCGGGACGCCCAAGCTCCGCGAGCGCTGGAAGCGCGCAGTCACCGCCACCGACGCCGCGCTCGGCGAGGTGGTCGGCAAGATGTACGTCGAGCGCTACTTCCCGCCCGCCGAGAAGGCCCGCGCCGAGGAGATGGTGCGCAACATCCTCGCTGCCTTCTCCCGCCGCATCGACGCGCTCGAGTGGATGGCGCCCGAGACCAAGGCCAAGGCGAAGGCGAAGCTCGCGGTCCTCAAGGTCGGCGTCGGCTATCCGAACAAGTGGCGCGACTACTCGGGGCTCGAGGTTTTGCGGGGCGACGCGCTCGGGAACGCGCAGCGCGGCTCGCTCTTCGACTACCGCCAGGATCTGGCGAAGCTCGGCCGCCCGGTCGATCGGGACGAGTGGGTGATGAACGCGCAGCTCGTCAATGCGGTCAACCTGCCCGCCATGAACGCGATGAACTTCCCCGCGGCGATCCTCCAGCCACCTTACTTCGACCCGCAGCGGCCGGCGGTGATGGACTACGGCGCGGCCGGCGCGACCATCGGCCACGAGATCAGCCACAGCTTCGACGACCAGGGGGCGCTCTTCGACGACAAGGGCCGCCTCGACAACTGGTGGACCCAGGCGGACTTCGCCCATTTCAAGGCCTCCTCCGAGCAGCTCGTGAAGCAATACGATGGCTACCGGCCGTTCCCTGATCTGGCCGTGAACGGCAAGCTGACCATCAGCGAGAACATCGCCGACGTCGCCGGGCTGTCCGCCGCCTACGACGCGTACCGCCTCTCGCTGGGAGGGAAGGAGGCGAAGCCCGTCCAGGGCTTCACGGGCGATCAGCAGTTCTTCCTCAGCTTCGCCCAGAGCTGGCGGCAGAAGCTGCGCGAACCGGCGATGCGGCAACGGGTGGTCGTCGACGGGCACGCTCCCGACGAGTACCGGGCCGATACGGTCCGCAACCTCGACCCCTGGTACGACGCCTTCTCGGTGAAGCCGGGCGAGAGGCTGTACCTCGCGCCCCGAGACCGCGTTCGCATCTGGTGAGCGGCCTCGATCAGGTGGGCACTTCGAACGAGTCGATCACCGCGATCGCTTTCTCCGAGCGGTCGATGCGGTAGAGGAAGCACCACCCGCCGACGTGGAGCCGCATCGGGCTTTCGCGCAGCGAGTCCCAGAGCGGGCTCTCGCGGTTCAGGGCATCGAGCGAGACTCCGATCTCGGCGAGCCGCTGTTTGAGCCGCGAGAGCACGGCGACGGGGACGGACTCCAGATGCGTCGCGACGATTCCGATCGACCAGGCCACGGCATGAGCTTACTACGTCCGTCGCGGTACGCCAGCGCCCGGAGGTGACGGCCGTCACGGCGGATGAGAAGCCCCTGAGAATTTTCCCGCCGCGCCCGCTAAACGTTGCAAAACGAGCGTGTGTCGTTCGATTTTACGATTACCGACGCACGATGCCATGCGCGGATCCGGGATCCGAGTCGTTCGTCGCTGGCCGTAAAAATCCGCACTTTACCGAAGGGGGGGGTTGCGCCCATCATGCGCGCGTTTGCGTCGTCGTACCGGGGGCCGGAACGACATGCGAAGAGGATTCACCCTCATCGGGCCAGGGCGGGACGCAGGAGAATCGCAGCGCCGCGCCGACCGTCTCGGCCCCGGACAACACCGCCGTGGAGTTCGATTCGTTCCGGTACCAAGATCCCCTGATCTTTGGCGCGACGCGGATCAACCAGGAGCCGGCGACCTCCCCCTGCGGCTTGACCCTGCCCGGCATCCATCCATTCCCGGGCGGCGGCAGAGGCGGTGGCGGCGGCAATTCCGGGCCGGGAAACGGAGGCGGCGAGACCTCGACGGCGGGGCCTGCCGTCTGGACCGGAATGGCGCAGGGCCAGATCGACGCCGACGACACCCTCGATCTCTGGTCGATTTGTAGCGGCACACGGACGGCGACTGCCAACGCCGGATGCGCCTCGTCGGGCGCTCCCAACGCCGCCGGAGAGCCTCTCGTCGAGAGGAACGACGCGGCAGACTGAGACGTAGGCAGGAATGGCGCCCGCCCTCTTGTTTCGCGAGGCGCGTTTCGCCAAGATGCGCGCCGAGCGTGTGGGGACACGCTCGAAGCCTTCCTCTCCAACCACACACAGAGGCGTCTCGTGCTGAGAAAGACTTTTGCGGTCTTCGCCGTCCTCGTGCTCCTGCCTGCCCTGGTCGTCGCGGGCCAGCCCAATCGCAACGCCGGCAAGCCGGCCCAGCGGGTGGACAAGGAAACGCTCGCCGTGCGCCTGCGCGCCGCGACCCGCCAGCGCCACGGAACAGGCATCGAGAAGTCGAAGACCGATCGCCAGGACGGCGACGTGAAGTCGTTCCCGCACTTCGCCTCCTCATTCACGGTGGGCGGCCACAACGCGTTCACAGGGCAGACGGTCCCGTTCACGATGGTCGGCTTTCCGCCCGATTCGGGCAAGACCGCCACCTTCCGCTCGGTGATCGTCCCGCTGCGCATGAATTTCGTGTTCTTCGGACCGGGCCTGGACCGCGTCTTCGAGCCGACCCGCGCGGTGAACAACATCGTCGCCTCGCCGCTCTTCAACGACGCGCAGTTCGTCAACGGAACGGGGCAGTTCGTCGATCAGATGCAGCGCGCGACCTTCTGGAACAAGATGGACGCGCGGCGCCGCTGGCACGTGATCATGGATCGGCCCCGCGTCGCCAAGCCCGTCACCATCGAGGTGACCCCGGAGATCGGCGCGCTGTTCCAGATCAGCGACGATCCGAACGACCTCATCGGCGAGATCCTGTTCGACGCGATGGACTCGCAGATCCACACCATCTTGCAGTTCATGGACATCAAGCCCGACGAGCTGCCCATCTTCGTCACGGACAGCGTCTTCAACGAGGCGCTCGGCTACCACGACGCGTTCTCCGTGCAGAACGACGATCGCACCGAGACCTTGCAGACCTTCATCTTCACCAGCTGGTTCAGCGCCGAACAGCTCGGCGACCTGCTCGCTGACGTCAGCACCATCAACCACGAGCTCGGGGAGTGGGCGAACGACCCGTTCGTCAACAACGTCGTTCCCACCTGGCGCTACCCGCCCGAGGACGACCCGCGCGCGGAGTGCTCCTTCAACCCGTTCCTCGAGGTCGGCGATCCGCAGGGCAACGGCCCGACCTTCGACGACTTCCCGACCATCGTGGTGCCGCTCAACGGTTTCAAGTACCACTTCCAGCAACTCGTCATGCTGCCCTGGTTCGCAGACGAGAGTCCCTCGAGCGCGCTCAACGGCTGGTACACGTTCCCGGATCCCAGTTCGCTGCGGGAGCCCGCGGTCTATTGCCAGTAGCTCGATTCCGGAGGGCCCCGGGCGGCGATGCCGGGGGCCCTTCGTGCTTCAGTACGGCCGCTGCCCGATGACGTTGCCGGGCGGCTCGTAGTCGCAGACCCAGAAGTCCCAGTTGGGGTTCTGCGCGCCGAACGGCGAGTTGATCGTGCAGGTCTGACGCGCGCAGCCGGCGCGAACGCTGTCGCGCCACACGATCTGCGTGTAGTGGCCGCAGTCCTGGCCGGCGTCGCACGAGTTCTTGGCGTGGTCGTAGAAGCTCGCCTCGCCCGCCCAGGCGTTCACGGTGTCCGCGATGGTGGAGCCCGGCGGCGCGCTTGCGGCGATGTTCTCGCCACGGTTTCCGCGTCCCGCGTTGTGCTGGTAGGTGCACCGGTTGGCCCAGTCCTGCGCGACGGCGGCCGCGGCCGACGACCAGGTGAAATCCGCGAGCGCCGGCACCGGCGGTGGCTGCGCCCGGTGCCGCACGGCATTTTGCGTATCCAGCCAGACTTGCGGCTCTCCCGGCGGCGTGGGTTCCGGAGTGCCCGAGCCCGATGCGCCGTCCGACCCGAACCCGCACGCCGAGCCGGCGAGGAGCAGGGCGATCGTCAGGAGCCGCCGCATGGGAGAAAAATTAGTCATGCCGGCGTGGGGGACGTGCGGAGCGCCACTCTTCGCGGGTGATGGCGTATCTGCGGTCGACGTCTCCGTAGGGGCCGGTTGCGAGGCCCCTGTCCACCATCCCCGCCTTGCGCAGCACCGCTCCCGAGGGCGCGTTGTCCGGATGGGTGAACGCCTCGATCTCGGGTATGCCGAGGGCCTCGAATGCGTGGTCGATGAGCGCCCGCGCTGCCTCCGTGGCGATGCCGCGCCCCCAGGCTGCCCGGGCGAGCGCGAACCCGAGCTCGACCTTGGAGCCGGGCTTGCGGACCATCAGCATCGCGCCGCCGACCGGCTCGCGAGAGGCGCGGTCGAGCACCATCCAGTATCCGAATCCCAGGCGGCCGGCCTGGTCCAGGAACCAATCGAGTCTTTGCCGCGACTCCTCTTCGCTGCGCGGGCCGCCGCTGCCGATGTACCGCATGACTTCGGCGTCGGCATAGAGCCCGATTACCCATTTGTAATCCGCGGAGGTGAGCGGTTCGAGGAGGAGGTTCGCTGTCCGGAGAGGGTCCATGGCGGATCGACGACTGTGGCCGCGCCGCCCAACCGGCGGTCGCTAGAGGGGATTTCCTGCGGGCCAGGATTCTGGCCCCAGTGGCTAGATGCCTGGCTTCTTGACTTGACGCAAGACGCGTGTCACGTCGGAAAAGTCGGGGGGGTCATGCGAAACACGCGGGGTGCTGCCCGCAAGCGGCGGCGCTTCAAAGTGCTTCTCGGGACGGCGGTTTCGTTCACGACGGACGTGTCGTCGGGCGGTTTCTGCACCGAAACCATGCGTGTGCTCGCGCCGAAGACCGTCGTCAAGGGCGCAATCGAAGGTCTCGGCAAGAAGGTTCCATTCTCGGGACGCGTGGTCTGGACCGTGCCCGGCGATTCCAGCGTAAATCTGCGGGGCCGCATGGGAATCTCTTTCACGGAGATAGGTCCTGAGCTGCTCGAGCTGCTCAAGGCCCAGTGAGGTCCAGAAAGCTGGCCACCTCGGCCAGGAACCGGTCCGGCGCCTCGAGCTGCGGCACATGTCCGACGTCGTCGAGGATCGCGAGGCGCCAGTCGGGTCGGGCGCTGGCCAGCGCGCGGGCCGCCGCCAGTCGCACCAGCCGGTCGCGCTCGCCCTGCACAATGAGCGCGCGTGCCTCGATGCCGCGGATCATCCGCAGGAAACGGCGGCGGCGGACGAGCCGCCACAAGAGCGAGCGCTGCGCTTC
This sequence comes from Deltaproteobacteria bacterium, assembly GCA_005879805.1. Classification (GTDB taxonomy): domain Bacteria; phylum Myxococcota; class Myxococcia; order Myxococcales; family 40CM-4-68-19; genus VBKO01. Next base: position 35,679 of record VBKL01000046.1, on the reverse strand, counting down.
GAGGAAGGCGCGCCTCGATTCCGATCCCTGCACCGCCCGCTCTCGTGCCAGCTCGACGTGGGCGTCGAAGACCTCGCGGCCGATGCGCGAGGAGTCGACGCAGCACAGCGCCATCAGATCCCGCACGGCGACCTCCGGTCCGCGGATCGCCCGCAGGCGCAGGAGCGCCCGGCCGAGGAACGGCAAGGAGGTGCCGAAAAAGAAGGCGAGTACCCTGGGGTCGATGCGCGTGCCGAGCGGCGTCGGGACCGCCGGGCTGACCAGGACCAGCGCGGCTACCCGGGACGGTTCGGCGGCGGCCTCCGCGAGGGCGAGATATCCGCCCATGGAGTTCCCGACCAGCACCGCCGGCTCGCGAGCGACGCTCTCGAGAAATCGACCGAGGAGCTTCCGGTTGGCGCCGATGCGGGCGGTCCGGCCTGCCGTCGGGGTCCGGCCGAAGCCGGCGAGATCGAGGGCGACGACGCGGCCCTTCTGCGCAAGGCGAGGAGCGACCGCGAGCCAGTTGAGATGGGAGCCGCCCAGGCCGTGCACGAGCACGATCGGACGACCCGATCCGCCGAAATCAGCGTAGTGGACGGGGCCGTCGAGATCGACCGTGCAGTGCTTCACCACGGCAGATACTCGCATGGCGCCGCGCCGGCAGGGTGATCCTGCCGGCGCGGCCCCCGCATCTCGATTACGGGAAGTGGCCGACGAGCGTGACTCCGGAGAAGGCTGCGAAGCCCCGGAGCATCACGAAATAATCGCCCGCCACCGGATTGGTGAAGGTGCAGGTCTCGTTGTTTCCGTTGATGAACGGCCTGCAGTCGAAGGTGGCGGTGGTCGGACGGGCCCCGCGGCGGACGTAGAGGTCCGCGTCGCCCGTGCCTCCGGAGATGTTGAAGACGACCTGCGTTTGTCCCGACGGCACGGTCAGCTTCCAGAACTGCTGCGAGCCGGAAGCGCCGGAGATGTTGGTCACCGGCACGTTGTTGCTGAGCGGCGTGGTGGTGTCCACCGCGTACGTCGCCTTCAGCGTCACGCCGGAGTAGGTGGCGAAGCCGTTCAGCATGATGAACCAGTTGCCCGCCGCCGGATTGGTGAAGCTGCAGGTCTCGTTGTTGCCGTTGATGAACGGCCTGCAGTCGAAGGTGGAGGTGGTCGGATGCGCTCCGAAGCGGACGTACAGATCGGCGTCTCCCGTGCCGCCGCTGATCTGCACGGTGAGCGATGCCTGTCCGGCCGGCACCGCGATGAAGAAGAACTGCTGCGAGTTGGTGGCGCCGGAGAGGTTCGTGACCGCGACGCCGTTCTGCAACTGGGTGTCGCCGTTCGCCGCGGTGACCGTCACCGAGGCGCTCGCGCTGTGGCTCACGGTGCCCGACGTGCCGGTGACGGTGAACGTCGCCGTGGTCGCCGCCGCGGTCGAAGCAGCGGTCAGGGTGAGGGTCGAGCTTCCGCCCGCGGTCACCGGGTTGGCACTGAAGGAGCCGGTCACGCCCGCCGGGAGGCCCGAGACGGAGAGCGAGATGCTCTGCGTGCTGCCGTTCAGCGCTCCGGTGCTGACGGTGTACGCGACGGATCCGCCCGCGGCGACCGTGTTGCTCGCCGGCGAGATCGAGACGGAGAAGTCAGGCGGAGGCGGCGGACCCTGCACGGTGAGCGTCACCGTGGTCGAGTGCGTCGCGCTCGGCGAGGTGCCCGTGACGGTGAGCGTGTAGGTCCCTCCGGCCGCGGTCCCGGCGTTCACCGTCAAGGTCGAGCTTCCACCCGCGGTGACGGAGGTCGGGCTGAGCGACGCCGTCGCGCCCGCGGGCGTGCCGCTCACGGACAGACTCACGGTTTCCGCGGTGCCCGAGACCACCGCCGTCGAGATGGTGCTCGTGCCGGTCGCGTTCTGCCCCAGCGTGAGCGCGTTGGGGCTCGCGGAGATGGAGAAGTCGTTCGTGGCCGCCGCGCCGCAGTTCGGGAACTTGAAGGACCCGATCCGGGTCTTCCAGTTGAAGGTGCCGTTCGCGGGGAGGTACTCGGTCGTGTACCAGAAGGTGCAGTCGTCGGACGGGTCGACTGCCATCATCGAGTAGTCGCCCCATCTCGACAGGTTGGCCGTCTGCGATCCCGGGCCGTTGAGGATGGTTCCTTCGCCCTGAGGCATGGTGCCGGCGGTGTCGGTGACCAGGCGGCCCGTGTAGTGGATCTGCGGATGCAGCGAGGAGCTCGACACGCTGAAGCCGAGACCCATGTTGCCGGTCTGGTCCATGGCGATGGACCCCATCCAGCGGAACGAGGCGTCGGGCGCGTAGGTGCCCTGCTGGAAGATCGACGGCGTCCCGTTGGCGAGGCGGACCTCGTACCAGCGCACGCCCGTCGAGGAGCCCGCCGTGATGGAGTGGTTCACGACCAGCGCTTCGTGGTCGGCGAAGTTGCGGTAGGCAAGGCGGAACATGAGGCGGTCGGCCAGCGAATCGAGCTGCTGGGTGGTTCCGCTCTGCGGGATGCAAGTGCCGCCGCCGCACGCTTCGCTGTAGGCCGCGGTGGCGAGGGTGGTGGGACCGGTGAAGGTCGAGTTCGCCGGCGTGGTGAAGTCGGCGTGGAACTTCCAGAAGGCGAGCGTGTTGGCCGTCGAGCCGAGGGCGAGGACGTAGTTGGGCGATCCCGCCGGGGGCAGCCGCGAGCCGTCGAGGTCCGAGGGCAGGAGGCCGCCGAAGGAGGTGCTGGTGTTGAAGCACTGCTGGGTGGCGGCTGCGCCGGTCAGCATCTTGGCGCGGTCGTAGGCGCAGATCTTGGCGCCCTGGAACGCGGTGCCGGCCGCGTTGAACATGTTGAAGGTCGTGTAATAGCCGTCGGGCCACACGCCCATCTTCGGGTAGTCGTTGAAGCCCGTGTACGGGAACGAGTAACGGAAATAGGAGCCGGTCGGGTCCGCCGTCTGCGAGACGGCCACGCACTGCAGGAAGGGAACGGTTCCGCCGTTCGCTCCGGTCACCGAGAACTGGGAGATCACCCAGCGGTTGGCGATCGGATCGTAGACGGCCACCGGATCGCCGTCGTTGTTGGTCTGGCAGCCGCCGCCGAAGCCGCTCCACAAGGTATTGATCGGTACTGGCCCGAAGAGCGCCGTGCCGGTCTTGTTGAAGACCGCGAAATCGGTATTGACGATCTGTACGTAATGGTTCGGTCCCACGTCGCCGTTGGTATCCGGCGGAGCGGAATTGACGGTGAAGGTACCGGCCGGGCCCGAGAATCCCTGGCCGACGCCGTCGAAATTGGTGCTCGTCGTGGGCACGAGCAGCGCGGGTGCCGCGCTCTGCAACGCGGGGTCCGGGGCCTTGGCGGTGTTGAAGTTGCGCGGGATCCTCTTCACTTCGTGCTCGATGAATCCGGCAGCGCGGGGCGCGACCGGCATCAGTCGCAGCGGCGCGGACTCGTCATGGTGCAAGGCCGGGGTGATCTCCGCGCCTCGTAGGACGGGGACCATCTCTTCGGGTTGTGGTTGTCGCCCTGGCTCGGTCCCGCAGGCGCATAGGCCGGCGAGGACGAGGCAAGACAGGGGAAGACCTGCGCGGGGCACGCGGCGGGGAAGACGGGGCATCGACCGATCTCCTGCCAGTAGGGGGTGCGGGCAGGGGCAAGGTCGCGCCAACAGCCTGTTCTTGTCAAAGGGACAAAAGCCGACTTCCACGGCGCATGTCGGCCCGTTGACCAACACCGAAACGATTCGGCACATTTACGCCTGAACGCCCCGCGCTCGCGTGCGCAGCGTCGCTTGTTCAAAACCCGCTGTTCCGCTCGCCTTGACAATCCGCACGGCGACCGGCGATTTGTCGGACATGCGCAAGCTCGCCGCCCTCTCGCTCGCGCTCACCGCAAGTGCCGCGTGCGAATCCGACGGAGGTCCGCCTCCGCCCGAGCAAAAAGGGCCCGAGGTGACCGGCTCACAATCGGACACCTCGCCACCGCTGCGGGACATTCCGCCGGCGAAGCGGCAGGAAGAAAAGCGCGTCCATCCCGTGAAACCGCTGCCGAGGCCGCATCCCGACGCTCCGGACGGCGGATCGAACGACAAGGCTCCCTGATGAAGCCCATGCGGGTCGCGGCCGTCGTCCTCGTCGCGCTGGCGGTACGCGTGGAGGCCTCCCCGGAACAGCGCGGTTCCGAGCGCGAAGAGCGCGAACGCGAGGAGCGGGAAGAACGCGCGCGCAATCCTCCCAAGGAGGCGGAGAAGGCTCCTTCTGCGGCCGACGAAAAAGAGGCGCTCTACGCGCTCGGCGCCATCCTCGGGCAGAAGATCGGCGGCTACCATCTCTCGCCGAAGGAGTTGCAGATCGTCGAGCGGGGCTTCACCGACGCGGCCGCCAACCGCAAGCTGATGCTGCGCGATCCGGACCTCGACGAATGGGGGCCCAAGGTGGACGCCGTCCTCGGGCGGCGAGCGAACCCGCAGGTCGCCGCCGAGAAGGATCGGGGCCGCAAGGTGGCCCAGCAGATGGCGAAGGAGCGCGGCGCCACCACCCTGCCCAGCGGCGTCGTGGTGGTGACCGAGCGCGCCGGCGACGGCCCGCAACCGGCCGCGACCGATCACGTCAGGGTGAAGTACGAGGGCCGGCTGGCCGACGGCAAGAGCTTCGACAAGAGCGACGGCGCTGAATTCCCGCTCAATCAAGTGATCTCGTGCTGGACGCAGGGCGTGCAACGGATCAAGGTGGGCGGGAAGGCGCGCCTCGTCTGCCCTTCCTCGACGGCGTATGGCGATCAGGGGCGTCCCCCGCAGATCCCGCCCGGCGCGACGCTCGTCTTCACCGTGGAGCTTCTCGGCATCGGAAAGTGAGGGCCTTCGCCATGCCGGCCCCCCGCGCTTCCACCGCGCTGTCCCGCTTCACGGTGCTCGATCTCACCCGGGTCCGCGCGGGACCGACCTGCGTCCGCCAGCTTGCTGACTGGGGAGCGAACGTCGTCAAGATCGAGCCTCCCGAGCACCTCGACGCGAGCGACCCGCCCGGCGGGCCGCGCGACGGCCCCGACTTCCAGAACCTGCATCGCAACAAGCGCAGCGTCACCATCGATTTGAAATCGAAGGAAGGAGTCGCCGTGCTGCGGCGTCTCGCTGCGCGGGCCGACGTGGTGGTGGAGAACTTCCGGCCCGACGTGAAGATCAGGCTGGGCATCGACTATGCGGCACTCAGCCAGGTGAACCCGCGGCTCGTCTACGCGAGCATCTCCGGATTCGGCCAGGACGGCCCCTATCGCGACAGGCCCGGAGTCGATCAGATCGCGCAGGGACTGGGCGGTCTCATGTCGATCACCGGCGAGCCGGGGCGGGGCCCGATGCGGGTGGGCATTCCCATCGCGGACCTCACCGCAGGGCTCTTCTGCGCGCTCGGGATCCTCGTCGCGCTGCTCGAGCGGGAGGAATCGGGGAAGGGGCAGGAGGTCCAGACCTCGCTTCTGCAGGCCCAGATCTTCATGCTCGATTTCCAGGCTTCGCGCTGGCTCAATGCGGGCGAGGTCCCCAAGCAGGCCGGCAACAACCACCCGACCAGCATTCCGACCGGCGTGTTCAAGACGAGCGACGGCCACATCAACGTCGCCGCGGTGGGCGGAACGATGTGGGAGCGGCTCTGCCATGCCATCGGCGCGCAGGCGCTGATGAGCGATCCCGATTACGCGACCGCGGCGGCGCGCTCGAAGAACCGCGACGCGCTGAACTCGGTTCTCGAGACATATTTCGTGAAGCGGCCCAGCGCCGGGTGGGTTGCGCAGTTGAACGACGCCGGCGTTCCTTGCGGGCCGATCTACCGGATCGATCAGGTCTTCGCAGATCCCCAGGTCGAGCATCTCGGCATGGTGCAGCAGAAGGAGTCGGTGCGCGTCGTCGGACAGCCGATGACGCTCGGGCGGACCCCGAGCCGGCTCGACACCGTGCCGCCGGGCCGGGGCGAGCACACCGCCGAGGTCCTGCGCGAGATGGGGTTCTCCGACAAGGAGATCGAGTCGCTGCGAGAGGGCAAGATCGTCTAAAAGAGTCTCTCACAGCGAGGAGCGACGAGCCCGTGGAACAAAGCCACCCCGCCGGCAAGATGACGTCCCGCAAGGAAGGGCGCGTCGGCACCCTGATCTTCGACAATCCCGCCCGCCACAACGCCGTCTCGCTCGAAATGTGGGAAGCGGCGCGAGGCATCCTTCTGGACTTCGCCGCCGACCCCGGGATCCGGGTGGTGGTCCTCACCGGCGCCGGCGGGAAGGCCTTCGTCTCCGGCGCCGACATCTCCAAGTTCGAGGACGAGCGCGCCACCCGGGAAGCCGTGCTCCGATACAACGCCACCACCGAAGGCGTTTACTCGACCATCGCCACCTTCCCGAAGCCGACCCTCGCCCAGATCCAGGGATACTGCCTCGGCGGCGGGCTCAACCTCGCGGTCTGCTGCGATCTGCGGTTCTGCTCGACCGGATCGAAGTTTGCGCTGCCCGCCGCGAAGCTCGGGCTGGGATACGGGTACGCGGGGCTCAAGCGCTACATCGATACCATCGGCCCTTCGCACACCAAGGACATCTTCTTCAGCGCCCGCCAGCTCGGGGCCGACGAGGCGTTTTCCATGGGCCTCGTCGACCGCGTGTTGCCCGACCTGGAGCTCGCCCCCTTCGTCAAGGAGTACGCGGAGGGCATCGCGTCGAACGCGCCGCTCACCGTCGGCGCGCTCAAGCAGATCGCGGTCGAAGTGCTCAAGCCCGAGAGCGAGCGCGATCTCGCACGCATGGCCGACCTCGTCGCGCGCTGCTTCGCGAGCGAGGATTACGTCGAGGGAAGGCGCGCCTTCTTGGAGAAGCGCAAACCAATCTTCACGGGGAAGTGAGCGTGTCGTCGGTCATCTTGCGCAATCTCACCAAGCGGTACGGAACGCAGACGGCCCTCGACGACGTCACGCTCGAGATCGAGCATGGACAGCTGGTGTGTCTGCTCGGGCCCTCCGGCTGCGGCAAGACCACCGCGCTGCGCCTCGTTGCCGGATTCATGTCTCCCACCGCCGGCGAGATCTCCCTCGGCGATCGCGTCGTGTCGTCGCCTTCGCGTACCCTCTCGCCCGAGCAGCGCAACGTCTCGATGGTGTTCCAGGGATACGCCCTGTGGCCGCACATGACGGTGGCGCAGAATGTCGCCTACGGGCTGGAAGTCCGGCGCGTGGATCGGGCAACGATCGCGAAGAAGGTGGCGGCGATCCTCCAGACGACGCACCTCGACGGGGTGGCGGATCGGTATCCCGCCGAGCTTTCCGGAGGGCAGCAGCAGCGCGTCTCGCTGGCCCGCGCTCTCATCGTCGAGCCGGAGACGTTGCTCCTCGACGAGCCGCTCTCCAATCTCGATACCGGCCTGCGCGAGGAGATGCGCTTCGAGATGCGCAGGCTCCACGACGCCTACCGCTACACCAGCATCTACGTGACCCACGATCAGGGCGAGGCGATGACGACCGCGGACAGGATCGCGGTGATGAACGCCGGCCGCATCGAGCAGTTCGGCTCGCCCGAGGAGGTCTACGAGGAGCCGCGCTCGGAGTTCGTCGCCCGCTTCCTGGGCGGCAGCAACATCCTCCGCGGCAAGGCCATCGACGCGACGCACCTGGAGTTCGCGGGCGCCCCGATCGAATGCCACGGCGTTCCCCTCGCTGCCGGGCGCGACGCCGCCGTCTCCATCCGGCAGCATCACATCGCGCTCTCGAACGGCGTTTCGCGGCCCGCGTCGCCGAACGCGGTCCAGGCGACCGTGGTACGCAACGTCTTCCTGGGCAGCACCCGGGATTACGTCGTGGAAGCGAAGGGCGGCTCGCAATTGCGCATCATCGCCGCGCCGGAGCAAAGTTTCGCGCCGGGCACGTCCGTCTGGGTAACGTTGCCCAGGGAGCACTGCCGGGCGCTGGTTTCCTGAGAAGGGACACGACCATGCGAACACACCGACTGACGAGGCGCCAGGTCCTGCAAGGTCTCGCCGCGACGTCGCTCGCGTTGCCGCTCCTCGGGCGCAAGGCGTTCGGCGCCGCGCCGGCCCCGAGCAAGGTGACGCCCGGATTGATCGAAGCCGCGAAGAAGGAAGGGGAGGCGATCTGGTACACCGCCGTCGACCTTCCCGTCGCCGAGCGCCTCGGCAAGGCCTTCGAGGCGAAGTATCCGGGGATGACCCTGCGGGTCGAGCGGTCGGGCGGCGAGCGCATCTTCCAGCGCATCAGCCAGGAGTACGGCAGCAACCTCCACAAGGTCGACGTGGTGAACAGCTCCGACGCGGCCCACTTCGTAGTCTGGAAGCGCGAAGGGATGCTCGCGCCCTACGTCCCCGAGGACGTCGCGCTCCACTACCCGAAGGACCAGCAGGATCCGGACGGCCTCTTCGCGACCTGGCGCGCCTGGCTGTGCGTCATCGGCTACAACACGAAGCTGGTGAAGAAGGAGGACGCTCCGAAAAGCTACAAGGACCTCCTCGATCCGAAGTGGATGGGAAAGATCGTCAAGGCGCATCCGGGCTACAGCGGGACGATCCTCACCGCCACATACCAGATCGCCCGCGACGTCGGCTGGGACTATTTCGAGAAGCTCTCCAAGCAGAAGGTGATGCAGGTGCAGTCGTCCGCCGATCCGCCCAAGCGCCTCGCGCTCGGAGAGCGTGCCATCATGGCGGACGGGAACGAGTACAACCTGTTCCAACTCAAAGAAAAGGGCGATCCCGTCGAGATCGTCTATCCCACCGAGGGAACGCCTCTCATCGTCGGCCCGACCGGCGTGCTCAAGGACGCGCCGCATCCCAACGGCGCCCGGCTCTTCCAGAGCTATCTCTTCTCCCCCGAGGCGCAGAAGCTGATGGTCGACTTCGGCGGACTCCGCTCCTTCCATGCCTTGGTGAAGGACAAGGAAGGGCGCACGCCGCTCAAGGACATCAAGCTGATGAAGGACGATCCCGTCGCCGTGGAGAAACAGGCCGACGAGATCAAGGCGAAGTACACGAGCTACTTCAAGGTGTGACGGAAACCGCCCGCCTCGATGCGTCGCGCGCCGTGCTGCCGCTGTTCGCGGGGGCGCTGTTCCTGCTCGTCGTCCTGCCGGTCGGGTGGCTCGCCGTGTTCGCCTTCTCGGATCACGCCGGGCACTTCACGCTCTCGAACTTCCGCCTGCTCGTCACCGACCCGAGCTTTCGCGATCCGCTAGTCACGGCGCTCGCGCTGGCGGTCTCGGTCAGTGTCATCTGCAGCGCGGTCGCGGCGCCGATGGGATACCTGGTCGCGCGCACCGACATGCCGTTTCGTCGGCCGGTGCGCCTGCTGGTGATGGCATCGTTCGTGACGCCGCCGTTCCTCGGCGCCATCGCCTGGGAGCTTCTCGCCGCGCCGAACAGCGGCCTCTTGAACCAGCTCTATCGGGCCGCGAGAGGGGCGGATCCCGACGTCGTCCTCTTCGACATCTACACGTTCTGGGGGCTCGCCTTCGCGATCTGCTGCTACACGTTTCCGTACGTCTTCGTGCTGGTCGCGAACGCTCTCGATCGGATCCCCGCGGATCTCGAGGACGCTTCCTCGATGCTCGGCGGCAGCGCGGCGCGGACGGCGCGCAAGGTCACGATTCCGCTCGCGCTTCCTGCCCTCCTCGCCGGCGCGCTGGTCGCCTTTTTGCAGACGATGACGCTGTTCGGATCTCCCGCGATCCTCGCCCTGCCGGCGGGGTTCCACGTCATCACGACGAAGATCTGGAGCCTGTTCCAGTATCCGCCCAAGCCCGAGCTGGCGGCGGCGGCATCGCTCCCGCTGCTCCTGCTCACCGTCGTGCTCTTGCGCGCCCAGGCGAAGATCCTGGGCCGGCGCGGCTACACGGTCGTCGGCGGGAAGAGCGGCGAAGTGCGGCCGGTCGCGCTCGGCGGCTGGCGCTGGCCCGCGTTCGCCTTCTGCTTCGCCGTCCTCTGCCTCTCGGTGCTGCTCCCCTATGGGGCGTTGTTCAACGCGGCCTTCTCGCGCATTCCGTCACAGCCGCTGACTTTCTCGAACTTCACCTTTTCGCACTTCCAGTTCGTCTTCCAGGAGCTGTCCTCGACGAAGCTCGCGATCAAGAACACGTTCTACCTGGGGATGTCCGCGGCGACGTGCGGAACCATCTTCGCGCTCGTCATCGCCTCGCTCACGGCGCGCGCCGCGACGCTCGGCACCCGCGCTCTCTCCTTCCTCGCCACGGCGCCGATCGCGATTCCCGGCATCACGCTCGGCGTGGGCCTGTTCCTCGCCTACACGCGGGGCCCCGTCGTGCTCTACGGGACGCTCTGGATCCTGCTCCTCGCGTACGTGACGATCGAGCTTCCCGCCGCCTACCAGCAGCTTCAGGCGGCGTTTCGCGGAATTTCCGGCGAGCTGGAGGAAGCGAGCCGCATCCTCGGAGCCTCTCGCCTGGGGACGCTACGCCGGGTGACCGCTCCGCTCCTCGGCCCGAGCCTCGTCGCCACCTGGTGCTTCATCTTCGTCGCAGTCATGCGCGAGCTGTCCGCTGCGGTGATCCTCTTCACTTCGGAAACCAAGGTGCTGTCGGTGCTGATCTTCGACCTCAACGAGAGCGGCGATCTCGCCGCCATCTCCGTCCTCGGGCTCACCATGCTGGTCCTCACCGCCGTCATCCTCGTCGCCGCCAACCGCATCCCGGGGTTCACGGGGGGCATGAAGCTCGGGCGCCGGATCTGACATGGCCGTCGCCGAAGAGCTGGCCGAGCGGATCCAGGGACTGCACGACATCCCCGCAAACGTGCGCGAGACGTGCGAGCGGCTGCTCGTCGACGTCGCCGGCCTTTGCATCCTCGCCCGCCGGCGCGACTACGTGAAGGCGGCGCTGGCCGGATTCGGAGAAGCCGGTCCCGCGACCGCCATCGGACATCCACGGCGGGCCTCTGCCGCGTGCGCGGCCTTCGTGAACGGCACCGCGGCCCACGGCGAGGACTACGACGACACGTTCGAGGGCGGGCCCGTCCACGCCGGCGCCGTCGTCGTTCCCGCGGTGCTCGCCGCCGCCGAGTTGGAAGGGGCGAATGGCTCGTCGGTGCTGCGCGGCATGGCGGTCGGAGTGGAGATCCTCTGCCGGCTTAGCCTCGTCGTGCCGAAGGCGGTGCACGCCTCTGGATTCCATCCCACCGCCGTGTTCGGCGCGCCCGCGGCCGCGGCGGCCGTGGCGAGCACGCTGCGCCTCGAGATGAACGAGCTCGTCGACGCGCTCGGGATCTCCGGATCGATGGCGGGCGGCATCATCGAGTACCTCGCGGAAGGGACCTGGACGAAGCGGCTGCACCCCGGCTGGGCGGCGCAATCCGGACTGCGCGCGGCGCTCCTCGGGCGGGCCGGATTCCGCGGACCGCGCACGGTCTTCGAGGGGACGCACGGCCTCTTCCACGGGTTCGCCCGGACGCGCGAAGGGAACTACGGCGCGCTCCTCGACGGATTCGGCGAGAAGTGGGTGACGACGACCCTGGCATTCAAGCCGTACCCGTGCGGGACGATGATCCAGCCGTACATCGACTGTGCGCGCAGGCTGCGCGAGCGCGTCTCGCCGGGCGACATCGACGAGATCGTTGCGGACGTCGGGGAGGGAACCGTGCACCGGCTCTGGGAGCCGCTCGCGGACAAGCAGCGGCCTCCAAACGGATACGCGGCGAAGTTCTCGACTCCCTACTGCATCGCCGCCGGGCTCCTCCGGGGACACGTCGGTTTCGACGCGTTCAGCGACGATGCGGCGAACGATCCCGACGTCCGCGGGCTCGCCGCCAAGGTGCGCTACCGGATCGATCCCGCGAATCCCTACCCGCGGGAGTTCACGGGACACTTGCGGGCGCGCTTGCGGGACGGGAGCGTCGTCGAGGAGCGCCAGCCGCACCTGCGCGGCGGGGCTCGCGAACCGCTCACCCGGGCGGACATCGAGGAGAAGTTCCGGTCGAACGCGCGAGCGGGCGGCTTCGACGGCGAGAAGGCCGCCGCGGCGCTCGAGGCGCTGCGCGCGCTCTTCGATGGCGCAGTGAACCTGGAAGCCTTGCGAGGTTGAAGCGATGACGAAGGAGCTGTCGGGGCGAGTCGCGATCGTCACCGGAGCCGGGAAGAACATCGGAAGGGCCATCGCGCTCGCCCTGGCGGACGGAGGCGCGAAGGTGGCGGTCAACGGGCGATCGAATCGCGGCAACCTCGACGCGGTGGTCTCCGAGATCGCGTCGAAGGGCGGCGAGGCGATCGCGGTGCTGGCGGACGTTTCCGACGAGGCGTCGGTCGCGCGCCTCGTCGCCGCGACCGTCGATCGATTCGGTCGCATCGACATCCTCGTCAACAACGCCGCCGCCCGGCCCGAGAAGCCGTTCGCGGAGCTCACATACGCGGACTTTCGCGCGGTGACGTCGGTGATCCTGGACGGCGCGTTCCTCACGGCCAGGGCTGCCTTCCCCCATCTCGAGCGCAGCGGGGAGGGGGCCATCGTGAACCTCGGAGGCATGGCCGCCCATACAGGAGCGAAGGGCCGGCCGCACGTCATCGCCGCGAAAGCGGGGCTCGTCGGGTTGACGAGAGCGCTCGCGCACGACTTCGCGGCCGCGAAGGTCACCGTGAATTGCGTCTCTCCGGGGATCATCGCCACCGTCCGCGAGGGCCCGGTGCCCCAGCACCACATGCAGGCGAAGACGCTTGCCGGGCGGCAAGGGTTGCCCGAGGAGATCGCCGCCGCGGTTCGCTTCCTGGTCGGACCTGGGGCCCGGTACATCACCGGTCAGACCCTGCACGTGAACGGGGGTACCTTCCTTCCTTGAGGCGTCTCGATCTAGAAGTGCGCGTTTCCCATCCTCCGGAGGCGTTTCATGAATCGCATCGCGTTCCTCGTCGTCGTCCTGGTCGGCAGCACCGCTTTTGCCCAGACCCCTCCCGTGAAGGTCCGCGGGACCATCGTCAGCCTCGACGGGGACGTCCTCACCGTGAAATCGAAGGACGGGGCGGAGAAGAAGGTCGAATTGGCGAAGGACGTCCAGGTCGCGGTCGCCAAGAAGACGACGCTCTCCGAGATCAAGGCGGGCACCCTGGTCGGGTCGACGGCCGTGAAAGGCCCGGATGGGAAGCTCGTCGCGCGCGAGGTGCACACCATTCCGCCCCAGGCGCCGCAGGGCCACATGCCCTGGGACACCGAGCCGGGCGCGACGATGACCAACGCGAATCTCAACGGCGTCGCCAAGTCGACCTCCGGCGACGAGATCACGCTGCAGTACAAGGACGGCGAGCAGAAGATCGTCGTCCCGAGGGGCACGCCGGTCCTGACCTTCACGCCGGGCGATCGCTCCGCCTTGAAGAAGGGCGAGACCATCTTCACCATGGCGCGCGAGCAGGACGGCAAGCTCACCACCCAGCGGGTGCAGGTGAGCAAGGACGGAGTGAAACCGGCCCACTAGGGCGCGCTCTGGCCGGGCGCCGCCTGCCCGGCTGCTCGCAGGGCGGCCCGACGGAAGCTCGTGAGAATCTCCACCGCTCGCCCCTGCGCGCGGTTATGCTGGCATGCGCGATGGCAGATTCTTCCCAGACGAAGCGACCCGAGACCATCCTCATCGTCGACGATCGCGAACCGAATCTGCTCGCGCTCGAAGCGGTGCTCGAACCGCTCGGAGAGAGGCTCGTCAAGGCGCGCTCCGGCCGCGAGGCGCTGCGGTTCCTGCTCACCGAAGACTGCGCCCTCATCCTCCTCGACGTACAGATGCCGGACCTCGACGGATTCGAGACTGCCGCGCTCATCCGCGAGCGGGAGCGCACGCGCTACACGCCGATCATCTTCGTCACCGCCGTCCGCCGCGAAGAGGAGGAGATCGTCAAGGGCTACGCCCAGGGTGCCGTCGACTACGTGGTGAAGCCCTTCGCGCCGGAGGCGATGGTCGCCAAGGTCCGCTTCTTCCTCGATCAGCACCGCCGCCAGCTCGCCCTCAAGGAGGAAGCGAGCCAGCTCGCCCGCGAGCGCGACGAGATGGAGCTGCGCGAGCGCAGGGCCCGGGCCGAGGCCGACGCGCATCGCGAGCATCTGTACGCGCTCTTCATGAAGGCGCCCGCCGCCATCGCCATCGTGGGGGGTCCCGAGCAGATCTTCGTGCTCGCGAACCCCAAGTTCGAGGAGCTGGTGGGACGCTCCGACCTGGTCGGCAAGCGCGGCCGCGAGGCCATCCCGGAGGCTTCCGCGCAGCCCACCTGGGACATCCTGGAAACCGTCCAGCGCACGGGCGATCCGTTCCTCGGCACCGAGTACCCCGCGCTGTGGGGTCGCTCGGACGAGACGCGCGAGCGCTACTTCAACTTCGTCGCCCAGCCCACCAAGGACGTCCGCGGCGCGATGGACACGGTGATGGTCCACGCCGTCGAGGTCACCGATACCGTGATCGCCCGCCGCAAGACAGAGGCGCTGGCGCGGCAGCTTCTCGACAGCGACCGCAACAAGGACGAGTTCCTCGCCGTCCTCGGCCACGAGCTGCGCAATCCGCTCGCGCCCATCCTGACCGCGCTCCACATCATGCGGCTCCGCTCCACCGACGAGACGACCGAACGGGAGCGCTCGGTCATCGAGCGGCAGGTGACGCACCTGTCGCGCCTGGTCGACGATCTCCTCGACGTGTCCCGCGCCACCATGGGCAAGATCGACCTGCGCCGCGAACGCGTCGACGTGTCGACCGCGGTGGCTCGCGCCGTCGAGATGTCTCGCCCGCTGCTCGAGTCGAAGAACCACCGCCTCGATGTCTCTGTGCCGGTGGGAGCGCTTTTCGTGGACGGAGACGTGGTCCGGCTGGCGCAGGTCCTCGGGAACCTCATTCAGAACGCAGCGAAGTACACCGATCCCGGCGGGCACATCGAGATCGAGGGCACCCTCGACGGCGCCGAGGTCGCCATCCGCGTGCGGGACGACGGGCAGGGCATTCCCGCCGACAGGCTTCCCGCCATGTTCGAGCTGTTCGTGCAGGGCGATCAGTCGCCGGAGCGGTCGCAAGGCGGCCTTGGCGTGGGGCTCACCCTGGTGCGCAGCCTCGTGCAACTTCACGGAGGACGGGTGGACGCACGCAGCGACGGTCCGGGGCGCGGAAGCGAGTTCGTCATCCGCCTGCCCGCGGTGTCCGAGCGCGTACCGCGTGGCCCCGAACGTCGCTCGGTCGGCAAGTCCGGCCAATCGGCTCGGCGGGTGCTCATCGTCGACGATGACGTGGATGCGACCGAGATGCTCGCCGACGCCTTGCGGGCCGCGGGTCACGAGGTGCGCGAGGAGCACGACGGCGCTTCGGCGCTCGTCGCCGCCGCCCAGTTCCAGCCCGACGTCGTGCTGCTCGATCTCGGCCTTCCCGGGATGGACGGCATCGAGGTGGCGCGGCGGCTGCGGTCTTATCCGCAACTCGGCGACGTGCGGATCGTGGCGCTGACGGGCTTCGGTCAGAAGTCTGCGCAGACCCGCAGCGCGGCGGTGGGCATCGAGAGCCTGCTGGTGAAGCCGGTCGACATGCAGACCATCATGGACGTGGTGACGGGCGCGGTGTCGCCGGTGCCGTCGGCGTAGCGTTCGCCCGTCCTGCTTCCGATCCCGGCCCCTACGTCGCCCGCAACGCCACCTGCGGATCGATCGACATCACCCGCCGCGCCGGCACGAAGCACGACAGCAGCGCCACCGCGAGGAGCACGCCCGCGACCGCCGCGAATGTGACCGGGTCGCTGGCCGCGATGCCGAAGAGCAGCGACTCCATGAGTCGCGACAGCGCCAGGGCGCCCGCGAAGCCGAGTAGCAGCCCGACCGCGACCAGCGCCATTCCCTGGCGCATCACCATCTGCAGCACCGTTCCTGGTGCGGCGCCGAGGGCGAGGCGGATGCCGATCTCCTGCGTGCGCTGGCTGACCGCGTAGGCCAGCACCCCGGCGATGCCGGCCGCCGTCACCGAAAGAGCGAGTGCGGCGAAGATCACGAGCAGCACCATGGTGAGCCGCGGCGCCGAGAGCGACTCGGAACGCAGCTCCGACAGCGTCCGCACTGCGGTCACCGGCTGATCCGGATCGATCTCGTGGATCGCCGCGCGCAACTGCTTCTCCAGCGCCGGCGCGGGCGCGAGGCTGCGCACGATGAGGCGCAAGCTGGTCCACGGCACCGAGGCGAGGGGCAGATAGAGGACGCCAGGCTGCGTGTCCGCGAGACCGCGCTCGGTCACGTCGGAGACCACGCCTTCGATCGAGATCCAGGTCTTTCCGTCGTCGAGAGAGATGCGGCGGCCGAGCGGGTCCGTGCTGCCGAAAGCGATCCGGGCGAGCGATTGGCTGACGATCCCTACCGACGCGACCTCCTGGCGGTCATCGGCGGTGAATACCCTCCCGTGAATGAGCGGAATGCCCATGGTGCGGAAGTAGTCCGGCGAGGCGAGGTGGAGATCGACCCGCGGCCCGGCTTCTCCCGGAGCGGTCGGCTTTCCCTCGATCTGGATGTCGGAGTTGAAACCGTTGCCGTTCTGGTTGAGCGGAAGCGTGCTGGAGAGCGCCGCCGAGCTGATGGCGGGATCGCCCCGCAACCGATCGAGGAGACGGTTCTCGAAGGCAGTTTCCTTCGGCAGGTCGGGGTACTTGGTCCAGTTGAGCGGCACTTCGGCGGTGAGCGAGTTCTCCGTGTCGAAGCCGGTGCTCATCGACTGCAGCTTGACGAAGCTGCGCAGCATGAGGCCCGCCCCGATGAGCAGCGTGAAGGAGACCGCCACCTGGGCGACGATGAGCAGCGCCCGCAGCTTGAGATGCGATCGCCCCGCCGGGCTTGCGACGTCTTTGAGCCAGGTCATGAGATCGAGGCGCGCCGGCAGAGCGGGCAGCGCGCCGAGAACGACCCCTGTCGCGACGGAGACGCCGAGAGTGAAGAGCAGGACGCGCGCATCGAGGGTTACCTCGCGTGCTCGGGGAGTGAAGCGCGCGGCGAAATCGACGAGCAGATCGAGGCTGAAGTGAGCCATGGCTAGCCCCATCGCGCCGCCGAGCAGCGAGAGCAAGAGCCCCTCGGTGAGAAGCTGGCGGAAGAGGCGCCCGCGGGTGGCGCCGAGAGCGATGCGGACGGAAAGCTCGCGGCCGCGCCGGGTGAGGCGGGCGAGCGTGAGATTCGCAACGTTGGCGCAGACGATGAGGAGCAGGAATCCAGCCGTCGCGAGAAGGACGAAGAGGGTGGGCCGCGACTTCTGGGTCAGCTCCTCGCGCAGCAGCACGCCGCTCGAGGAGAGGCGCTCCGCCGAGGCATAGTCCTTGGGGTACTCGGCGCGCAGCCGATCGGAGATGGTGGCGAGCTCCCGATTCGCCCGTTCGAGCGTGGCTCCGTCGGCGAGCCGCGCGAAGACGCTCAGGCCGCGCGCCTGGCGGTTCGCGTACCACTTCTCGGCGCTGCGGAACGGGCACGCGGTGGTCGGCATGTAGACGTCCTGCTCGCGCGGGTACTGCGGCAGCGAGGGCAAGATGCCGATCACGGTGTGGACCTTGTCGTTCATGACGAAGGTGCTGCCGACGACGCCGGGATCGCCGCCGAGCGCGCGGTGCCAGAACTCGTTCCCGAGCAGCACCACCGGAGCGATGCCGGGCCGCTCGTCGTCGTCGGCGAAGCCCCGGCCGAGGATGGGCCGGACGCCGAGGATGTCGAAGAACTGCCAGGAGACGACGCCGGTCTGCACCCGCATCGGTTCGCCGCGGCCGAGGAGCGTGAAGTACATCGAGTGCTGCTCGACGACGCCGCGAAGGCTGGAGGCCTGGGCGCGATAGTCAGCGACTTCCAGCGGAGAGAAGCCGGCGTTGAGGTCCGCCTTCCCGATGTTCTGCCGCAAATGGACGATCCGGTCGCCGCCCGGATAGGGCAGGGGACGCAGGAGCACGCCGTCGATGACGCTGAAGATGGCGGTGTTCGCTCCGATGCCGAGCGCGAGCGTGAGCAAGATGACCGCGGTGAAGCCGGGGCTCTTGCGCAGTCCACGGGCGCCGTAGCGGATGTCCTGCGCCACCGAGGAGAGGCGCGCCGCGGTGCCGTTCCAGACTGCGTCGCCGGTCACCGACAGCCAGAAGCCGAGCCGGCCGCGCGAGGCGTATTCGTCCCGGTAGAGCTCGGCGAGATCGCGGCCGTACTGCTCGCGGAAGCCGCGCGGGTAGAAGTGGAGCAAGATCCGCAGGGCGCGGCGGTTCACGGGAGGCGAGTCGTTTCCGATGGCGTTGTCGCTCATGGTCAGGCCTTTGCGGGTGAGAGCGAGATGACTTCGAGCGCCACGTCGGCGAGCAACTCGGCTTCCATGGCCAGGGTCCGCCGGCCCTGCGGGGTGAGGCGGTAGTAGGTGCGGCGCTGGTCGTCGCGATCGCGCGCAGGTTTGCGGTCGGCCAGCTCGATGAGGCCGCGCTCGAGAAGGCGATCGAGGACGCGGTACAGGTTGCCGGGGCGCAAGCGGACGCGGCCCGAGGTGCGGTCGCGAACTGCTTGCGAGATGCCATACCCGTGCAGCGGAGCGCGCTGCAGCGAAGCGAGGACGAGGAACTCGCCGGACCGGAGGGGACCGGGTTCTGGCACATCTTCCATCCTGCGAGGGCTCATGCGGGTGCGCTCCGGGCCGTAGCTATACTCAAGACGAGTATACTTATTTCGAGCTGGCGTAGCTCTGCGCGAGGTACGGTTCGGGGGCCCAGCGGTATTCCATGTAGCGGGCGGTCTCGTCCGCGGCGGCGCGGCCGAGGAGACGGGCGACGACGTGGAGCGCCCCGTCGATGCCGGCGGAGACCCCGGCAGTCGTCACGATCTTCCCGTTGTCGACGAAGCGGCGGCCTTCCTGGACGGTCACTTTCGGGAACGACGACCTGAGACGGGACATGGCGCCGAAGTGGGTGGTGACCGTCTTCCCGTCGAGGACCCCGAGGGAGCCGAGAACGAAGGCGCCGTTGCAGACGGAAAAGGCGATCTCCGAGGAATCCACCGCCGATCTCGCCCAGGCCATCAGCGCGGGGTCGCCCACGATGCTCTGCACGCCGCCGCCGGGGAATACGACGAGGTCGGGCTTGGGAGCGTCCTCGATGGAGAATTCCGGAACGATCTTCACGAACCCTTCGCTGATGAGCGGGCTCTTGCTCCTGCCGACCGTGTAGACCCGGAAGGCAGGCTCGTCTCCGGTTGCGCCGGCGCGGGCCGCCGCCGCGAATACCTCGCCAGGTCCGGCGAAATCGAGCAGCTCGACGTGGTCGTAGAGGACGATGGCCACGTTCCGGGTTCGGGTCTTCCCGGCCGCATTGGCGGAGCCGGCAATCGCGAGGAGGCAGAAGACGGTGGTGGCGGAGACGCGCGCGATCATTGGACCGCTCCTTCCGAGTATGCTCAAAACGAGTCTACTCACCCCGAGCTCATACAAGCGCCGTGCCACGGCCCTCTGCTCGGGAAGGTCGACAGGGGTGCCGCCGGGCGTTCCGGGCCTGGGATTTCGCGTCTCGCGATCGAACGGGAAGCTGCTATGCATCGCGAATGTCGAGATGGTGGAAGATCGCCCTCGCCATCGCGGCCGCGCTCCCCGCGGTCTTCTTGCGCTTTTCCGGCGTGGCGATTCCACCTCCGCTCGCCATCGCCGTTTTCGGCGGCGCGGTGGTGGCCTCCGCCTTCCTGCTCGTCTGGGCGGGGGAGGCCGCCCACCACGACATCTCGAGCAGCCTCGCCACGGCCATCCTGGCGGTGATCGCGGTGTTGCCCGAGTACGCCGTCGATCTCTACTTCGCCTTCACCGCCGGCAAGATTCCGGAGAACGGCCACTACGCCGCGGCGAACATGACCGGGAGCAACCGCCTCCTCCTCGGGATCGGCTGGCCGTTCGTGGCGCTCCTCTTCGCCTGGGGTCTCTGGAAACGCGGCGAACGGCCCCGCGGCGTGGAGCTCGCCGGAAGCCGCCGGACCGAGCTCTTCTTCCTCGGTGCGGCCAGCCTCTATTCGCTCGTCATCCCCTTCACGCGCAGGCTCGCCTGGTACGACGCCGCAGTGCTGCTCTCGCTGTTCGTAGCCTATCTGTGGATCGCCGCCCGCGGAGAGCAGCACGAGCCCGAGCTGATCGGGATGGCGAAGCAACTCGGGGACTTGCCACGCAAACGGCGGAGGGTCGCGGTCACCTCGCTCTTCCTCGCGGCGGCCTTCCTGGTGCTGCTCGCCGCCGAGCCGTTTGCCAGCGCTCTCGTCGAAGGCGGGAAGGCGTTCGGGATGGACGAATTCCTCCTCGTGCAATGGCTTGCGCCCATCGCTTCCGAATCGCCCGAGCTTCTCGTCGCCGGCGTACTCGCCTTCCGCGGAAACGGCGACGGCGCCCTCGGGACGCTCCTCTCGTCCAAGGTGAATCAATGGACGCTGCTCGTGGGAAGCCTGCCGGTGGCCTACGTCGCGGGCGGCGGAAGCGCGGCCGGAATCGCCCTGGACGCCCGCCAGACGGAGGAGTTCATCCTCACGGCCTCCCAGACCCTGCTCGGCTTCGCCGTGCTGCTCGATCTGCGCCTCGCCATCTGGGAATCGGTCGCTCTGCTCGTGCTCTTCGCGGCGCAATTCCCTTTTTCCCAGACGAGGGTGAGGCTGGTCTTGAGCGCCATCTATGCCGCCATCGCGCTGTTCGTGATCGTCCGCAGGCGGGCCCACCTGCCCGCCCTTGCCCGGGAGACGTTTGCCGGATTTTTTTGACCCCCTGTCGATCCGGTCCGGTCTCGTTCGCCTTGGAAGCAGAAAGGGAGGTCGCCATGCAATATCTGCTCTTGATCTACGAGGGAGAGAAGCGCTTCGCCAACCTGAACAAAGCCGATCTGACGGCCGAGATGGGCGAGTACCGCGCCTTCGGGAAGGAGTTCGCCAGCGCCATCCAGGGCGGCAACGCCCTGCAGCCGACCAGCGCCGCCACGACGGTGCGGGTGCGCGACGGCAAGCGGCTCACCACCGACGGACCGTTCGCCGAGACCAAGGAACAGCTCGGCGGCTACTACCTCGTCGAGGCGAAGGATCTGGATGCCGCCATCGCCATGGCCGCGCAGATCCCCGGAGCGCGAGTCGGCTCCGTGGAGGTCAGGCCCATCCAGAAGTTCTCCTGATCGGAAGCGCTTTGTCCGAGACGGTCGAAGCGATCGATCGGTTGTGCCGGGCGGAATGGGGGCGGCTGCTCGCCGTCCTCATCCGCGAATTCGGCGACTTCGACCTCGCCGAGGAAGCGCTCCAGGGAGCGTTCGCGTCGGCGCTCGCCTCGTGGGGACGGGGAGTACCGAAGAATCTGCGCGGCTGGCTCTACGCGGCCGCGCGGCACGATGCCATCGATCGATTGCGGCGGAAGGCCCGCCTCGCGAGCAAGGAGGCGGAGCTCGCCGCGCTACCCGCGGGACACGCTCCCGCTGCCGACGAGCTGTACGAGGAAACTGCCGTGCCCGACGAGCGCCTCCGCCTCATCTTCACCTGCTGCCATCCCGCCCTCGCTGCCGAGGCGCAGGTGGCGCTCACGCTGCGCACCTTGTGCGGGCTGGCCACCGAGGAGATCGCGCGCGCCTTCCTGGTTCCGGTTCCCACCATGGCGCAGCGGCTGGTGCGCGCGAAGACGAAGATCCGGAACGCCGGGATCCCCTACGTCGTACCCGAGGAGGCCGACCTGCCCGAGCGGCTGTCCGAGGTGATGGCCGTCCTCTACCTCGTCTTCAACGAGGGGCATTCGGCTTCGCGCGGCGAGGCGCTCGTTCGCGGAGACCTTTGCGCAGAGGCGATCCGGCTCGCGCGGCTCGTGCGCGAGCTCCTCCAGGAACCCGTCGCCGAATTGGAAGGGCTCCTCGCCTTGATGCTCCTGCACGACTCCCGGCGGAAGGCGCGGGTAGACGCCGCGGGCGGCATGGTGCTGCTCGCCGACCAGGATCGCTCGCTGTGGGACGGTGCGGAGATCGAAGAAGGCCGCGACCTCTTGCGCGCCGCGCTCCGGCGCGGACCGCCAGGGCCGTATGCTCTGGAAGCGGCCATCGCGGCGGTGCACGCCGATGCGGCGCGCGCTACGGACACCGACTGGAAGCAGATCGCGGGCCTGTACGACCTGCTCGTGGCCACCCACCCCTCACCGGTGGTGGCGCTGAACCGGGCTGCGGCGGTTTCCATGGCGCAGGGTCCCGCCGCCGCCTTGCCGCTCGTCGACGCGCTCGAGGAGCAGCTCGCTGGCTACCATCTGTGGCACGCGACCCGCGCGGACCTGCTCCGCCGCCTCGGCCGCACGAACGAAGCGATTGCCGCATACCGTCGCGCCCATGAGCTCGCGCAGAACGAAACCGAGCGTCAATTCCTCGAGCGGCGGCTCCGCGAACTTCAAAGATGATTCGCGTACAATCGCCGCCGCCATGAGCGACGAGATCGAGAAGTCCGACGAGGAATGGCGCCGCGAGCTGACGCCCGAGCAGTACCGCGTCCTGCGGCAGAAGGGCACCGAACGCGCTTTCACAGGCCCCCTGTGGAACGATCACGAGCCTGGACGGTTCCTCTGCGCGGGCTGCGGCGCGGAGCTCTTCCGTGCCGAGGAGAAGTTCGAGAGCGGCAGCGGCTGGCCGAGCTTCACGCGGCCCGCCGATCCGCGCGCCGTCGCGTCGGAGCGCGATTCGAGCCACGGGATGGACCGGGTCGAGGTGCATTGCCGCCGCTGCGGCGGACATCTCGGCCACGTCTTCCAGGACGGACCGCCTCCTACCGGCGAGCGCTACTGCATCAACTCGGCGTCGCTCAAGAAGGCGCGCTGACGCAATTGGCAGCGCGCTCGAGGAGGAGCTTCCGCTCTCGCGCGTTCTTGGTGAGCGAGGCAGCGCGCTCGAACTCGGCGCGCGCCTCCTCGAATCGTCCCAGCTTGACGAGGAGATCGCCGCGCACGCTCGGAAGCAGGTGATAGCGCGCAAGCGCCGGTTCGGAAGTCAGCGCGTCGACCAGCTCGAGACCCGCCTGTGCGCCGAAGGCCATCCCGAAGGCGACGGCGCGGTTCAGCTCCACGACCGGCGAAGGCGCGATCCGCGCGAGCAGCTCGTAGAGCGCCGCGATGCGGGGCCAATCCGTCTCGGCAGCGGTGCGGGCGCGTGCATGGCAGGCCGCGATGGCAGCCTGCAGGAAGTACGGACCCGGCTCCCGGCCGAGCGCGGCGGCCCGCTCGAGCGCCAGAAGCCCCCGGTGGATGAGCAGATGATCCCAGCGGGCTCGATCCTGGTCGAGGAGCAGCACCGGCTCGCCGGAAGGACCGATGCGGGCGCGCAAGCGGGAGGCCTGGATCTCGAGGAGCGCGACGAGGCCGTGCACTTCGGATTCCGCAGGCGTCAGCTCCGCGAGAATCCGGCCCAGGCGCAGCGCGTCCTCGCACAACCCGGGGCGGACCCAGTCTTCGCCGGCGGTCGCCGAATATCCCTCGTTGAAGATCAGGTAGAGGACCTCCAGCACCGACGCGAGGCGCTCCTGTAGCTCCGCTCCGCGGGGAACCTCGAAGGGCACCCGCTTCTCGGCCAGGGTCCGCTTGGCCCGGACGATCCGCTGCGCGATGGTCGGCTCGGGCACGAGGAAGGCGCGCGCGATCTCCTCGGTCGTCAGGCCTCCCAGGAGCCGCAGCGTGAGCGCGACCCTCGCCTCGGTCGAGAGCACGGGGTGGCAGGCGATGAGCACCAGCCGCAACAGGTCGTCGCCCACGTTCTCGTCGAGCACGGCCTCGAGGTCGGGTGCCGACGCTTCCCAGCGGGCATCCATCTCCTGGCCGACCTCCTCGTGCTTGCGAGTGAGCTTCTGGCCGCGCCGGACGAGATCGATGGCGCGATGCTTGGCGGTGGCCGTCAGCCAGGCCCCGGGATTGTCCGGGATGCCCGCCTCCGGCCACCGCTCCAGCGCGGCGACGAGGGCGTCCTGCGCCACCTCTTCGGCGAGGCCCACGTCGCGCACCATCCGCGCAACGGCGGCGATCACCTTCGCCGACTCGATGCGGAAGATCGCCTCGATCTGGCGATGCGCTGCGGAGGGAGCCACGGCGGCCAATCACACCATCGCCGCCCTCCGCGCGCAAAGCGAAAACGAAGCCTAACGGCGCTGCTGCGACTCGATCTTCTTGCGGAGCTGATCTTCTTGCTTGCGGATCTCGCCCGTCGGGTCGCTCTCGGCGAAGTCGGCCGTCTCGAAGATCTGGCGGATCTCCACCTCGCCCTCCTGGAACGGAGCGCGCTTCAGCCACTCGATGGCCTCTGCCTTCGACTTCACCTGCCAGAGCCAGAAGCCCGCGACCAGCTCCTTGGTCTCCGCGAACGGTCCGTCGATCACCGTCTTCTTGTTCCCTTCGAACCGGACCCGGGCGCCCTTGGAGCTCGGCTGCAAGCCTTCGCCCGCGAGCATCACGCCCGCCTTCACCAGCTCTTCGTTGAACTTGCCCATCGTGCTGAGGATCTTCTCGTCCGGAAGAACGCCAGCCTCGGAGTCCTTGTTCGCCTTCACCAGCACCATGAATCGCATCGTCGTCTCCTTGTGGTTTGGAACCTTCTATCCTGGCGACGAACGACGATCCCCGGGATCGACACGGCCGCTAAGATCTCATTGGGAGCGAGCGGCCAGGCGCCGGGCGGGCCCTCATTCGCTCAGGAAAGTCGCTGGGATCAGTCGATCCGGCCACCAGGACGCTACGCCCGAAGAGCTTGCGAATCCGGAAACCGCTTCTTGCTCGGAGAGCGACCAGGAGGGTGCCAGGTAGACGGGCCTACTGCCACCGCTGCGGCCTTACGCGCAGTCCGTCCACGCCAAGCGCGTCGCACCAGGCGAGAAAGCGTTCGCGAGGGACGCCCTGGAACCGCGCTTCTTCCAGCGTCCCGACCGGCGCATCGGTCCGCAGCGTCGCGAGAGTTCGATAGAGCTTCGCCTCTTCCTTCCGTTCCTCGAGGGTCGCGGCAAGGCGGGGAGCCTGGCGGACCGGTGGCCAGGAGCTCGGATCGGAGGGAATCCCTTCCAGGTGGATGAACTGGGCGAGCAGGGCGGAAGCGCTTTTCTCGCCGAAGCCAGGAAGCCCGGGAATCCCGTCCGCGTCGTCCCCGGTGAGCGCCAGCAGATCGGGGATACTCGTGGGCCCGACCCCGCGCCGACGGCGGAGGCCGTCCTCGTCGAGCACCAGCTTGCCGCGCCAGTCCACCTGCACCACGTGCGTGCCGCGCACGCACTGGCCCAGATCCTTGTCGGGCGTGAGGATGCGGACCTGCTCCATCTCCGCTCCGAAGCGGGCCGCGCCGGTCGCTAGCGCATCGTCCGCCTCGAACTCGCGCATCGACCACACGGCGATTCCCAGCGCGCGGACCGCCTCCTCGGCAGCGTCGAACTGAGCGAGCAATTCCGGCGGGACGCCTTCCTCCGTCTTGTAGCCGTCGAAGAGATCGTTGCGGAAGCTGCGGATGGGATTGTCGAAGGCCACGGCCACGTGGGTGACTGCCTCGCCCTCGTCGTGCAGCAGGGCGAGCATGGCGGAAGCGAGGACTACCGTTGCCTTCTTGTCCGAGCCGTCCGGCGCCCGATGCGGCGGGCGCTTCGAGAAGTAGGCGCGGAACAGCTCATAGGTGCCGTCCACGAGGTGCAGCCGCATGCCTCGAGTCTAACGCGGAATGAACCCCCGGAAGGCGGACAGCGACCGGGCCGCGCTCGCGACGGCTCCGCCAAGCCTCTCGCGCAGCGTCCGCATTCTCTCGAAGGTCACCTGGTAGAGGTTCGCCTCCGCCGCGCGGTCGACGAGGTACTCGTCGCTCGTCCGCAGGCGGTCGACGAGGCCCAGTTCCATACCGCGGCGCGCGAGCCAGTGCTCCCCCGTCGCCACCTGCTCGAGATCGAGCTTCGGGCGGTTCGCCTTGACGAACTCCTTGAAGAGCTGGTGCGTGTCCTCCAGCTCCTCCTGGAACTTCTTCCTGCCTTTCTCGGTGATCTCACCGAAGACGCTCACCGTCCGCTTGAACTCGCCGGCCGTCATCTCCTGGAAGTCCACGTCGTGCTTCTTCAGCAAGCGGTGGAGGTTCGGCACCTGCGCGACGACCCCGATCGATCCGATGATGGCGAAGGGCGCGGCGAGGATCTGGTCGGCGACGCAGGCCATCATGTAGCCGCCGCTGGCGGCCATTCGATCGATGCAGACCGTCACCTTGATCGCCTTGTCGCGCAGCCGGAGGAGCTGGGCTGCGGCGAGGCCGTAGTGCGGGACCGCGCCGCCCGCGCTCTCGAGGCGCACGACGACCTCGTCCTCCTTGCGCGCCACCGCGGTGATCGCCGTGACCTCCTCGCGCAGGTTGCCGACTGCGCTGGCGAAGAGGTCGCCCTTGAACTCGAGCACGAACACGTTCGGGCGTGCGCCATCCCGCTCGGCGAGCGCCTTCTTGCGGCTCTTGTAGAGCTTGCGCAGGTCCTTCTTGCCCAAGAGCTTGCCTCGCAGGGCGTCGCCGAGCGCCTCGATGCGCCGGTTCAGTTGCTCGACCCGAAGGCGCGAGCCGGCAGGCCTCTTGCGCCGCGCGACCGAGAGGCAGAACAGAACGGTAGCCGCCACGGTGGCGAAGACCACGAATCCCTTGGCGGCGAACCCCAGCACGTCGTGGAGAATGTCCATGGGCGGTCTTGTAGCCGACGCGGGGCGGTCTGCGGCCTTCGTCGCTCGGATATTTTAAAGTTTGACCGTGCCGGAGGCCGCGTTTAGCCATCCGTCCATGCGGATCTTGATCGTCGGTGTCGGCGCGCTGGGTGGAACCATCGCCACTCGCGGAATCAACGCTTCCGTCCCCATCTGGCTCGCGACGCGGAGCGCACAGTCCGCCGCGGTCCTGCGCTCTTCCGGCCTGCGGGTCTCGGGCGTCGGAGGCCCCGCGGAGGTGCGTTCCGTCCGGTCGGCCGCCGTCGAGGAATATGCGACGGCGGACAAATTCGATCTGATCGTCCTCGCCACCAAGGCGCACGACGCGCTCGAGATCGGGCCCTTCCTGGCGCGGCTGCTCGCTCCGCGCGGCACTCTTCTTTGCATCCAGAACGGCGGCGTTTCCCAGATGCTTTCCGAGCGGCTCGGCGATCGCGTCGTGCTGGGCGGGCTCTCCAATCTCGGTGCCACCATGGTCGAGCCCGGCGTCTACGAGCAGCGCAACGCGGGCCACCTGCTCATCGGAGAGGTCGCGGGCGGGATCAGCGACCGCGCCATGAACGTCGCCGAGGCGTTGCGCCCGGCCATCGAGATGCGCGTGACAGCGAATCTCGCGGGAGCCATCTGGTCGAAGCTGCTCCTCAACTGCTCGGTGACCACCATCGGCGCGCTCGCCAACCAGACCATGCGCGGATACATGGCGTCAGCCGCGGGCCAGCAAGTCTTCCACAGGACGTACGACGAGACGCTCTCGGTCGCCCTCGCGACCGGCACCCGGCCCGAGCGGATGATCGTCGATCCCGTTCCGCCCGAGGGCGATCGCGCCCCGTGGATCGATCAGATCCTCGCCACCTACGGCGACATCAAGCCCTCGATGCTGCAGGACTTCGAGCGGGGCCGGCGGACCGAGATCGATTTCATCAACGGCTACGCGACGGAGCTGGGCAGGAAGGTCGGCGTGGGCGTCGCCATGAACGCGGCGATCACCGCCATGGCACATCGGATCGAAGCGGGCGAGATCCGGCCCGATCCCGCGCGACTGGACGACCTGCTGCGACAGGCCGGATAGTTCGGGGCATGTGGCAGAAATGCAGCATCTGCAAGAAGGCGATCGACTACGGCGCGCAATATCTCAAGTGCGTCGTCTCGACCTGCAACCGCAAACGTTTCCAGCTCTACTTCTGCTCGGGGGAATGCTGGGACGCGCACAATCCCGATCAGAACCACCGCAATCCCGGGTACACGGAGCACTTCGCGCCGAAGGCGCCCTGAGCGGGGCGAAACATTCCCGGCCGTCTTCCGTAGGTTCTCGATCGGGGGAACCAAGGGAGGACGAATGCTGGCATTGATTCTCGTCGCGGCGAGCCTGCTCGGCTCGCCTGCCAGGCTGCAGGTCTTGAACGGGACCGTCGAGAAGGCCACGCATCAAGGCCGCGACGCCGTGAAGCTCATCATCGCCAACGGCAAAGAAGAGTCGGACGAGGACATGATGGCCATCGTGCCCGGAACGGATTTCGAGGACGGCACGCTCGAGGTTGACGTCTCCGGCGCGCCCCGCCCGGGAACCGGCCCCAGCTCCAAGGGCTTCGTCGGGGTCGCCTTCCGGGTGAAGGACGGCGAGAACTTCGAGCTGCTCTACATCCGCCCGGTGAACGGCCGCGTCCAGGACCAGGCCATGCGCAACCATTCGACGCAGTACGTCTCGGCGCCCGGCTTTGGTTGGAAGAAGCTGCGCGAGGAGCACCCCTGGGTCTACGAGTCGTATGCCGATCTCGAGCCGGGCAAGTGGACCCACCTCAAGATCGTCGTGGCCGGCGAGAAAGCGAAGCTCTACGTGAACGGCGCCAGGCAGCCGACGCTCATCGTCAACGATCTGAAGCGCGGCAAGTCGCGGGGCTCGGTGGCATTGTGGGGCCACTGCACTACCGATGCGTACTTCGCCAACCTGAAGGTCAGCCCAGCGAATCGGGGGCCGGGGTAGAATCCCATCATGGACCCATCCATTGCGAAGGCGATTTCGGAAGTCCTCGGACCGTTTCTCGGGCTGCTCGCCTTGGGGGCCATTCCCGTCACCCTCATGTTCCTCACCAAGCACTTCAAGCTGAGGACCCGCGAGCTGGAGCTGGAGGCAGAGCTGCACGGCCGCGATTCGCAGGCCCGGCTGCAGGCGATGGAGACGCGGCTGTCCGCGCTGGAGGGAGCCCTGACCTCGATCGTGCAGACCATTTCCCGCCGGCACGAGCTGATGCAGCCTCCCGATGCGCCGCAGCTCACACAGGAGAGTTCGCGGACGCCCTCGCTCTCGCAGGTGAAGTAGACTGCCGGCGCGTGCCCCCCGCGCCCACCTGCTTCCAGCCCCTCGCCTCGCTCGCCCGCCTTCTGCGCTCGGGCGAGTTGACGCCGATCGTGCTCGCGGAGTTGTTCCTCGATCGGATCGCGTCGCTCGATCCGAAGCTCGGTGCCTTCCGCCTGGTGCTCCGGGAGCGAGCCCTCGCACAGGCTCGCGCCGCGCAGATCGCCTTGCAGGCCGGCATCGACCGCGGCGTGCTCCACGGGCTACCCTGGGCGGCGAAGGATCTCTTCGACGTAAAAGGCTTTCCGACCACAGCGGGAACGCGGCTGCTCGCCCAAGCGATCGCGGAGCAAGACGCCTTTGCGGTCCGCCGGCTCGACCAGGCCGGCATGGTGCTGCTCGGCAAGAACAACACCGTGCAGTTCGCCTACGGCGGCGTCGGGATCAACAACGACCACGGCACTCCCCACAATCCGTGGCACCCGGTCCCGCACGTTCCCGGGGGTTCGAGCAGCGGAACCGCCGTCGCCGTCGCCGCGGGGCTAGCGCCGGTCGGGCTCGGGACGGATACCGGCGGGTCGGTGCGCATCCCGGCCGCGCTCTGCGGCATCGTCGGCCTGAAGACGACGGTCGGCCGGGTGAGTCGCGCGGGGGTCTATCCGCTCTCCTACAGCCTCGACACCGTCGGAGTGCTCGCGCGCTCCGTCGAAGACGCGGCGCTGGTGTACCAGGAGATCGCGGGTCCGGACGAGGCCGACGACACCACCATGGGCGTGCCGCCAGAGGATGGACGAGGCGGGCTTGGCGTGGCCGTGAAGGGGCTGCGACTCGCGTTCGTCGAAGCACCGTTCTTCGAGGGCGTCGACCTCGAGATCGCTCGGGCCGTGCACGAGGCAGGACGGGTTCTCGAGGGTCTCGGCGCTCACGTCGGAAGCATCTCGTTCCCCGCCGCAAATGCGGCGCACAAGCTCAACCCGCGCGGCGGCGTGATCGCGTCCGAGGCCTACGCCGTGAACCGCGCCTTCCTCGAAAGCAAGTACGACGACCTCGACCCCGTGGTCCGCGACCGCATGCGCAATGGCGGGTCGGTCACCGGTCCGGACTACTTCGAGATGACGCGACAGTGGGCCGCCCTGCGCCGCGATGCGCGGAGGCTCCTCGCCGAAGTGGACGCGCTGCTCGTCCCGACGACGATGATCTCGCCGCTTCCCACGGCGCCGCTTTCGACCGACGTGGCGGAGTACAACCGCCGGAACGTCCAGTACCTGCGCAACACCGCCATCGGCAACATCCTCAATCTGTGCGGCCTTTCGGTTCCCTGCGGCTTTACGGGCAGCGGCTTCCCCATCGGGCTCATGATCTACGGGAAGCCGTTCGACGAGCGCACCCGCGGACCCGATCAAGATCGGCGTCCCCCTCGCCCAGTCGCCTCCGGGCTCGGTCGTCCAGGGCGTCCAGGTGAAGGACGGCCTCGAGATCGTGAAGGACATGGTCAACAAGCAGGGCGGGGTGAACGGTCAGCAAATCACCCTGATCTACGAGGACGATCAGGGCATCCCGGAGAAGGGCCGCGCCGCGGTCGAGAAGCTCATCACGCGCGACAAGGTGGTCGCCATCGTAGGGCCGCACCAGAGCTCGAATTGCCTCGCGGAGATCGAGGTCGCGAAGCGCTACGACATTCCCTACGTCAACACCAACTGCTGGTCGGACGACATCCGCAAGAAGGGCTACAAGCAGGTCTTCAATCCCGCCAACTACAACTCGCGCGTCGCTTTCGCCATGGCGGAGACCCTCTCCGGCCTCGGCGTGAAGCGCGTCGTCGCTTTCTGCGAGAACACCGACTACGGCATCGGCCAGGCGAAGGCGGTGGCGGAAGCGCTGAAGAAGAAGTCTCCCAACGTCGAGTACCATTTCGAGACGCTCGACCGGACGAGCAAGGATTTCACGCCCGCGATCGTCCCGTTGCGATCGAACCCGCCCGACGCGGTTCTCATGATGATGCTGCCGCCCGCGGCGTACATCGTCATGAACCAGCTCTACGAGCAGGGCGTCGCGCCCTCCGACAAGACCTGGCTCTACGACGGCGCCGGCCTCGGCGATTACCCGGACTTCTGGCAGAACGTGAAGGAGGCGGGAAAGAACCTGATCGAGTTCGGCCTCTACCATCCGAACATGGGGGTCCCGAAGCTCGGCCAGGAAGTGGGCAAGACGTATCAGGAGAAGACCAAGCACGAGCCGAACCGCCTCATCTACCAGGCTGCCGACTCACTCCTCCTGGTCGTCGAAGCGATCAAGAACGCGAAGAGCACCAAGCCCGATGCGATCATAAAAGCGCTCGAGTCGATGCAGTTCTCCGGCGTGCGCGGCTCGTTCAAGTTCTCCGAGGAGCCCGGCGTCAGCTATCACCAGTGGGTCGACATCCCCTACGTCACCTACCAGTTCACCGAAGTCGGCGAACCCGTCAGCAAGACGACGCTCGTGCAGGGGCCCAACCTTCCTCTCTCGGTGGACAAGCTGAAGAAGGCGAAGTGACGATCGGCGACGACGCCTCTCCGTGCTGAACGTCGACCTCTTCGTCAACGGCCTCATCGTGGGCGTGCTCTACGCGCTCATGGCCGTCGGGCTCACGCTCATCTTCGGCATCCTCAAGGTCGTGAACTTCGCCCACGGCGAGTTCTACATGCTCGGGTCGTACGCCTACACGCTCGGGGCGGCGGCGCTCGGCATCTCGCCGTGGCTCGCGCTCCCGCTCGCGCCTGTGGTGGGCGGCGTCGTCGGCTTGGTCACGGAGCGGCTGCTCATGCGGCCGCTCTATTCCGGGTACTCGAGCTGGGGCTTCTTGAAGGACGAGTACGCGGTGGTGGTGACGTTCGCGTTCTCGATCCTTCTCGTGAACCTGGTCGACAAGGTCGTCGGACCGTATCCGGTGCTCGGGCCGGCGCTGGTCGACGTCTCCCGGTTCCGCGCCGGACCGATCATGCTCTCGGGGCAGAAGGCGCTCGCGACCGTCATCGGCGTCGCGGTCATCGTCGCGCTCGCGTTCGCAGTGCGCTCGACGGCATGGGGGAGGCGCATCCAGGCGGTGGCGCAGAACCGGCTTGGCGCGTCGCTTGCCGGAATCGATCCCGCGCGGGTGAGCATGACCGTGTTCGGCGCAGCCGGCGCTCTCGCCGCGCTTGCCGGCGCGCTCCTCGCGCCGATCATCAACGCGTCGCCGGACGTGGGGGCTTTTCCGGCCGTGAAATCGTACGTGATCGTGGTGCTGGGCGGGATGGGCTCGATGACCGGCAGCATCCTCGCCAGCCTCGTGCTCGGCGTTCTCGAGAGCTTCGGGGCCGTCTACATCTCGTACGGCTACCACGACACCTTCGGCCTCGTCATCCTCGTCCTGGTGCTGCTCGTCCGGCCGCAAGGCTTCTTCGGCGAGCAGGGACGCGTCGTCTGATGCGACGCCCGGGCGCCCTCCGGGCGCTGACGCCATGGCTGCCCCTCGCCTTCCTCGCGCTCGTTGCCCCGCTCCCGCTCGTCGTCACCGACCCCTACTGGCTGGGCATCCTCATCCTCTCGATGTATTTCGCGCTCATCTCGTCGGGATGGAACCTGCTCGCCGGTTACACGGGGCAGTTCTCGCTCGCGCCGGCGACCTTCGCGATGCTCGGGGCGTATGCGACCGGCCTCTTGTGCGAGTACGCAAAGACGCCCCCGTGGATCGGGATGATCGCTGCGGTCGCTACATCGGCGATCATCGGCGTGATCCTCGCGCTGGTGGTGATGCGCTTGAGCGGCGCCTACCTCGCGCTCACCACGCTCTCGTTTGCCGAGATTGCACGGCTCGTGATCGCCAACTCGTACAATTTCACGCGCGGCGATCTCGGCCTCGGCGTCCCCGGGATCTTCGAGAGCCGGGTCACCTGGTACTACGTCGTCCTCGGCGCGCTCGCGGCGGTGGTCGTCGGCCTCATGCTGCTCTTGCGCTCGCCGATGGGTTTGTACCTGCAAGCGATCCGCGACGACGAGGTGGCGGCGGCGAGCCGCGGCGTCGACGTCGTGTACTGGAAGACGGTCTCCTTTACGCTGAGCAGCGCCATCGCCGGGCTGGCCGGCGGGCTCTATGCGCACTTCAGCCAGCTCATCAGCCCCGAGCTCGGCCTGCTCACGCAGACGGGCCTCGTCATCTGCATGGTGGTCATCGGCGGAATAGGGACGCTGCTCGGTCCGCTCGTCGGCGCGTTTCTCGTCTACGTCCTCTCGGAGCTGTTGCGCGAGGTCGGGGGCGTCCAGCTCATCGTCTTCGCCCCACGAATCGCCCGACGGCGGCCGGGTCCTTCTCGACGGACACGAAATCCAGGGCCTGTCGCCGACGCGCATCGCCCGCGCGGGGCTGATGCGCATGTTCCAGCTCACCAAAGTATTCCGCCGGATGAGCGCGCTCGACAATTTGCTCACCACGGGCCGGGCGCTCGGCCTCTCGCGGCCCGCCGCAGCGGCGCGCGCCAAATCGATCCTCGAGGAGCTCGGACTCGCGCCAGTTGCAGAGCTGGATGCGGGTCATCTCTCGGGCGGGCAGCAGAAGCTGCTCGAGTTCGGCTGCTGTTTCATGGTGCCTCCGCGCATCGCGCTCCTCGACGAACCGTTCGCCGCGGTGCATCCGACCCTCAAGGAAACGATGGCCGGATACATCCGCAAGCGCCACGCCGAGGGGCACACGTTCCTCGTGGTGAGCCACGACATGCCGGTGGTCGCCGAGCTCTGCATTCGCGCGGTCTGCATGAACGCGGGCTCGGTGATCGCCGACGGCCCCACCCGCGCCGTGCTTTCCGATCCCAAGGTGATCGAGGCGTATCTCGGCGGCGAGGGCGAGGCGTGAGCTCTGAGCTGCTCAGTCTCACCGGCGTCACCGCGGGCTACGTCGCGGACATCGACGTGCTGCGGAACGTATCGCTGGCGATCGAGAAGGGTCGCATCACCGGTCTCATCGGCCTCAACGGCGCGGGCAAGTCGACCTTGATGAAGGCCATCTGCGGCTTCGTGCGACCGCACGCCGGCAGGATCGAATACGACGGCGAGGACATCACCGGGATCGCGCCCCACACGCTCATCGATCGCGGCATCTGGTACATCCCGCAGGAGTCGAGCCTCTTCCCGTACATGTCGGTCGGCGACAATCTTCGCCTGCCGCTCGAGCGTCTGTTGAAGTCCGGCGACCGGGAGCGCGAGGCGCGCCTGCGGGAGGCGCTCGTGCGCTTCCCGGCGCTCTCCGAACGGTTGCGCACGCCCGCTGGCAATCTCTCCGGCGGCCAGCAGAAGATGGTCGAGCTGGCGAAGGCGTGGGTGGTCCGGCCGCGGCTCTGTCTCGTCGACGAGCCGAGTGTCGGGCTCGCGCCTATCGTCGCGGCGGAGGTGTATCGCTTCATCGAGCTGTTCGCTTCCGAGGGCATGACCATCCTGCTCGTCGACCACAACGTGCGCCGGGTGGTGAAGATGTCCGAGTACGTCTACGTGCTGAGCCTCGGCGAGATCGCCGCGCGAGGACGGCGCCAGGACTTCGAAGGGGATCTGCACGCGCAGGTGAGAGCCTGGCTGGGCGTGAACTTCTAGGAAGCGCCGGGTTACCATCGGTGGATGGCGACGCGCCCCCCTTTCGTCATCTCTTCCGCTGACGTTCCCGAGAAGCGCCACCGCTATCCTGACAGCGACGAGGAGATGGCGCCCGCCCGCCACATCGGCCGCGCGGCCGGTCTGCTCCAGATCGGGATCGTCCTCGTCAGGGTCCCGCCTGGGACGCGCACTTCGTATCCGCATGCCGAGTCGTCCGAGGAGGAATTCGTCTACGTGATCGAGGGCGAGATCGATGCCTGGATCGACGGCGAGGTCCACCGGATGAAGCCGGGCGATTTCGCGGCCTTTCCCTCCGGGACCGGCATCTGCCACACCTTCATCAACGATGGTGATCGCGACGCGCTGCTGCTGTCGGGGGGCGAGGCGGACAAATCCCACAACCGCATCACCTACCCGCAGAATCCCGGACGGCGGAACGACATGCCCGGGAGCCGGTGGTGGAGCGATGCGCCGGTGCGTCCGCAGGGTGCGCACGACGGCAAACCTCGCCCGCGGTGACACGAGATCAGGGAAGATAGCGACATGGCGCAAACGTCCGGGCCACAGTGGATGTTGAATGGGTCGGTCGACGGGCTCATTGCCGCCGGCAGATACCAGGAGGCTCTCGCGCTGCCGGAGCGGTTCGACGTGCGCGGGTCGCGCGATACCGCCAGCGAGCTTCTCGTGCAGATCAACCTGGCCGAGGCCGAATACAACCTCGGTCTCTGGGACGATGCCTGGGATCGGTTGCGGGACCTCGATCCGCTGGCGGCAGCGTTTCCCATCGCTCGCGCCGGGCTCGCCCAGCAGCGCGCCTGGATCGCGGCCCACACCGGCAAGCCGGACGAGGCGCTCCACTGGTGGCGGCGAGCCGACCTGGACGACCTGCCGCGCAACTATCACGCCGAGCATTTCTTCACGGGCGCTGTGGCCTGCCTTGGCGCCGGCCGGCACGACGGGGCGCGGCGCTGCGCGCTTGCCGGCGCCGCGGCGGCGATCCGGCCCTCGAGCAAGCGAAACGCGCTCTTCATCCAGGGACGCGTCGCGGCGGCGATGGGGGAGCCTGCGCGCGCGGAATCGCTCTGCCGCGAGGCCGCGGCATTTCCGTATCGTGCGCAAGGCGGCGACGGACTGCTGCTCTGGGGCGATCTGCTCGTTCGGCTCGAGCGTCGCGGCGAGGCGCCGGAGGCGT
>VBKL01000037.1 GCA_005879805.1 Deltaproteobacteria bacterium | reverse complement strand
CCACCAGCAAGAGCCCGATCAGCCAGAGCTCGCGGAGGAGCCACACCCCCGCGGCCGCCGCAAGGATCCAGCCGATCGTGCGCGGGGCGATCTCGAAGCGGACGACGGTCCGCTCCTGCGCGGGCATCTTCATGAGACCCTCATCTCGTGGCATGCGGCGCTCGCTCGGAGAGCTTCTCGACGACGCGATCGGCAATCCGCGTCACGCCGGCGTGCAGTGCCTGCGAGAATGCATCGACCAGCGCCGGCGTCGGGTCGGCTCCGTCCCTCTTCAGGACCGGCTGGGCCACCGTAATCGTCTCGGTGAGCAGGCCGACGCGATCATCGGTAACCACCAGGAGCGCCTGCATGCGCGCCTGGTGCGGTTGCACGATCTCCTCGAACGCGATCAGCTCGACGTCGACCGTGATGGCGCGGCCCGAGAGGGACTCGACTACCCCGCGCTCCTCGAAAAGCGCGCGCGACAGCGCGCGGCGCAGGTAGATCTCGGGTCGCTCGATCCACCGCCGGTCATCGTCATAGAGGAGCTCGCGAGCGGACTCCCGCGATGCCATCCTCTCCCCCAGGTGCGACCAACCTTCGACCCTGCCGAGCCGCAGTTGCAGATCGGGCCGGACCCTTGGCGCCGGCCCATCGCTCTCGTACTCCGGCGTGAAGTAGCGGGGTACGTGAGGGTCGTTCTTGCCGAGCAGCGCACAACCCGAGAGCGCAACAGCGCCGAGGAGGAACACCAGACTACGCGTCATTGACGCACCTTCGTCTTTCCTTTGAGGAACATGTCCGGATCCCGCTGCAGCGCCTCGACCAGCTGGCGCACCGCCACGGCGGCCTCGCGCAGATCGCGCTCGGTCTCGTGGAAGGTGGCACCGAGTCGCGGCCCGGCAACATCGTTGAGGGAATCGGAAGTGCGTTGCACGCTCGCGAAAAGGCCGTCATTGCCATCGAGGTGATCGAGCACTCCCTTCATCTTCACGAGCGTCGCGCTCGCGTCCTCGAGCGTCGCCGCTGCATCGCGCGACAGGTCATCGACCCGGACCTGGCTGAGCTTCCGCTGCAGGGTCGCGAGCAGCTGATTGGCGTTGTCCAGCGACGTCGAGGCTTTGCCGGGCAGTCCGCGGCGGTCCAGGTCGTCGAGGATGGCGTTCGTGCGCGAGAGCGCGAGGTCGAGCTGCTGCGCGATGTGAGGCATCATGCCCACCGCGCGAACCACCGCCTCTTCCAGGTTCTTCATCGTCGACGCGGTCGCTGGGATGTAGTTCTCCGGGACGGGGAACGGCAACACGGGCGGCTCGCCTGCGGTGTCGAAAAAGTCGATCTGCAGGAACTTGGTGCCGGTGAGCCCGGTGATGGCGAGCTGCACGCGCAAGTCGGGCGGCAGCAGGATTCTCGTCTCCTTGCCGTGACTCGTGCCGGCAAGCCGAAGCTTGCTGAGCACCTTCACCCCCAGCGAATAGACGATCTCCACGTGGCGCTGATCGGGCGCCACGTCGATTGCGCTGACGTTACCGATCTTCACGCCGCGATAGCGGACAGGCGAGCCCACTTCGAGGCCCGTCACTGCTTCGTCGAAATACGACGTGTAGGTGACCGAGGCGACCCGCATGGTTTCTGCCGTGAGGACGATGGCCGCCGCGACGCCGATCACGACCGACCCGACCACGAACGCGCCGAGCTTCCATCGGTTGGTGGGTGCGCTCATGACGCCTCCTCCTGCCGGACACGGTTGAAGAAGGAATGAACGCGCGGGTCCGTGCTGGTATCGCGCAGGACGCGCGGATCGCCGCGCGCAATGATGCTCTTGCTCTCGCGGTCGAGCATGATGCAGCTCTTGCCGATCTTGAAGATGCTATCGAGGTCGTGGGTGACCACCACGAAAGTCAGGCCGAGTTGCTGGTTGAGGTCGAGGATCAGCTCGTCCAGCTCCACCGCGGAGACGGGGTCGAGGCCCGCCGACGGCTCGTCGAGGAAAAGGAGATCCGGCTCCAGCGCCATGGCTCGCGCAATTCCCGCGCGCTTGCACATGCCTCCCGAGAGCTCGCTCGGCATCCGGTCTTCGGCGCTTTCCAGGCCGACCAGGCGCAGCTTGGCCGCGACGATGCCGCCGATGGCGTCCGCTGGAAGCGTGGTCCAGGTTTGCAAGGGGAGAGCAATGTTTTCTCCCACCGTGAACGATCCAAGCAGGGCGCCCGACTGGAACATGACGCCGAACAGCGGCCGGCCCGGGACGCTCTGGTCGGGCGCGACGCCGTCGATGGTGACGCTTCCGCTGATCGGCGTCTCGAGGCCCACCAGGTACCGGAGCAAGGTCGATTTCCCGCAGCCGCTGCCTCCGAGGATGGCGAAGATTTCGCCTCGCTCGATCTCGAAGGTGGCCTCTTTCT
>VBKL01000088.1 GCA_005879805.1 Deltaproteobacteria bacterium | reverse complement strand
GTTGGGCGAGACGGCCTTCCAACCGAAGGTAGAAGCGAGCGCCGGATCGGTCCCGTCGTAGATGAGCGTCGGAGCGGCGTCGGGCACGGTGGGATCGTTCGACGCCTGCGAGATCTGGGTGACCCGTCCTGCGTTCGGGTTGAGGATGTCGGAGGTGGTGAAGAGCGGCCGGTTGGTGTCGTAGATGAATTTCATGCCCGAGGGGACGAGGAAGAACTGCGCGTTCCCTGCCGAGCTATAGGCGAGCCCCGCGGTGACCTCGAAGGCGGCGCGCAACTCGAATCCGGAGATGGCGAAGCGGGTGAGCGGATAGCCCGGCGTGCCGGACACCTTCGAGCCTCCCAGCGGGACGGCGCGGAACACGTCTCCGAAGCCGAGGACGCCCGTCCTGCCCCGTTCGAGCTTGGAGACGCGCAGGACACCTGCCCCCTCCGCAGCCATGTCGGCCAGGCCGGTGATCGCATTGCCCTTCGCATCGACGAGCGCGGCGGTATTGTTGTGGGCGAACAGCATCGCGTCGGCGGTCAGATCGAGAAGCGCCGTCTCCCGCTGCGCGCCGGTGTTGTCCACGTCGAAGGTCAGCTGGGAAAGCGGCGCGAACAGGAGCGAGCCGGCGGTTGCCGGAACCTCCGGAACGGCCCCCTTGATGTGCGCGAGCGTGATTTGCATGAAGGAGAGCGGCAGCGGGGTGGTCACCACCGGCGCGGTTTCCAGCGCGCTGTACGCCTCGGTGATGACCTGGTTGACCTGGGCGTCCGCCGGAGCGGTCTTGTCGTCTACCGCCACGATCGCGGAGTTGCCCGCATCGAAGGAGACCGTCCCGTTGTTGGAGACGTTCAAGGTGATCCGGCCCACCGCATCCCCGAATCGTCCCGCCTGCTGGATGACGACGTCCTTGCCGGTCTTGTCGTTCTTGACGGTGAAGGCCTTCACCTGGGTGTGGGAATGGCCGCTCACGATCACGTCGATTCCGGAGACGTGGTGCGCGATCTGCGCGTCCTCGCTGGCGTCGAGGGCGGCGGGGCTGGTGGGATCGAGGCCGGAATGGCTGAGCGCGACCACCACGTCCGGATTGGCCTCGAAGCGCATGCGGTCGACCACCGACTGCACGTCGGAAAAGACGACGGCGAGCGAGGCCGCGAGGTTCGATTCGCCCGCGCGCGGGTCGACGGAGAAGGTCACCGGCGCCTTGAGCGGGGCCACGTTCGCGGCGTCGGCGCCGACGATGCCGACGAAACCGACCTTGAGGCGTTGCGGGGTGGTCAGGACGAGGTACCGGTGCACGGGCGCAGTTGCCGATTTCCCCGTCTCGTCGAAGAGCGCCTTGAGGGGCGCGTCGAGCGCTCCCGCGTTGCCGCTGAAGTGGATGTTGGAGGAGACGATGGGGACCTTCGCGCCGGCCGCGGTCGCGGCGTTGATCACCTGCGCGAGCGTGTCGGGCCCGAAGTCGAACTCGTGGTTCCCGAGCGTCGTGACGTCGTACCCGAGCAGGCTCATCACCTTGTAGTCGGGGGCGTTCACCGTGGCTCGAAGCTGCGCGAGCGAGCCGATCAGGTTGTCGCCGGCGGAGACGGTCAGGGAGTCGGCGCCGGCGTTCTTGGCCTTCTGGCGTTCCTGGGCGAGGATCGTCGAGCGGCGGGAAGCCCCACCCACGATCGAGCCCGTACCGGTACGGGTTGCGACGATGGGGAACTCGTCCGCCTCGGGCCCGAAGCCGAGGAGGTGGGAATGCTCGTCGTTGGTGTGCAGCAGGACCAGACGGCGGGAATCGCTCCCACCGCAGGCGGCGGCGAGCGCGCAGACCACGACGCAGACAATGCGGCGCATGGGAGTTCCCCCTCGGGAAGGAGAGCTCCGGACACATCATCCGCGCCCGGGCGGTGTCAAGTGGTCAACGACGCCCTGCGCTAGCCGGCGTGGCCGGGATCGAGCTCGCCCGCGCGGATCGGCATGACGAGGCGGTTCTCTTGCGGTGGCAAGGGACAGTTGTAGTGCGGCGAGAACGCGCAGACCGGGTTGTAGGCCCGGTTGAAGTCGAGCAGGTAGCGATCGCGGGAGGCCGGGAGCGGCCTCGGGTCCAGGTACCTGCCCACCGAGTACGTCTCGTGGCCGGTGGTCGCGTCGCGGAAGAGGATCGAGACCGCGGATTCGTCGACGCCGGGCTCGAGCAGGCGCAAGGCGACGAGGCGACCCCGCGACCCGGCCACTTCGAAGTCGAGCCAACCGATGCGATGGGCGCGGCGGCGGTTGCCCCGGGTCGACACCACCAGTTCCTCGCGCGGCGAGGGATCGCGTGCCAGCGAGGCGATCACGCGGAAGGCCGGGTCGGGATCGAACCAGCGCGGCGGCGGGCCGCCCTGGAGAAGCGGGCTGCGGGGATCGAGCAGGACCAGCGCCGGGAAGTTCTGGTGCGAGAGGCGGACGGTGTAGCGGCCGAGACCGACCCGCGCGCCCGGCGGCACCCGCGCCCTTCGCGTCGGGCCTCCGGGAGCGATCTCGATGGTGGCGTCGGCGTCCAGCGCCTCGACGAGGAAGGAGTCGCCATCGACGCGGATCCGCGCGTGCCGGGGATGAAGGCCCTCGAGGCGCAGATCGCATTCGCCGGCTGATCCCAGCGTCAGCGGCTGGGAGCCCGCGAAATCGCGGCGCTCGACAGCCGCGTAGGGGCTGCGATGCGGGTCGCGGAACGCGTCCAGCGTCTGGCGGCGCTCGGCAAGAAGCTGATCCACATCGAGCAGGGAGGGATCTTCGACGGGCGCGGAGGAGGCGGTCAGCACGATCCGGACAATCGCACTCCTCGTCGCCGGGCTGCAATCGGTGTCAGGTACCGGGTCGCCCGGCCCGGCCGAAGCGCCGGGCAACCGCGGCGATGTGCAGAGGCGTCGTGCCGCAGCAGCCGCCGATCATCGTCGCCCCTCGCTCGATCCAGCGGGCCGCCCGGTCGGCGTAGGCTTCGGGTTCGAGGACCGGCGACCGCGGCCACCGGACCGCCGCATCCATTTCGCCGAGATGCGCATAGGCGCCGAAGGGGACGCCCGCCGAGCTCGCGACCTCGAGCATGGTGTCGATTCCGTCCGGCGGAATGCAGTTGATGAGCACCGCTCCGGCCCCCGCGGCGGCGGCGGCGGTGAAGAACTCCCGCGCGTCCGAGCCGTCGAGGAGCTTGCCGTCCGGAGCGATCTGGGCCGAGGCGCAGATGGGAAGACCGGTCGCGGACGCGGCCTCGATGGCCGAGATGCCCTCCTCGCCGGAGGCGATGGTCTCGACGAGCAGCAAGTCGCAGCCGGCCAGGGCGAGCGCGCGGGCATGCTCGAGGTGCTCGGTGAAGAGGGCCTCGGGCGCGGGACGCTTGTCGGGGCGATAGCAATCCTCGACGGGCGCCATCGATCCGGCGACGAGGCCCGAACCATGTTCGTCGCGTGCGGCGAGGGCCTCGGCGACGGCCGCTCCAACGAGGTCCGGAAAGCGGCTCCCCTGCCCCGCCGCTTCGA
This sequence comes from Deltaproteobacteria bacterium, assembly GCA_005879805.1. GTDB lineage: Bacteria > Myxococcota > Myxococcia > Myxococcales > 40CM-4-68-19 > VBKO01. Next base: position 30,675 of record VBKL01000088.1, on the reverse strand, counting down.
GCGCGCGGCGGTTGGTGCGGAAGGTAGCGGCAGTGACGATATCCGCTCCGGCGCGCAGGTACTCGAGGTGCAGGTCGCGGAGGATGCGGCGGCCTTCGTCGCTCAGGAGCGCGACCGAGGAGAAGAGCGGCGACCTGGTATCGAGGCCCCTCTTGCCCAGCTCGGTTCCCACCGCTCCGTCGAGGATCACCACCCGGTGGCCATCCGCATCGGCGTCTGGTAGCTGTGCGGCCATGCCACTCCTCGAAGAGGGCTCCCAGGCCCCCGACTTCACCGCCAAGACGCACGACGGGCGCACGGTGCGGCTCTCCGACTTCAAGGGAAAGCCGGTCGTGCTCTGGTTCTATCCCAAGGCCGACACGCCTGGCTGAACCATCCAAGGCAACGCCCTGCGTGACAGGGCGAAGGACATCGAAGGCAAGGGCGCGCAGATCCTCGGCGCGAGCTACGACCCGCCCGACGCGAACAAGAAGTTCGCCGAGAAGTTCAAGTTCACCTATCCGCTGCTCTCCGTCTCCAAGGAGATGGGAATGCAGTTCGGCGCGGGCGAGTCGCTGGAACAGGCGACGGCGAAGCGGGTCGCGTACCTCATCGGACCGGACGGCAAGGTGAAGCACGTCTGGCCGAAGGCGACGCCGGCGACCTTCGCGGACGAGGTGCTGAAGGAGCTGTAGTTTCGTGGTCCGTTTGACGCGCCGCCAGCATCTCTGTGTCCGGGGAGCATCCGCCACCGCACACTTGCAGACGAAATCTCGGCCGGGGCGCTCCCCAGCCGGATTCCCACGCGCCACTATCCCGCGTTACGATTCCAAATGAGCCCGGTTGACGGCGCCGTCACTCGCGACGGTGATCGTCGTCACGAGGGCGACTTCCAAGGAGCGGGCGTGGCCGAGGACGCACCTCTCGTTCAGCACTTGCTCTCCATCTTCGACGCCATCCCGGATGGGATCGCGTTGCTGGACGGTAGTGGCAAGGTCCTCGAATCGAACGCCGGGCTGGAGAGGATCCTCGGCAGGCCGGCCTCCGAGCTGGTCGGACAGGCGGTGAGCGAGCTTCTTCCCTGCGGACCGGAGGTGCGCGACGTCTTCCGGGACGCGGTCCAGCGCCGCAGGCGCGAGGCGCTCACCGTGGAGAGCGGCAACCGGTGGTTGCGCGTCACCTGCGATCCGGTGAAGGACGGGCCGGGCGCCGTCGCCATCTTCACCGACGTCACCGACGGCCACCGCGCGCAGGAGGAGCGCGAGCACGGCGCGTTGGAGCGCAAGCGCCTCGAGGAGGAGCTGCGCGGAAAGCTCGATCAGCTCCAGCTCGCCGACCGTCGCAAGGACGAGTTCCTCGCCATGCTCGCGCACGAGCTGCGCAACCCGCTCGCGGCCATGACCGCCTCGGTCCAGACCCTGGGCGAGATCGGCTCGATGGAGCCGCGCTCGGTCAAGCTGCGGTCCGTGATCCTCCGGCAGGTCGGCGTGCTCACGCGCCTCGTGGACGATCTGCTCGACGTCTCGCGCATCACCCGGGGCAAGGTGGAGCTGCGCCGCGCTCCGGTCGACGCGGTGGAAGCCGTGCGCAACGCCGTCTCCACGGTTCGCCAGGCGATCGACGAGCGCCGCCACGTGCTGGAACTGGTGCTTCCGTCCGATCCGGTCTGGGTCAACGGCGACGGGACCCGCATCGAGCAGGTGGTGTGGAACCTGCTCTCCAACGCCGCCAAGTACACCGAGCCAGGCGGCCGCATCCGCATCTCGCTCGAGCGGCGCGGCCAGGAGGCAGTGCTCAAGGTGCGCGATACCGGCATCGGCATTCCCGCGCCCATGCTGGAAGGAATCTTCGAGCTCTTCGCCCAGGTCGACCAGTCGGTGGCGCGGACGCGCGGCGGCCTCGGCGTGGGCCTCACTCTGGTACGCAGCCTGATCCAGATGCACGGCGGCAGCGTCCGCGCCCGCAGCGAGGGCGCCGGCAAGGGGACCGAGTTCGAAGTGCGCCTTCCAGCCCTCCTGGAGACGCCGGCCCAGGTCCGTGTGCTGGCGGGCGACGGACAGAAACTCTCGCACGCGCGCCTCTTGCTCATCGAGGACAACCCCGACATCGGGGAAACGCTTCGCGACCTGCTGGAGATCCTCGGACACCGCGTGGATCTGGCGAGCGACGGGCTGCGCGGCGTGCAGATGGCGCTCGCCCTCAAACCGGACGCCGCGCTGGTCGACATCGGCCTTCCGGGGATCGACGGCTATGAGGTCGCGCACAGGCTCCGTGCAGATCCGGTGGGCCGCGAGATGCTGCTCGTCGCGCTCACCGGTTACGGGCGGCCGGAAGATCGCGAGAAGGCCCTCGAGGCGGGTTTCGATGCGCACCTCGTCAAGCCGGTCGATCCCGAAGATCTGACCTCGCTCATCGGCGAGTTGTCCGCTCGTCGACGCGAGCGGCCGGTGACCGGGATCACCCGCTAGGGGCTACCCGGTAACTCCTCCTACGTCCGGCATGGCATGCGGACGCACCTGCCGCGTGACTACTTTCTGATCGATGGCGCGCGAGGGGGACATCGTCTCCGCGGTACGGCATTCCGCGACGTTCCTCGGCGGAACGCGCCACGACCATGACTTGCTCATCGAGATGGCGCGCGACGCGCGGGTGGTATTGCTCGGCGAGCCGACCCACGGAAGCCACGAGGTGTATCGGGAGCGCGCGCGCATCTCCCAGCGCCTCGTCGACGAGTTGGGATTCAGGGCGATCGTCTGGGAGGCCGACTGGCCCGACGCGGACCGGGTGGGCAAGTACGTACGGGACGGTATGGGAGCGGATAGCCCCGAGCAAGCGCTCGACGGTTTCGCGCGCTTCCCCACCTGGATGTGGCGCAACACCGCCGTGGTGGAGTTCGTCCGCTGGCTGCGCGCCCGCAACAGCCAGGCGCCGGCGAACAAGCGCGCCGCCATCTACGGGATGGACCTCTACAGCTTGTATGCGTCGATCCGCGCGGTCATCGACTACCTCGATCGCAACGATCCCGCGGCGGCGGAACGCGCCCGCGCACGCTACGCGTGCTTCGACCATCACGGGGATCCGCAGTCGTATGGGTACGCGGCGCGGCTCGGGATCGGGAACTGCGAGGAGAGTGTCGTCAAGATGCTCGCCGAGCTGCAGAAGCGGTCGGCGACGGACGGCGAGGACGCCTTCTCCGCCGCGCAGAACGCCCGGCTCGCCCGCAACGCCGAGGCCTACTACCGGTCGATGTTCGGATCGCGCATCGCATCCTGGAACCTCCGCGACCGCCACATGGCCGAGACGCTGGAGAGCCTGCTCGCCTTCCTCGGTCCCGATTCCCGCGTGGTGGTGTGGGCGCACAACTCCCATCTCGGAGACGCGAGAGCGACCGAGATGGGCGACGAAGGCGAGCTGAACGTCGGGCAACTCGTCCGCGAGCGATTCGGCAATGCCGCGCTCCTCGTCGGCTTCACCACCTACGACGGCACGGTGACCGCCGCCCATGAGTGGGACGGACCGGCGGAGCGCATGCAGATCGTGCCCAGCATGGCGGGCAGCGTGGAGTCGATCTTCCACGACGTGGGGTTGCCGCGGTTCTTCCTGCCGCTGCGCGACCCTGGCGAAGCGCTCGGCGCGCTGCGAGAACCGCGCCTCGAACGCGCCATTGGCGTCATCTATCGCCCCGGTACCGAGCGCGCGAGCCACTACTTCAGCGTGCGGGTCGCCGACCAGTTCGACGCCATCGTCCACCTCGACCGGACCCGCGCGGTCGAGCCGCTCGACCGCGTCGAGCGCTGGACGCCGCTCGAGCCGCCCGAAAGCTTTCCCACCGGGATGTAGTGCTTTAGTAAAGTCATCCGGTGGACGCCCGCGCCTTCGACGTCGTCGTCGTCGGAAAGGCCAACGTGGATTATCTGGTCCGCGGGCCTCGCTTGCCGCTGCCGGGCCAGTCGGTCAACGGCGACCTCTTCCAGCAGGCTCCCGGCGGCAAGGGCGCGAACCAGGCGGTAGCGGCGGCGCGTCTCGGAGCGCGGGTGGCGCTCGTCGGCCGCATCGGGAACGATGCCCGAGGGGACTCGGTGGTGGAGGCGCTCCTCACCGAGGGCGTCGCCGTCGATCATATCGTGCGCGATCCGTCCGCGCCGACCGGCGTCGCGCTCTGCCAGGTGGGCGGGAACGGAGAGAAGCAGATCCTCTCCGCCGCCGGCGCCAACAGCCGGCTGAGCGTCGACGACGTGCGGGCGGCGCGGGACGCGCTCACATCCACCGCGGTGGTGCTGGTGTCCCTGGGCGTGCCTACCGATTGCATCGCAGAGGCGATCGAGCTGGGCAAGGCGGGAGGAGCGCGGGTGGTGCTCGATCCGTCTCCACCGCTGGCCATGCGGCCGGATCTGTTCGCGGGTCTCGACGTCATCCGGCCGAACCGCAGTGAGGCGCGGACGCTGACCGGGATCGATCCCTGCGATCCGGAATCCGGCCACGGCGCCGCCGCCGATCTGATGCGGCGGGGAGCGGGCGCTGCTTGCGTGCAAACGGGCGATCTCGGGGACCTGCTCGCCTGGATGGAAGGAACCTCGATGCGGCATGTCTTCCTGCCGCGCTTCACCGTCGATCGGGTCGACGCAACCGGCGCGGGCGACGCGTTCGCCGCGGCGCTCTCCGTCTGCCTCGCGGAGGGTCGCATCCTCGCGGAGGCCGGACCGTTCGCCAGCGCGGCCGCCGCGCTCGCCACTACCGTGCTCGGGGCGCAGGCATCGCTCCCGAGACGGGCGCAGGTCCAGGCGCTGCTCGCCGCGCAGCGCGGCTAGCGGAAGCGGCCCGCGACCTTTGCGACGATCAGCACCGCGGCCGCGGTCCCCGCCGGGACGAGCACCATCACCTTCACGAGCTTGGCGACGCGGTGCTCGAGGACGTCGACGCGGTCGGCGAGCATCAACGTCGCCCAGTGGCGCGCGTGCGACTCGGGGATCCGGTAGGCCATGCGGCGGATGACGCCGCTGAGGCCCTTGGGCCTGAGCGCGGTGCTGAACACCGGCGTCAGCCGATCGATCTCCATCCGCTTGGTCACGCCAGGGACCGGGTGCATCCGCTCGGGCTCGTTCCAGCGCACCATCGGCGTGAGCGGACGCGGCGGCTCGTATTCCATTGGAACGCCGGGGCGCTCCGACCGGGGCATGTCGCGGCCGACCACGGGTTCGTCGGCATGGACCACGCGCTGCTTCTGACGATCTGCCATGGTCTAGGCCTCCCCGTGCGGCACCAGCACGCACTTGATGCAGCCGTCGGACTTGTCGCTGAAGATCTCGTACGCCTTGGGCGCTTTCTCGAGTGGGAACCGGTGCGAGATCACCTTGCGCGCGTCCACCCGGCCCTCGCGGATGTGCTTGAGCAGGTGCGGCATGTAGCGCCGGACGTTGCACTGGTTCATGCGCAAGGTGAGTCCCTTGTTCATCGCGTTACCCACCGGGACGAGGTTCCAGGGCGGTCCGTAGACGCCGATGATGGAGACGTTTCCGCCCTTCCTCACCGTGTCGATGCACCAGGCGATCGCCGTCGCCGCTCCGGCCTCCATGTTCATGTGCAGACCGAGTGCGCTGTGCATCTTCGAGCCCTCCGCCTCCATCCCGACCGCGTCCACGCAGACATCGGGTCCGCGGCCGGAAAACATCTCCTTGAGGTGCAGGACGATGTTCTTCGCGCCGACGTCCTTGAAGTTCACCGTCTCGACGCCGGCGAACCGGCGCGCGAAGTCGAGACGGTAGTCGAGATGATCGACCACCAGGACCCTGCCCGCTCCGAGGAGCCAGGCGCTCTTCGCCGTGAACAGGCCGACCGGGCCGGCGCCGAAGATCACCACCGTCTCGCCGCCCTTGATCTCGCCCATCTCCGCGGCCTGGTAGCCGGTGGGGAAGATGTCGGAGAGGAAAAGCACTTCCTCTTCGTGCATGTCGTCGGGGATCTTCATCGGGCCGACGTCCGCGAAGGGGACGCGAACGTACTCGGCCTGTCCACCCTCGTAGCCGCCGGTCGAGTGCGAATAGCCGAACACGCCGCTCGCGATGTCGCTGTTCGGGTTGGTGTTCTCGCAATTTCCCGAGAGACCGCGCTGGCAGTAAAAGCAGCTGCCGCAGGAGATGTTGAAGGGCACGACGACGCGATCGCCCTTGCGCAGCGTGGTCACGCTGCTGCCGGTCTCCTCCACCACGCCGGTGAATTCGTGCCCGAACGTGCATCCGACGCGCGTATCCGGGACGTAGCCGTGCAGGAGATGGAGGTCGGAGCCGCAGATGGCGGCTCTCGTCACCTTGAGGATGATGTCGTTGGGATGCTCGATCCCGGGATCGGGCTTGCGGGCGACCTTGACCTTGTACGGTCCCTCATAGCTCAGTGCGCGCACCTTGGATTTCCCTCCGCTCAGGGGCATCGCAAGGTTGCGGATTGACCGCCTGCGGCGCACGGAGCGGGCGCAGCAACGGACGTGCGGCAGGGGAGCGTGCGGCCGCGATCAGGGAAAGCGCCCCGTCGCCGCGAGCAGATCGATCCGCGCTTGCCGCGAGTTGTCCTCGGCCGTCGCGGCAGCGGTCTGCGCATCGCGGAAGCGGCGCTCAGCGTCGAGGACGTCGAGATCGTTGGTCGCGCCGGCCTTGTATGCCGCGGTCGTCATCTGCAGCGCTTCCTCCGCGAGCCGCGCCGCTTCGCGGGACGCCTGCAGCGCGAGATCGTCCCGCTGCACCTCCTCGAATGCCGTTCGGACCTCGGAGCGCGCCTGCCGAAGCGCTCCCTCGAGCGCGATCCGGGCCTCGCCGAGCAAGGCGGATCGTTCCTCGCGCGCCCCATAGCGGAGCCCGCCGTCGAAGAAGGGGACCGTCAGCACCAGTTGCGCTTGCCAGCCCGTGCCCGGCGTCGTCAGCGACGAGTAGGTGGCGGCGAACGGGGTGACGCTCGCGTTCAGGAAGGGGAGGTAGTCCGCGTAGCTGTCGCGCAGGACGTGGTCGGCGGCATCGATACGGCCGCGGGCGGCGCGCAGGTCGGCGCGGCGAGCCTCGGCCTCGCGCATCGCGTCGGTTTCCGAGGCGGCAGCGGAAAGCTGGACCTCCTCGGTCGCATCGAGCGGGGCATCGGCGCCCACCAGGACGCCGAGCGCCTCCTGCGCGCGGACCAGGTTCACCAGCGCCGCGGCGACCTGCGCGTCGTCGGAGGCGACTTCCTGCGCGGAGCGGACGGCGTCGAGGCGGTTGCCGGTGCCCGCATCGAGCCGGGCGCGAGCGTACTGGAGATGGTCCCTGGCGTTGTCGCGGGCGCGCTGGTTCGCCTCGACCAGCCGGTGCTGCGCGAGCACGGTCACGTAGGCGCGGGCCGCCGAGACGGCGATCTGCCTGCGCACGTCGTCGGCGGAGAGGCTCGCGATCTCAATTTGCTCGGAGGCGTGCGACCAGTTGACCCAGCGCTGGGGGACGACGAGGGGGACCAGGAGCTGGACGTTCCCGGTGAGGCTTCCCCGCGGCTGTATCTGCGTGCCATTCGAGATTCGTGCCGAATCGAGCAGCGTCGCGGCTCCGTTCCCGGTGATGGTGGGCAGGGCGAAGGAGCGGACCTCGCGCAGCAGCGCGTGGGCCCGCTGGATCTCGGCGACGGCGATCTCGACGCTCGTGTTGCGCGAAATCGCACGGCGCACGGCTTCGTCCAGGGTGATGCGCGCGGGAGCGGGCCGCGGCTGGGCACTCGCGGCGAGCGGAATGGCCAGGAGCAGCGCGGCGGCGGCTTTTCTTGCGATCATGTTTCTCCGAGGTGACATCGATTGACGTTTAACGAGAGGGGCCGCTAGGGTCCTCTCGAATCAGGGAGAACGAATCTTGCATCGGTTCCGCATCAGTCTCGCGCTCGTCGCCATTGCCTCGTCGATCGCGGGTTGTCGCCGCGGAACCGCCGACACCTATCGCACGGATCCGGTCAGCCGCGGTCCCGTCGTCGAGATGGTATCCGCGACGGGCGAAGTGTCCGCCATCATCACCGTCAACATCGGCAGCCAGGTGTCCGGCACCATTTCCAAGCTTTTCGTCGATTTCAACAGCACGGTGAAGAAAGGCCAGCGGCTCGCGCAGATCGACCCACGGCTCTTCCAGGCTGCGCTGGAGAAGGCGCAAGGGGGACTCGCCAGCGCCGAGGCCGACGTGGAGAAGGCCACCGCCGCCTTGCACGACGCGGAGCGGCTGGAGAAGCGGAACAAGGAGCTGTTCGAGCAGAAGCTCGTCTCGCAGCAGGACGTGGACAGCGCCGTAGCCACCCGCGAACAGGCCGCCGCGACCTTGTCGGGCAACCGCGCCAAGGTGCTGCAGGCCCGCGCCGATCGCGATCAGGCGGCGGCGAACCTCGCCTACACGAGCATCACCAGCCCCATCGACGGAATCGTGGTCTCGCGTGCGGTCGACGTCGGCCAGACGGTGGCGGCCTCGTTCCAGACCCCGACGCTCTTCACCATCGCGAACGATCTCACCAAAATGCAGATCCTCGCCAACATTGACGAAGCGGACGTGGGCAAGGTCCATGAGGGCGCCGAGACGGTCTTCACCGTGGATGCCTACGCTGGCGAGGAGTTCCGCGGGTCGATTCGCGAGGTGCGCCAGGCCCCGACGACGATCAACAACGTCGTGACCTACGCCGCGGTGATCGATGCGCCGAATCCGTTGCGGAAGCTGCGGCAGGGAATGACCGCGGCGGTGAAGGTGCTGACGAGCCGGCAGAACGACGTCCTCCGCGTCGCCAACGCGGCGCTGCGATGGAAGCCAGAGAACGCGGAACCCGTCGAGGGAGCACCTGCACGCGGGGCCCCGCAAGGCGGTGGCGATCGGACGATGGCGCGGACCGCCGGCGAGCGCCGCCCCTCACACGGCGAGCAGCAATCCGACGGCGGAGCGCCCTCGCGCGGCAGGCCCGCGCGCGTCTACAAACTCGTCGCCGGCAAGCCTGTCGCGGTGAACCTCCGGGTGGGCATCTCGGACGGCCAGCGCACGGCGGTCCTCGACGGAGCGCTCGCCGAGGGCGATGCGGTCATCGTGGCCGAGGGCGGGGCAAGCCCGGGTGCGAGCCGTCCGGCCCCGAGCGGAGCGCGGCGTGTCTTCTAGGGCCGCCGTCGTCGATACGCAGGGGATCGAGAAGGTCTACTCGATGGGCGACATGAAGGTGCACGCGCTGCGCGGCGTGTCCTTGCGCATCGAGGCTGGCGAGTTCCTCGCGGTGATGGGCGCCTCCGGCTCGGGGAAGAGCACCTTCATGAATCTGGTCGGATGCCTCGACCGTCCCACCGCGGGAGCGTTCCTGCTCAACGGCAAGGACGTGAGCCGGTTCTCGCGCGATCAGCTGGCCGGAGTGCGCGGCCGGGAAATCGGCTTCGTCTTCCAGGGATTCAACCTGCTCCCGCGCACCAGTGCGTTGGAGAACGTGGAATTGCCGATGCTCTACCAAGGCGTGTCGGCGAAGGAGCGGAAAAAGCGCGCCTCCGAGGCGCTCGCCCGCGTGGGCCTCGGCGATCGCGTCGATCACACTCCCGCGCAGCTCTCCGGCGGCCAGCAGCAGCGCGTCGCCATTGCCCGCGCCCTCGTCAACCGCCCGGTCCTGCTGCTCGCCGACGAGCCCACCGGCAATCTCGACTCGCAGACGAGCATCGAGGTGATGGCGATCTTCCAGGAGCTGAACGATCAGGGGCTCACCATCCTGCTCGTGACGCACGAAAGCGACATCGCCGAGCACGCGCGCCGCGTGGTGGTCTTCAAGGACGGAGTGGTGCTGTCGGATCGCCCGGTGCAGAAGCGGCGGATCGCGCGGATCCAGCTCGCGGCGGAAGCGACGGGATGAACATCTTCGCCGCGCTCCGCACCGCGCTCCGCGCCCTGCGCAAGAACAAGCTGCGGTCCTTTCTCGCCGCGCTCGGCATCGTCATCGCGGTCGCGGCGGTCATCGCCACGGTCGCCATCGGCGAGGGCGCGAAGGCGAAGGTCGCTGACCAGATGGCGTCGCTGGGATCGAACCTGCTCATGATCCTCCCGGGCTCGGTGATGCAGCACGGCGCCGCGACGGGCGCCGGCGCGACGCAGAACCTCACCCGCGACGACGCCGCGGCGATCGAGAAGGAGCTTGGCGGGCCGGTGGCGGCGGTGGCGCCCATCAACCGTACCGGCGCGCAAATCATCTACGGAGACGCGAACTGGTTCACGCAGGTGGTCGGGACGACACCGGGCTATCTCGCGGTGCGCGGATGGCCGCTCGCGGACGGCGAGGCCTTCGGCCGCGAGGAGGACGCGGCGGCGGCGAAGGTCTGTCTCATCGGGCAGACGGTGAAGGACAAGCTCTTCGGCGACTCTCCGGCGGTGGGGGAGCAGATCCGCGTGAGGCACGTCCCCTGCAAGGTGGTCGGCGTGCTCTCCGCCAAGGGGCAGAGCAGCTGGGGACAGGATCAGGACGACGTCGTCCTCATGCCCTGGACCACCCTCGTGCGCCGGATCATCGGCAGCCAGAGCGACGCGGTCGGGCAACTGATGGTGTCGGCGCGCTCTCCCCAGTCGGTGAGCGAGGCGCAGCGGGAGATCACTTCGCTGCTCAAGCAGCGTCATCACCAGTCGGAGCAATCGGAGCCCGATTTCCAGGTGCGCAACCTCGCCGAGATGCAGAACGCGGCGCAGGAGCAGACCAAGACCATCGCGCTGCTCCTCGGGTCGGTGGCTTTGATCTCCTTGATCGTCGGCGCCATCGGCATCGCAAACGTGATGCTGGTCTCGGTGACCGAGCGGACGCGGGAGATCGGCATCCGCATGGCGGTTGGCGCCCGCGGCCGCGACGTCATGTTCCAGTTCCTCACCGAGGCGGTGGTGCTGGCGGCGGTGGGCGGGGCGATCGGGCTCTTCCTCGGCACCGGGGTCGCCAAGTACATGGCCATCCAGGCGCAGTGGCCGACGCTGCTTTCGCCGCCGGTGATGATCGGAACCATGATCCTCGCCGGTCTCGCGGGGATCATCGCGGGGTTCTATCCGGCGCTGCGGGCCTCGAGGCTGGATCCGATCGACGCGCTGCGGTTCGAGTAGGTCGGATGTCGACGTCGCCTACGGGGCGATGAATGCGCTTTCCCTCAGCAGCACACGATCGAACGTGGCGACCCGATCGCAGCCAGCCGCGCGCGCCTCTTCGCGAATCACGTAATCGGCGAAGTCGCCCTTCCCGGCAAGGAACGCCTGCAGAGCGCGCGAGAGGCGGTCGACGTCCTGGAAACGAAGGTGCGCCGCCATCAACAGTCGACCGAGAGTCTCGCCGACCTGCAATCGGGGTACCTGATATGCGGCGAGGAGCACCCAGACCGTTTCGCAGATCACGACGTCCGGGATGAAAAGCGGCTCATCCGCCTCGATCGCCCTGGCCACGAGCCTCGCGGCCCTGGCCGACTGCGCCTTGTCGTCCTCGACGAGGAACCGCACCAGGACATTGGTATCGAGAGCGATCATCCGCGCCCGCGGCTCTTGCGGATGGCCTCGTCCATGGCCTCGACGGTCACTCCCTTCACCTTCCTTACTCTAGCGTAAGACACGGCTATCCCGCAATCATGGCTGCTCGTGGGCAGCGCCGCGACTGGGCTCGCCTTAGCTTGAGCCCATGGCGAAACGGCGCGCTCGGACCGGAGGGCGGACGGCCCGCCCGTCCATCGACTGGAGCGCGATGCGACGCGAGGCGGCGCGAAGGTTTGGGGTGCGAACGTTTCGCCCTGGACAGCAAGAGCTGCTCGAAGCTGCGCTCCGGGGCCGCGATGCGCTCGGTCTCTTGCCCACCGGCGCCGGGAAGTCGCTCACCTACCAGCTTCCCGCACTCTTCCTGCCGAAGGCGGTCGTCGTCGTCTCGCCGTTGCTTTCGCTGATGAAGGACCAGCAGGAGAAGGCGCAGGCCGCGCGCATCGAGGTGGCGAAGCTCGACTCGACGTTGACGACAGGCGAGGAGCGCGAGACGGCGGAAGAGATCGCGAACGGCGCCAACGACCTCATCTACGTGACGCCGGAGCGCCTGGAGAATCCCGAGTACCTCGATCTGCTGCGCACACGCGGCGTCTCGCTGTTCGTGGTCGACGAGGCCCACTGCGTCTCGCAGTGGGGACACGACTTCCGCCCCGCCTATCTCGCCCTGCCCGACGCCATTCGCGCGCTGGAAAGGCCGCCGATCCTTGCCCTCACGGCGACGGCGACGCGGCAGGTAGTGGAAGACATCGTTCGCCAGCTCGGAATGTCCAGCGCCGAGATCGTCAACCTCGGAATCGAGCGTCCGAACCTGCGGTACGAAGTCCTGCGCACGGTGAATGGTGCAGCGAAGCGCGAATCCCTCCTGCGCGTCCTTCGCGAGGAAAAAGGGAGCGGGATCGTCTACGCCGCGACCATCCGCACCGTCGAGGACCTCCACCGTTTCCTCGTCGCGAACAGCATCGACGCAGGCCGTTATCACGGCAAGCTCCCCACCCGCGAGCGCGAGCAGGTCCAGGAAAGCTTCATGAGCGGCGGCACGCGGGTCATGGTGGCGACCAGCGCATTCGGGATGGGCGTCGACAAGCCCGACATCCGCTTCGTCGTGCACTGGAACTTCCCCGATTCGCTGGAGACGTACTTGCAGGAGGTAGGCCGCGCCGGACGGGACGGGAAGCCCGCACGCGCGATCCTGCTCTACCGGCTCGAAGACAAGCGCGTGCAGTCGTTCTTCCTTGGCGGCAAGTACCCGCGCCGCCAGGACACCCTCGCCGTCTGGAGCGCCATCGCGCGCGGCCCGGCCAGCGCACGCGAGCTGGCGAGAAAGACCGACCTGCCTGAAAAGAAGGTCAAGGTGATCGCCGCGCAGCTCATCGGGGCCGGCGCTGCCGAGCGCAGGCGGCGCCACATCGTTCCTTTGCGATCGCTGCGGCCGAAAGAGCTGGACCGTCTCCTTTCCAGCTACGAAAAGCGCCATGCCAGCGACCGCGACCGGCTCGAGCAGATGATGCATTACGCGCAATCGGTCGGCTGCCGCGTCCGCACCCTGCGCGAGTACTTCGCGGAAGAGCCTGGCGCGGCGTGCGGGCGTTGCGACAACTGCAGGCAGCCGCTCACGGCGCGACCGCCCACTGCCGCGCGCAAACGCGCGCCACCGAAGCCAGCGGAGCGGGTCCCCAGGTTTCAACTCGGCGACGAGGTCCGCCACCGCCGGTACGGGCACGGCAAGGTGCTGGACGTGAGCGGGAGTAATGTCCTGGTGGCTTTCGCCAAGGACATGACTCACAAGATCCGGCAGGACTGGCTTTCGCCCGCCTGACCGGCTGCTCCTTTCCGCATTCGCTTCCGGTGCGGACCTTCCACCCCGGAGGAACGGCGATGAAGAAGGGACTCGCGTTCGCGGTTGGTGCGGCGTCGGTAGCGGTTCTCGCCCGCTGGCTCGCTCCCATCGCCGACCTGCGCGGCGCGGTGGTGCTGGTCACCGGCGGCTCGCGCGGGCTGGGGCTGGTCCTCTGTCGCGAGCTGGCCAGGCGGGGCGCGCGCCTCGCCATCTGCGCCAGGGACGAAGAGGAGCTCGAGCGGGCCCGCAAGGACCTGGAAGCGCGCGGCGCGGAGGTCCTGACCGTAGCTTGCGACGTGCGCATTCCGGCGGGCGCCGAGCGGCTGGTGACCGATACCCTGCAGCGTTTCGGCGGCCTCGACGTGGTCATCAACAACGCCGGCATCATCCAGGTCGGTCCCTACCAGTCGATGTCGCTGAACGATTTCCAGAAAGCGATGGCGGTGAACTTCTGGGGCGCGGTGCACGTGACGCTCGCTGCGCTGCCCCATCTGCGGCAGTCGTCGGTGCGGCGCATCGTCAACATCACCTCCATCGGGGGCGCGATCGCCGTCCCGCACCTCCTGCCGTACAGCTGCGCCAAGTTCGCCATGCGTGGGTTCTCGGAGGGGCTCGGCACCGAGCTGGCCCGCGATCGCATCCGGGTGACCACGGTGTTGCCCTGGCTCATGCGCACCGGGTCCTTCCTCAATGCGCTCTTCAAGGGAAAGCGCGAGGAGGAGCTGGCCTGGTTCGCGCTCGGCTCGACCATGCCGTTCGTATCCATGCAGGCGGAGCGGGCCGCGCGGCGCATCGTCGACGCCTGCGAGCGCGGCGAGGCATTCGTGACCGTCGGATTCCAGGCGAAGGTGCTGCGCATCGCGCACTCCCTTGCGCCCGGCCTGACGACTCGTGTGCTCGGGCTCGTCAATTCACTTTTGCCCGAGCCGGGCGGCGCCGGTCCCGAGGATGCCGCCGAGCCCGGCTACATGCACCGCTCGGCGGTGAACGAGCCTTCGATTCGCGAAGCCGGAGATCGCGCCGCGCGCGACAACAACGAGGTCGGGTACTCGCCCGCTTGAGGAGCTCTTTGGCGGCGATGCTCGTCCAGCTCCTGCTCGTCTCGGCCGTGGTGATGGGTTTGTCGCACACCATCGCCAAGGAGAAGATCTTCGATCCGCTGCGCCGGGCCGCGGGCGGTATCCGCACCTGGCGGGGCTACCTCATGGCCTGCCCCTATTGCGCCTCGCACTGGCTCGCGTTCGTGCTCGTGCCGCTCACGGGGACGTACCTCATCCACGTGGTGCCGCGGCTGCCCGTGATCAGCGCCGTGCTCGACTGGTTCCTCTCCTCCATCCTCGTCACCGTGGTGGCGGCGTTCTTGCGCGTCGCCTTCTATCTCGTCGACGAGCGGCAGCAGCTGGTGCGCAAGCGGATCGTCGACGAGAGCCCGCAGGACCATCAACCTCCACTCGTGCAATAAGACGCCGGATGCAGCCGAAGGATCGGGCAGGCCGCTTCATCAACCTGGACGGCTCCGGACCGCACAAGGCCGCCGAGGTGCTCCGCTGGGCGGTCGTCGACAAGATCGCTGGACGGCGGCGCAAGAGCGAGGGCAGCGGCGCCCCGGTGGTCGAGCCCGATCGCGCTTTGCTGATGACCCCCGCGACGGCGCCGCGCATCACCTGGCTCGGCCACGCAAGCTTCCTCGTACAGCTCGACGGAGCGTCGATCGCGATCGATCCGATCTTCGGCGAGCGGATCGGCGGATTCATCCGGCGCAAGGTGGCCGCGCCGCTCCAGCCCGCCGACCTGCCGCGCATCGACGCCACGCTCGTCTCGCACAACCATTACGACCACCTCGATCAACCCTCGGTCCGCGCCCTCGGCGCGCCCGCCTTCGCCGGACTGGGAATGGGCGCGCTCGTCGAGCGCTGCAGGGAGATGGAGTGGTGGGAATCTGCCCCCGTGACGACGAAGGTCCGCGTCCACTTCGTTCCCTCCAAGCACTGGAGCCGCCGCAGTCTGAACGATGTGAACCGGAGATCTCGGCGCGCGCAACTTCGTCGCCATGCACTGGGGGACTTTCAAGCTCACCGACGAGCCGCTCGACGAGCCCCCGAAGCGCCTCCGCGCGGATTGGGAGCGGAGGGGCCTGCCTGCCGAACGATTGCGCATCCCGGCGATCGGCGAGACGTTCGTGGCATGAAAGCCGGCAAGCTCGTCGAGTTGTTCGCCAAGCTGCCCGCGGAGTTCACGGCGGCGCGCAACGCGCTCGCGAAAGAGCTTCGCGAGGGCGGCGACGAGGAGCGCGCGAAGCGGGTCCTCGAGCTTCGCCGGCCCACCGCCGCGCAGTGGGCCGCGAACCAGCTTGCCCGACGCAATGAGGACGACGTCGCCGCGCTCGTGGAGACCACGGACAGGATGCGCAAGATGCAGGCCCGCGGGACGGGAGCCGGAGACGAGCTTCGCGCCGCCATGGGCGAGCAGCGCGGGGCGCTCGCCCGCCTGGAAACCGCCGCGGAGGGCGCGCTGCGCGAGGCGGGGCTATCCGTCTCGCCGGCGGTCCTGCGCAGCGTCCAGCGTACCTTGCAGGCCGCCGCCGCGGGGGACAAGGATTTGCGTCAGGCGCTCCAGGAAGGAAGGCTCGAGTCCGAGCAGGAGCCGTCCGGGTTCGAGGCGCTTCTCGGAGCGAGCCCTCGCGGGGCTGCGCCATCCCCGCGGACCCGCGCGAAGGAACCTGCGGCGCCCAGCAAGGCGCAGGAGCGCAAGGAAGCGGCCGAGGCCAAGCGCCGCGCGAAAGAGGCGGCCCAGGAAGCCGCACAGAAGGCGCGCGAGATCAAGGCGGCGGAGACGCTCGTGCGGAAGCTCGAGGAGAAGGCAGCGGCAGCGGACCGCGCCGCCAACGAAGCCCGCGACCGGGCCCGCGAGGCGCGCGCGAAGCTGCACGAGTTGCGGGCGCGGTCCTGATTCAGGCCCCGGCGGGAACGAGCACGCGCTCTGGCGCCGGCACGGCCGTGCCCTGCTCCAGCTCCGGAGCGGGCCCCGTGACCTCTGCCGCGCCGAGGCGGGCGCGCTGCTGCTCGAAGCTCGCGCGGGGATCCAGAGTCGAGGCGGTTCCGGCTTTCACCATGGCGAAGCGCAGCGCCAACGATCCGACCGTACCGAGCCATCCGGCGAGGCGCCGCTGCCGGAGAACGCCGGCAGCGAGGCTTGCGACGACGCAGATCTTGGCTGCCTTCCACAACGAGCCCGAAACGCCCTCGTGCAGAGGAGCGATGACCCGCGGCACGACACCGGCTTCGCGCTCGAGCATCCTGGCGATGGCGATCTC
The DNA here is from genome assembly GCA_005879805.1 of Deltaproteobacteria bacterium. Taxonomy (GTDB): domain Bacteria; phylum Myxococcota; class Myxococcia; order Myxococcales; family 40CM-4-68-19; genus VBKO01. Next base: position 14,054 of record VBKL01000088.1, on the reverse strand, counting down.
GGCGATCTTTCCCGCGATGCCGTACCGGCGCACGGCGCGCTGGGCGGCGGGCGGCAGGGTACAGAGGTCGAGTGCGGAGGCGGCGCTCGTCACCGCCGAGGCCATGAAGAGCGGCGGCAAGGTGGTCCGCGCCCCCTGCCAGAGGGGCACCGAAGTGTTGCTGAGCAGGACTCCGGTATAGCCGGCGAGCGGAATACCGGCGACGCCTGCGGCGAAAGCGGCCGCGTCGCCGATGGGGCCGAGCAGTCCAGTGCGCTTCTGCCGCAAGAGCGCCGCGATGGTCGAGAATCCGCCGAACGCGCCGAGAAGCCAGGTGCCGACGTTCATCGGCGAGGTGGGACGGAAAACGCGCATCATGTTGAGGAAGCGCGAAGGCCGGCCGAGGTCCCAGATGAGCAGCGCCGAGCTGGCCACTGCTCCGCCCGCGGCGATGATGCGGGTGCGCTCGCAAAGCGGCCGAAGCTCTGGACCGCCGAAGCGACCCGCCGCCATGCCCAGCGCAGCGCTCGCTCCGGCCAGACCGCCCACGTAGAAATAGGTCGGGATCGGCCATTTCCAGACCGGCTCCTTGAGCATCGGGAGCCCGTAATAGGAGTCGCGATCGGCGGTGCTTTCGGCGCGCTCCTTCGGCTCCGGCACGGGCCGCGCGCCCTTCCCCGCCGTCTCCCGCACGTCCTGGTGCGCGCCCTCGCCGGCGAGAACGCCGAGCGACTCGTCGATGTTGCGGCCGTCGCCGTCGCGATTGCGGCCAGGAGAAAGGTGCCATTTCATCTCACACCCCCGTCACCGCCGCGACGGCGAGCGCGGCCATTGCGACCGCCGCTCCGGCGAGCGAGACCCAGCTCCGCCGAACCTTCCTGGTCGGCACCACCGGGTCGGGCGGCAGGTTGTAGGCCTCGGGCTTGTCGACGAGCAGAAAGAAGGCGTTGAGCCCTTCCGTGCCGGGCTGATCCGCTCCGTACAGGTATGCCTCGGTCGTCCCGCGGCGGTGCAATTCCTCCACCCGCTGCTGCGCGCGAACGCGAAGCTCGACGAGATCGCCGAACTGGATGGAAGCGGTCGGACAATGCTTCGCGCAGGCCGGCGTCATGTCCGCCTTCAGCCGGTCGTAGCAGAGCGTGCACTTCCAGGCCCTGCCGTCGTCCTCGCGGCGGTCGATGACGCCGAACGGGCAAGCGGAAACGCAGTACCCGCAGCCGTTGCAGACGTCGGGCTGCACGTAGACGGAGTCGTACTCGGTGCGCACCAGCGCGCCGGTCGGGCAACTCTCCAGGCATCCCGCGCGCGCGCAGTGCTTGCAGACGTCGCTCATCATCAGCCAGGAGAAGTTCCCGGCCCCGCTGACCTGCATCCCGAGCGCCATCGGCCGCTCGACGAAGGCGACGTGGCGCCAGGTCGACGAGCCGAGGTGCTCGCTATTGTCGTAGGAGAGCCCGGTGAATTTGAAACCGTCGTCGGGCAGCTGGTTCCACTGCTTGCAGGCCACCTCGCAGGCCTTGCAGCCGATGCAGAGCGTCGTGTCGGTGAAGAAGCCCTTCTTGCTCACGCTCTACTCCTTCGCCAGCTCGTGCTGTTTCGGGACCCTTCCCTGGAGCGGCTCCACCTGGGGCAGATCGCGCGGAAGCTCCGGCACGCTCGCGCGCAGCTCGCCGCGGTACGCCGCCCTGCGCTTCCGCGAGCGCCGGCCGGGCTGGATGTCGCCGGTGAACGCCTTCGATTCCTGGATGTGCACGTTGGGATCGCCGACGAACGCGGTGAGGTCGTTGGCCGCGTCGCCCTGGACGAGGCCTACGAGACTCCAGTGATAGGGAAGGCCGATCTGGTGCACCACCTGGCCGCGCACGCGCAATACCGGCATCCGGCGGGTCACCACGACGCGCGCCTCGATCTCGCCGCGCGCCGTGGTGATGGTCGCCCATCCGCCGTGCCGTAGCCCGCGCAGCGCCGCCAGATCGGGCGACACCTCGCAGAACATCTGCGGCATCAGCTCCGAGAGCCAGGAGAGGACGCGCGTCATGCCGCCCGCGGTGTGGTGCTCGGTGAGGCGGTAGGTGGTGAGCACGAAGGGAAAGCGCGGGTCGGCAAAGGCGCGATGGTACGGGTTGTCCGGACGCGAGTACTCGAGCCGCTTCGGATTGCACTGCTGGCCATAGAGGAAGTTCTCGACCACCGACTCCTGCGGCTCGTAGTGCGTGGGCAACGGACCGTCGATGATGCCGCTCGGCGCGAAGAGCCATCCCTTGCCGTCGGCCTCCATGATGAAGGGATCGTCGCCGGCGAGCGCGTCGACCCCTGTCGTTCCTGGGGCGGGACGGTAGGAAGGCGGGCGGTCCTTGATGAAGTCGGGAGTATCGGCGCCCGTCCACTGCTTCTTCTCCGCGTCCCACCAGACGAGCTTCTTGCGCTCCGACCACGGCTTGCCATCGGGATCGGCGGAAGCGCGGTTGTAGAGGATGCGGCGGTTGTCGGGCCACGCCCAGGCCCATTCCTTGGCGACCCAGTCCTGCTCGCGTCCGGGCTTGCGGCGAGCGGTCTGGTTCACGCCCTCCTTGCGGCAGCCGCAATAGATCCAGCAGCCGCAGGCCGTCGAGCCGTCCGGCTTCAGCTCGGTGTAGGCGGAGAGCGGCCGGCGATCGAGGGCGGACCACCCGTTGATCTCGGCGAGTACGGCTTCCGGATCGGCCTCGCGGTGGACGCCCTTGGTCGGGTAACTCCACACGAGGCGACGGATCGGCTCGTCGCGGCCCTCGCGCGAGCTCGCGTAAAGCTCCTTGAGGCGCAGGCCGAGTTTGTAGGCGAAGTCGAGATCGCTGCGGCAGTCGCCGGGCGGCTCGATCGCTTTGTGATGCCATTGCAAGAGGCGCTGCGTGTTGGTGAACGAGCCGTCCTTCTCGACATGGGTTGCGGCGGGACGGCGGGGTTCTCGCCCATGACGAAGTAGCCCTTCACCTTGCCGTCGACCATGTCGGCGACGGTGGTCATGTGCGAGTGATCGCCTGTGATCGCCGGGAGCCAGTGGAAGCCCCAGTCGTTGTCGCGGTTCACCGCGTCGCCGAACCACGCCTTCATGAGCGAGACGAAGTAGGACTCGAACTTCGACCAGAAGCCGACCCCCGCCGTGTTGGTGTTCAGGTACTCCCGGTACTGGTCGTGCTCCGCGTGCGGCATCGAGATGTAGCCGGGGAGCAGGTTGAAGAGCGTCGGGATGTCGGTCGATCCCTGGATCGAGGCGTGTCCGCGCAGCGCCATGATTCCGCCGCCCGGACGGCCGATGTTGCCGAGCAAGAGCTGGATGATGGAGGCGGTCCGGATGTACTGCACGCCGACGGTGTGCTGCGTCCAGCCGACCGCGTAGCAGAAGGCGCCGGTGCGCTCGCGGCCGGAGTTGCGGCATAGCTCTTCCGCGACGCGGACGACCTGCTCGGGGGCGATCCCGCAGATGTCGGCGACCATCTGCGGCGTGTAGCGTGCGTAGTGCTTTTTCAAGATCTGGTAGACGCAGCGCGGGTGCTGGAGCGTCGGGTCGCGCGGGATCTCCTTGGCGTTCTTCCCGCGCACTTCGTCCTTGGAGCCGGCGGGAACGATCTCCTTGTGGCCCGCGGCCGGCACCTCGCCGTCGATGCCTTCGTATTGCCAGCTGGTCTCGTCGTACATCCCCTTCTTGCGATCCCAGCCGCTGAAGACGCCGTCGAGGTCCTCGGTGTCCTTGAAATCCTCGCGCAGGATGCACGAGGCGTTGGTGTACTGGACCACATACTCCTGGAAGCAGCGATCATGTTGCAGGATGTAGTTGACGATCCCGCCGAGGAACGCGATGTCGGTGCCGGCGCGGATGGGAACGTGGATGTCCGCCATCGCGCTCGTGCGCGTGAAGCGTGGATCCACGTGGATGATGGTGGCGCCGCGCGCCTTCGCTTCCATCACCCACTGGAAGCCGACGGGATGGCACTCGGCCATGTTGGAGCCCTGGATGACGATGACATCGGCGTTCGCCAGATCCTGCTGGAAGGTCGTCGCCCCGCCCCGTCCGAACGAGATCCCCAGACCGGGGACCGTGGAGCTGTGTCAGATCCTGGCCTGGTTCTCGACCTGCAATATCCCGAGCGCCGTGTAGAGCTTCTTGAGGAGGTAGTTCTCCTCGTTATCGAGGGTCGCTCCGCCGAGATGCGCGATGCCCATCGTGCGCTGGACGCTCTTGCCCTTGTGGTCTCTGGCCTCCCAGGTTTCGTCACGCGTCTTCCTCACGCGCTGCGCGACCATCTCCATCGCCTGCTCGAGCGGGATGACCTCCCAGTCCGTCCCGCGGGGCTTGCGATAGAGGCAGTGATGGACGCGATGGTTGCCGGTAACGAGTTGGAAGGTCGCCGCGCCTTTCGGGCACAGGCGGCCGCGAGAGATGGGCGAATCTTCGTCGCCTTCGATGTCGAGGATCCGTCCGTCCTTGACGAACACCTGCTGACCGCAACCGACCGCGCAATACGGACAGATGCTCTTCACGACCGCGTCGGCGTTCTCGGTTCGCGGCCGCAGTGTCTCGGTGCGCGCGGAGTACGCGGTACCGTCCAGCCCGGTCGCGTCGCCTTTCGCAACCTGGCGAGCGAGCGGCCAGCTGCCGAGCACCTTGAAGAGACCCACGCTGCCCTCCAGCGCCCCTCCTGGCAGCGAACATAGGAATTGCGCTGCGGTGAACCAATCCGCTGTGACCCTTAGGCGCGGCGCGCGAACAATCGACTGCCTGGTCCCCCGCGGGTGCTACCGGCAGAGTCCGAACGCAAGCCGGGCGCCGGGGCATAGCCCCACCTGGAAAGCGCCGGACAGCGATTCGGCGTTGTCGAAGACCGCCTGGAACGTTCCCTCGAGATGGGTGACCGTCCCGGCCGTGTTCGCGATCGCGCGATCGATCTGGACCGAGCCGGACAGCGCGTCGGCGGTATTGCCCCGACCGCAAGCTCCGATGATGCCGAACCGGACGCCCGCGAGCTTCGTGCCAGGCGTGACAAACGGCGGACCGCCGATCGCGTAGGTGCCTGTAGCGGTGGCCGGCGCGAGCAGGCCGTCCACCGTTTCGATCCCGAGCGCGATGGTGACGATGCGCGTGTTGTTGATGGAACTCCTCTGCAAGAGGGAACAGGCACCCGGGGCGGACTCGAGGGCGACGACGGAGACGCTACCCCCGAGCAGGTCGCGCTGCGTCGGCAGCAAGAGCCCATCGGAAACGCTGATGGACTGGCCCCGGTAGGAGCCGTTCACCTCGTTGGCGTTGCCGCCCCCGCAGGCCGCGAGAACGGCCAGGACCCCCATCCCGACGACGATCCGCATGACGGAATTGTATGTACGGGGCGCCGGCTGCGCCCTAGCATGCGTATCCGTGCTTCGGTTGTTCGTCGCCCGACGTCTCGCCGTCGATCCGGCGGCCTTCGTCCATCCGGACGCCGCTCCCCCGATCGAAATCATTCAGTGGAACGACGAGCGGCCCATTCCACGCGACGAGTTGCTGCGACGCGTCGCTCCGGCGGACGGAATCGTCGCGACGCTGTCGGATCGAATCGATCCGGAGCTTCTCGCCATCGCGCCGCGGCTGCGCGTCGTGGCCAACCACGCGGTTGGTTACGACAATGTCGAGATTGCCGCATGCACCGCCCGGCGCGTCCAGGTTTGCAATACACCGGACGTTCTCACCGACGCCACGGCGGATTTGACGTTCGCGCTCATCCTGGCGGTCGCGAGACGCCTGCACGAAGCCGAGCGCATCGTCCGCGAAGGACGCTGGCACTACTGGGCACCGACGATGTTGCTCGGGCTGGAATTGCGTGGCGCGCTGCTCGGAATCGTCGGCTACGGGCGCATCGGAAAGGCGGTCGCGGCGCGGGCGCGCGGCTTCGGCATGGAAGTCGTCTGGTGCGGCGGACACGCATCTGGCGCCATTCCTCTCGACGACCTTCTCTCGCGCGCCGACGTGGTGTCGATCCATTGCCCGCTGACGCCGGAGACCCGTCACCTCATCGGCGCGGCGCAACTCACGCGGATGAAGCGCAGCGCCATCCTGGTAAACACCGCACGCGGACCCATCATCGACGAGGTGGCGCTCGTCGCGGCGCTCGAGGCCGGAACCATCGCCGGCGCGGGACTCGACGTGTTCGAGGACGAGCCTCGAGTCCATCCAGGCCTCGTCGGGCGGGACGACGTCGTCCTGGTTCCTCACATCGGCAGCGCGACCTCGGTGACCCGCGCCCGGATGGCCGAGCTTGCGCTCACCGACGCCGCGCGCGTCTTGCGTGGGGAGCGGCCGCGGAATCCCGTCAACGAGGTGCTCCCGTGAAATCGCTCACCCGGTACCTGGAGATGAACGTCCCTGCCCGCCTCGCCTTCGTGAACATCACGGGCGACGTCGAGCGGGCGGTGGCGGAGAGCGGCGTCGGGGAGGGGCTGTGCCTCGTGAACGCCATGCACATCACTGCGAGCGTCTTCATCAACGACGACGAGCCGGGGCTTCACGAGGACTACACGCGCTGGCTCGAATGGCTCGCCCCTTACGACCCGAGCCCCGAGCGGTACCACCACAACCGCACTGGCGAGGACAACGGCGACGCCCACCACAAGCGGCAAGTCATGGGGCGCGAGGTGGTGGTCGCCGTGACCAAAGGAAAGCTCGATTTCGGACCCTGGGAGCAGGTCTTCTACGGGGAGTTCGATGGGAGGCGGAAGAAGAGGGTCCTGGTGAAGGTCATCGGGGAGTGAACCGGCCGTGCTAAGACTTCCGCCCCATGCGATCGCCTCCGGTGCCGGAGTGGACCGTCCGCGCCGCCGCCACCGGGATCCTGCTCGGGCTCGTGTTCGGCGCGGCCAACGCCTATCTCGGCCTCCGGGTCGGGCTCACCATCACCGCCTCGATCCCTGCCGCGGTGATGACGGTCGCGATCTTCCGGCTGGTCGGCTCCCGCGGGAGCATCCTGGAAGCGAACCTCTCGCAGACCATCGGTTCCGCTTCCACCTCGCTCGCGAGCGGGACGATCTTCACCATCCCCGCGCTCTTCCTTTGGGGAATGGCGCCGCCCTACTTGCAGGTGGTGGCGCTCTGCTTCCTGGGCGGCGTCCTCGGCCTCTCCGCGATGATCCCGCTCCGCCGCTTGCTGGTGGTCGCCGAGCACGAAAATCTGCCGTATCCAGAGGGAACCGCCTGCGCCGAGGTGCTGCGTGCAACGACGTCGGAGCAACCGGCCGGCGGGCGCTGGATCTTCCTCGGGATGGCGGTGGGCGCCGCGATCAAGCTCGCCATCTCGCTCGCCTTCCTCATCCCGGGCGATCTCAGCGTGGCGCTACCGGTGCTTCCCCGCGCACAGCTCGCCATCGAGCTTGCGCCGGCGCTGCTCGCCGTCGGCTACATTCTCGGGTTCCGGCAATCCGCGGTGCTGGTCGCGGGAGCGCTCGTGTCGTCCCTCGTTCTGATCCCGCTCATCGCCTTCTTCGGCGCCGGGCTGCCCAGGCCGCTCTATCCGGAACCCTCGAAGCTCGTCGCGCAGATGAGCACGGGCGAGCTGTGGTCGCGCTACGTCCGCTACATCGGCGCGGGCGCCGTCGCCGTGGCGGGCATCATCACCGTGTTGCGCAATCTGCCGACGATGGCCTCGGCGTTCCGGGCCGTCCTCACGGGGCTGCGGACCGTCCCGCAGCCCGCCGAATCCGCAAGCGCAGTGCGCATTCCGGGCCGGGTGGAGAATCCGGAGGCCGATACCGATCTCCCCGGAAGCTTCGTCGTCGCGGGCATCTCGGTCGTCGTGGTCGTCTGCGCGTTCGTGCCGGGGATCTTCTCGGGATCGTTGACGCTGGGTCAACGCATCGTCTGCGCAGCCGGCGTCGGCGTCTTCGGCCTGCTCTTCGTCGCGGTCGCCGCGCGCATCGTCGGCATCGTCGGTGTGACCTCGCAGCCGACCTCCGGCATCGCCCTCGTCACCTTGCTCGGCACCGCCACCGTATTCGCGGCATCGGGTTGGACGAGCCTCGCCGACCGCGCCGCCGTGCTCACGGTGGGCACGGTGGTGGCCATCGCCGCCTCGAAGGCCGGCGACATCTCGCAGGATCTCAAGACCGGCTGGCTGGTCGGGGCAACTCCCCTGCGGCAGCAGCTCGGCCAGCTCATCGGCGCGGCCTTCGCGTGCTGGGCGGTCGCCGCGACGGTCTTGCTTCTCGGCAGCGCGTACACTTTCGGCTCGCGCGAGCTGCCCGCTCCGCAGGCCACCTTGATGAAGACCATCGTGGAAGGAGTGCTGGCGGGCGCGCTCCCCTGGGGGCTCGTCCTCACGGGTGGCGGCCTCTCCATCGCGGCGATCCTCTGCGGCGTGTCCGGGCTCGCCTTCGCGATCGGCGTCTACCTGCCGCTCTCCTCGATGATGCCGATCTTCGTCGGCGGCTGCGTTCGCGCGGCGGCGGACCGCGGTGCCGCGCCGGTTCAAGAAGGAGAAGCGGACGGCGGCGTCCTCGCCGCTTCCGGACTGGTCGCGGGAGAAGGGCTGGCCGGAATCCTGGTCGCGGCGCTCATCGCCCTGCGGGCCGTGCCGCGCTCCCTGCCGCCCCGGCTTCCCGGCCTCGCCGGCGAAGCCGGAACGCTTCTCGTCATCGGGCTCTCGTGCATCTTCCTCGCTCGAGCAAGGCGTCAGCGCCGCTCCTGATCGAGCCAGCCGAAGAGCAAGCCGAGGAGAGGCGCGGTCACGATCCAGGATACCGCCTCGACCCGCAACGACGGCGACCCGGTCGCGAAGAGCTGCGTCGCGGTCAACAGCACGATGGCCCCGGCGGCGATGGCAACGAGCGGCCGCCGGCCACGCCCGACCGGCCAGTACGCGACGAGCCCGCCGGCGACGATCACCGCTTCGAGCGCGATGGCAAGCGGCAGGATGTGCCAGAGGGAAAGCCCGACCATCGGCGATCCCAGCGCGAGCGGCAATTCCGGCTCGTGCTCGATGGCATCGAGCGGCCAGTGCGAGAACACCGCGAGGCCCACCGCGTTGCCGGCCTCGTTGCCCCACTTCTTGCGCACGATCGCGAGAGCGATGAGCGACCAGGAAACGGCGGCGAGGAATCCGTGCGAGACGGGGAAATCGAATCTCAGGAAATGAAGCGCCGCAAAGTCGTCCGGAACCTTCACCGACTCGAGCCCGGCGAGGACGAAGACGCCGAGGAGCGTGTCGAGGAGCAGCGCTCCCGCAACGAGCTTGCCCAGGCCGACCCCTGGAGCGGCCCTCTTGACGATTAGCGCCGCCCCGACGTGCCCCGCGAACACGGAACCCGAGTCTACTCCTTCTTGTTGGGAAGCATCGGTTCCGTGTCGGCGTAGGCAGCCACCGGCTCGGCGAGCAGGTCGCCATTGGCCGCCGCACCTACGATGTCCGCCGCCCTGCGCGCCGGCCGCAGCCGCCGGGGACGCGCTTCCGCCGCCGCCACCCGCTCCGAGGTCCGCAAGAGCGAATCCGGAGTCAGGCTGATGGAGTCGATGCCCTGCTCGACGAGGAATTCGGCGAAGTCGGGGAAATCGCTCGGCGCCTGCCCGCAGATTCCGACCTTCTTCCGGGCGCGCCGGGCGGCGTCGATGATCCGCGCGCACGCCTGCTTCACCGCCGCGTTGCGCTCGTCGAAGAGCGGAGCGACCAGCGCCGAGTCGCGATCGACGCCCAGGCAAAGCTGGGTGAGATCGTTCGACCCGATCGAGAACCCGTCGAAGATCTCCGCGTACTCGTCGGCGAGGAAGACGTTGGAAGGCAACTCCGCCATCACGTAGACCTCGAGGCCGTTCTCGCCCTGCACGAGGCCGCCTTCGCGAAGCACCTCGAGCACCCGCCGCCCCTCCTCGGGCGTGCGGCAGAAGGGAACCATGATCTTGAGGTTCGTGAGGCCGAACACCTCGCGCGCGCGGCGGATGGCCTTCGCCTCGAGGAGGAAACCTTCCTTGTATTCCGGATGATAGTAGCGCGAGGAGCCGCGCCAGCCGATCATCGGGTTCTCCTCGCAGGGCTCGAACTGTTTACCGCCGAGGAGCGTGGCGTACTCGTTCGACTTGAAATCGGAGAGCCGCAGGATGACCGGCTTGGGATGGAAGGCGGCGGCGATGACGCCGATTCCTTGGGAAAGCTTGTCGACGAAGTACTCGGTCTTGTCGGCGTAGCCCCGCGCAACCTTCTCGACGTCACGTTTCGTCTCGGGCGACAGCTTGTCGAAGCGCGTGAGGGCGAGCGGATGGACCTTCACCCAGGCCGCGAAGATGAACTCCATGCGGGCGAGGCCCACGCCGTCGTTGGGCAGCATCGCCGCCTGGAAGGCCTGCTCGGGGCTCCCGACATTCAACATCATCTGCGTGCGCGGGCGCGGGAACTGCGAAGGATCGAGCTCGTCGACCTCGTACTCGAGGGCGCCGCGGTAGATGCGGCCCTGCTCGCCTTCGGCGCAGCTCAAGGTCACGGTTTCGCCGTCGGGAATCCCCTGCATCGCGTTCGCGGTGCCGAGCACAGCCGGGATGCCGAGCTCGCGCGCGACGATGGCCGCGTGCGAGGTGCGGCCGCCGCGCTCGGTGACGATGCCGGCCGCCATCTTCATGATCGGTTCCCAGTCGGGATCGGTGCTCGCGGTGACCAGGATCTCGCCCTTCTCGAAGCGCGCGAACTCGGTCGGACTCGCGATCACCCGCGCGCGTCCGACGGCGACGCCTTCGCCTACCGCGAGGCCCTGGGCGAGCGCCTCTCCCTTGCCGGTCAGGCGATAGATGCGGAGCGACTTCTTCTTGCGGTTGGAGTGCACGGTCTCGGGGCGCGCCTGCAGCACGAACAGCTCGCCCGTCTGGCCGTCCTTGCCCCACTCGATGTCCATCGGCGAATCGGTGCCGCGCTTCGCCGCGTAGTGCTTCTCGATGCGGACCGCCCAGCGGGCGAGCTCCAGCACTTCCTCGTCGGAGAGCGAGGGACGGGGGCGCAGCTCCTCGGGAACGGGCTCCAGGGTGACGAGCTCGTCGCCGGACGATCCGTAGACCATCCGCTGCTCCTTGCTCCCCACCGTGCGCCAGACCAGCGAGGAGAAGCCTTGGCGGAGCGTCGGCTTGTGTACGTAGAACTGGTCGGGAACGACCTGCCCCTGCACCACCGCTTCGCCGAGACCGTAGCTCGAGGTGACGAGCACCATCTCGCGATGGCCGCTCTCGGGGTCGAGCGTGAAGATGACGCCGCTCGCGGCGAGATCGGAGCGCACCATCTTCTGGACGCCGACCGACAATGCGACCTGGGCATGATCGAAGCCCATGTCGGCGCGGTATCCCATCGCGCGAGCCGTGAAGAGGCTCGCGAAACAGCGGCGGATGCCGTCGAGTACCGCGTGCTCGCCCTGGATGTTGAGATAGGTGTCCTGCTGGCCGGCGAAGCTCGCCCCCGGGAGATCCTCGGCCGTCGCGGAGGAACGGACGGCGACGTCGGCGGCCGCTACCTGGTAGCGGGCAGACAGGTCGGCGTACGCCTGCACGGCTTCGTCGGCGATTTCGTCTGGAAGATCGGACGAGAGGATGAGCTTGCGGATGCGGGCGCTGCGTTCGATGAGGTCCTGGAGGTCGTCGCGCTGGAGGCCAGCGAGCAGGCTGGCGATGGGCCGTTCCAGCTCGGCCGCGCGTAGAAATTCGCGATAGGCCTCGGCGGTGACGGCGAAGCCGTCGGGCACGCGGATGCCGAGCGGCGCAAGCTCGCGGATCATCTCGCCGAGGGACGCGTTCTTTCCGCCGACCAGATCGACGTCCGAAAGACCCACCTCCGAAAACCAACGTACGAAGCGCATGGAAGCCCCCTGAGGGCCCAATCTGCGCACCGCGTCGGCGGCAGGCATCCGGGTTCAGCGGCTGCTCCGCCCGAGGTGCAAAGACATCGGTCCAACCTGCAGAAAAGTCGACCGGTGCCCAGGTTGGGTGTCGCGGAGGGAACATCTTTGGAGGAGCAACGACATGACACCCCGGTGGATGACGCTCGTTCCCGCGTGCGCGCTGGTTGCGTGCGCGGGCCTGGGCGGTAGCAAGAACAATGAAAGCACCAGCCAGACCTCGAAGGCCCAGACGCAGGCGGCCTCCGCGTTCCAGCGCGCGGCCGATGCCCAGAAGCAGGCCAACGAGGAGCAGGCCAAGGCCGAGAAGGCGCAGGCCGACGTGACGGCGGCGCAGAAGGCGCTCGCCGACGCCCAGGCCCGGGCACAAGGCCAGCAGCTCAAGGCGAAGCAGGCGCAGCAGCAGGCCCAGGAACTGGCGCGGCAGGCGCAGCAAGAGGGCACGAGCTCGCAGCAGCAGGCGCTCCAGCTCCAGCAGTCGGAGGCGAGCCAGAAGCAGACGCTGCACCAGGAAAACCAGAAGTCCTGGTCGCAGACTCGCGACATCGACGGCAAGGTGTTCCAGGCTTCGCCCGATCAGCTCAAGGTGCGCTCCGGCGATCGCGAGATGGCCCTGAAGGTCAATGATTCGACCGCGGTCACCGTCGACGGAAAGCCCTCGTCGACCGCGCAGATCCAGCCCGGCAGCGACGTCCGCGCCTCGTACCAGATGGTGGACGGCCAGGCGACGGCGCTGAAGATCGACGTGACCTCGAACATGCCCTCGATGGATTCGTCGAGATCGTCGAGCTCGAGCGATCAGAGCTCTTCGGGGACGAACAGCTCCTCGGGCACGAACAGCTCTTCGAGCACGAACAGCTCTTCGGGCACCAGCGGCTCTGACCAGAAGTAATCGTCCTGGGCGGCGATCGGTCAGGTCTTTCCTGACGTCCTACCGGTCGCCGCCAGCACCATCTCCTCGATCCGCGACAGCCCCGCCTCCACTTCCGCCAAGGGAGGCCCGAAGGAAAAGCGCGAATAGCTGCGGAATCGAGAGGCCCTCCGGCTGCGCCGCTTCCCAGGGTTGACGTCGAAGAACTCGCCGGGAACGGTGATGACCTTCCGATCGAGCGCGGCGCGGAAGAAAGTCATGCCGTCGTTGAGCGGCGGCGGCAGGCTGGCGAGGTTCCCCCAGACGTAGAAGGTGCCGTCCGGTGCGCGGTCGGCGCGGATCCCGAGGCGGTCGAGCCGGGAAAGCATCCGATCGCGCTTCTCGCGGAAGATGGCTTGCGTCGCGCGGGTCTCCTTCTCGACATGCTCCCAGGTGAGGAGCGGGATGGCGGCACGCTGCAAAGGGCTCGTTCCGCCGCCGTCGAGGAAGGACCCGGCGCTGGCCACCGCCTCGATCACCGTGCGCGGTCCCACCGTCCAGGTCACGCGCCAGCCCGGATAGCGCCAGTTCTTGGTGAAGCCGTCGAAGATGACGATGGGATCGCGATCGACGTCCTCGACGTAGCGAGCCGCGCTCTCGACGGGCAGCTCCCCGGGCCGCACCGTCCAGATGTAGTGCGAGTAGAACTCGTCGATGAGCAGCGCGCACTCCAGCTCGCGCGCCGTCGCCACCCAGCGCCGTAGCTCGTCTCCCTGGATGAGCTTCCCGGTCGGGTTGCACGGGTTGGAGAGGAGCAACGCCGACAGGCCGCGGCCCTGGATCTCGCGGCGCAGGTCCTCGACAGTGAAGGCGTAGCCGCGCTCGCCCTCGAGGAGGATGGGAATCGATGTGAAGGCGCGGAAGATGTCGAGCAGCTCCTCGTAGGCGGTGTAGTCGGGCAGGAAGTGGCCCAGGTTCACGTGGCCGAGAGAAGCAGCGGCGCGGGTCAGCGAGGCGCGGCCGCCGCCCGAGATGGAGACGTTCTCCGCCGTGTATTGCGACGGCAAGCCGCGGCGATAGAGGCGGTTGTAGAGCGCCGCGACGGCCTCGCGCAGCTCCCACACTCCCGGTACCGGCGCGTAGTCCTGGTCGGCCGGATGGACCGGCACCTCGAGGACGCGTGGCGGGGCGCCGGGCAGCTCGCCGGTCTCGGGCTGGCCCTGGCCGAGGTTCACCCAGGTCTTGTCGCTACTGCGGAAGCCGCGCTTGTGGGCTTCCATCGTGACGTAGATCACGCCGGTTCGCGGGACGGTGCGGAATGCAGGGATCGTCACCTCGTCGGCCACGGTCGAAACGTAACACG
>VBKL01000005.1 GCA_005879805.1 Deltaproteobacteria bacterium | reverse complement strand
CCCGTCGGAGGCAAGGCGCTCAGAGCGCGCAGTGCATCCTGCCTCTTGCCCAGATTGGCTTGCAGGCTCGCAAGCCACAACGAGCCTGCTCCCCGCTCCTCGTCGGTTGCACCCTGAAGCGAGAGGCGGCGCAACTCCCGCTCCGCCTCGTCCGGTCGGCCGACGTAAGCAAGCACTTGATAGGTCCAGAATGGTACGAAGAGGCTGGCTCCCCCGTCGAGCCGAATCGCCTCGCGAGCCAACGCCACGGCCTCTTCGACATTGCCGCCTGTCGCCGTTGCCCACGCGAGTATCGCTGTATTTGCAGCTGTTGGTCGTGCGGCGACTCCGGCCCTTGCGAAACGAATCGCTTCGGCGACGCGGCCAGAGTCATCGAGCAGCCTGGCGAAGTCCCCCAGGGCGCAAATGTATCCCGCGTCCAGTTGCAACGCGCGCCGGAAGGCGGCTTCCGCGCGCTGCAACTCTCCCGCACCAGAAAGCACTTGCGCCGCGACGAACTGAGACGTCTTGTCGTCGGGATAGCGCGCGGCGAGCTGTTCGGCGAGGTGGATCGCCTTCGCTCGATCGTCCTTGTCGAGCGCGTCCATGGCGAGGACGATTGTGCGGTCCTTTTCCGGCATCCGCGCTGCGGACGCGAGCGCTGCTCGCGCATGGGCGGCCGCTTCCGCGGGGCGGTTGTACCACCCCAGGGCATAAGCCAGCATGCGATGTGCTATCGCCAGGTTCGGATCGAGCTCCAAGGCGCGTCGCCACTCCTTCACTGCGGAAGCAAACTCGCCGTAGTGCGCGTTCAGGTCCAACCCACGAACATAGTGCTGATACGCTTCGAGGTTCATCGTCAGAGCCTCGCCGACCGCGATGCGCGACGCGTCGATCTCCTCCGACGGCTCGTCTCCGAGTTCTCGCCGCGTCCTCTCCGAAAGGCGGTCGATGACGGCCAGCAACCCTTCCTTCCCGGGAGACTCCTCTTTGACCGTGAACAAGTAACGATCGCGCTCGGGATCGATTGCTCGCATCTCCACAACGTATTTCGACCCCAGCCGATGCACCCCCACAACGAGCAGGGCCTTGACCTTCGCTCGTCTGGCGATGTCCCGACCCAGGATCTCGTCGATCCTCTCCGGCTCGACATGCGCCACCTGGCGGGCCAGATCGGCAAACCGGGAACGCGTTAGCACCCCGAGCCGCCGCGATTGCTCGAGCGAGACGATGAGCAGTCCCGACAGCACATTCAGTTCCGGCTCGCCGGTGCTGTTCGCGATGTCTGCGACCGCAACGAGTGGACGCTGGTCGGCCCGCGGCCCGCCGTACAGCTTCTTCGCGAGATCCGGGAGTTCACGAACCACGATGGCACCTGCCGCCGCCGAAAACACCATCGCGCTGACGACGATCGCCAGCCGGCGCCTCGAGCGGGCGTGCGAGGATTGCGCAATCGTTTCCAGACCTGCCGCTAGCTCTCGAGCGGAACCGAACCGATCGCCAGGGTCCTTCTTCAGGCATCTATTGACTATCGCCGCGAGCGACCCGGAGACCCGCGAGGGCAGCGCCGGCGCCGCCTCTGCGATGACGGCATGCCCGGTATCCAGCACCGTCGCCCGATCGAACGGCGGCGCTCCCGAGAGCATCTCGTGAAGCACCGAGCCGAGCGAGAAGAGATCGGATCGAGCATCGACCTGCTGCCCACGGACCTGCTCGGGCGACATGTACGAAACGGTCCCGATCGGCGCGCCGGTCGCCGTGCGTACGCGATCCAGGCCGCTCGACTCCCGCGGCAGCTGGGCGATGCCGAAATCGAGGATCTTGAGCACCCCTCCGCGCGTCAGGAAGAGGTTCTCCGGCTTGAGGTCGCGATGGACGATGCCGTGCTCGTGCGCGGCTACCAGACCCCGTGCGACCTGCAACGCGAGATCCGCGGCTCGCGCGGGGGCCAACGCACCGCGCGAAAGCGCCTTGCGCAGCGTTTCGCCGTCGAGCAGCTCGGTGACGAGATAGGGCTCGCCATCCTGGTCGCCGGCATCGTGCACGACTACGATATTCGGATGATTCAGCGACCCCGCCGCCCGCGCTTCCCTCTCGAATCGGCGGATATGGTTCTCGTCGTGCTGGCCGTGGAGCAGCACCTTGACCGCGACCTCGCGCGACAAGCGTTCGTCTAGTGCCCGGAAGACGCAGCCCATTCCCCCGCGATCCAACTCATGGAGAAGGGCATACCGCCCTCCGAACACGCGCCGCCCGTCGTGGTCGGACTGGGACATCCGACCCTCCCCGGCAAATACCCTGCGCCCCGGATCGGCACAGCGTCAAGGAGCCGCTCAATGCCCCGCCGGAGCCGCCCCCGGCTTGGGTCGCTGGATGAGGAACACGAGCGGCACCATGAGCGCCGTGAAGACGGAGAAAACCAGGAGCACGTCGAGGTA
>VBKL01000244.1 GCA_005879805.1 Deltaproteobacteria bacterium | reverse complement strand
GGGAAGTTTCTGCTCGATGCGCGCGCGATTCGCGGCGACGCCCGCGGCCAGCGCGGCGGTGCCGAGAAGGTTGTGCCCGCAGCCGTGGCCCGGCGCTCCTTCCTTTTCCGGATCCTTCTTCGGCTCGCCGGCCTTCTGCGACAGGCCCGGCAGCGCATCGTACTCGGCGAGGATGGCGACGACCGGCTCGCCCTTTCCTGCGGTCGCGACGAACGCGGTGGGCATACCGGCAACGCCCTTCGTGACCGTGAAGCCCTCCTTCTCGAGGAGGTCCTCGAAGGCTTTGGCGGACTTCTCCTCGTGGAGTCCGGTCTCCGCGTAGCCCCAGATCTGCTTCGAGAACTGCTCCCAGCGGGCCCTGCTCTGGTCGAGGTACGCATCGGTTGGCGCGGCGACGCCGGCAGCAAGGACGATGGCGATGAGCGGCATTCGGTTAGATTACCCAAAATGAGCGGCGAGGTCGCCGTGGTCGTTTCGCGCCATGGCGTGGACCGGCTGCGCAAGGGTCATGTCTGGGTCTACCGCAGCGATGTTCGCGCGCCGTCCGAGCTTCGCGGCGGCGAAGTCGTCCGCCTCGAGGACGAGCGCGGGCACTTCCTCGGCAGGGCCTTCTACGGGAAGACGAGCCAGATCTCGGTGCGGCTGCTCACCCGCGAGGAGGAGCCCGTCGACGAGGAGTTCTTCGCGCGGCGCCTTTCGGGCGCGAAGGCGCTGCGCGATGCGACCTGGCCGGATCCAGAGCGACGGCGCGCCGCCCGCGTCGTGCACGGGGAATCGGATCTGCTGCCAGGTCTGATCGTCGATCGGTATGCGGATGTGCTGAGCGTCCAGACGCTCATCGAGGCGACCGAGGCGCGGCGGGAGATGTTCGCCTCGCTGCTCGAGGCGCAGTGGTCGCCTCGCGCCATCGTCGAGCGCAACGACGCCAAGGTGCGCGCGCACGAAGGCTTGCCCCTGCGGAAGGGAATGTTGCGCGGCTCGCCGCCAGGACCGGTGGAATTCCTCGAGGGCGAGGTGCGCCTCGTCGCCGATCCGCTCGAAGGACAGAAGACGGGGGCGTTCCTCGATCAGGCGGAGAACCGGATCGAGGCGGGCCGCTACGCGCACGGACGCGCCCTCGACTGCTTCACCTACGGGGGCGCCTTTGCGTTGCAGCTCGCCCGCCGCGCCGAGCGCGTCCTCGCCGTCGACATCAGCGAGGACGCCGCGGCGCTGGGCCGCGAGGCGGCGCGGCGCACCGGGGCGGGCAACGTGGAGTTCCTCGTCGCCAACGCGTTCGATTACCTGAAGGACCAGGTGGACGAGGGGGAGCAATTCGACACCATCGTCCTCGACCCTCCCGCCTTTGCGAAGACCCGCGGTTCCGCGGACGCGGCGCTGCGCGGTTACAAGGAGATCAACCTGCGCGCCTTCCAGCTCCTCTCACCGGGCGGGGTCCTCGTCACCGCGAGCTGCAGCTTCCACGTCGGAGAGGCGCTCTTCGAGGAGACCGTGCTCTCCGCCGCCGCGGACGCGCAGAGGACGGTGCAGCTCGTGGAGAAGCGCGGAGCGGCGCGAGACCACCCGGCGCTCCTCGGGGTGCCGGAGACTCGGTACCTGAAATGCTTGATCCTGCGCGCGCTGTGAGAGCCTTCTTCGAGAGGATGACACCGTGATGAAGGAACGCGAGGAGCGGTCCGGCGTCATCCTGGCCATCGGCGTCTTCAAGCTCGTGAAGGCACTTCTCCTCGTCGCCGCCGGCCTCGGCGCGCTGAAGCTGCTCCACGGCGATGCCGCGCAAATGGGCGAGCAGATCCTGGAGAAGATTCCGGTCGCGCCGGGACGGCAGTTCGTGGAGCGCACCGTCGGACGGATCGGGCTCCTCGACGAAAAGCAGTTGCACGGGCTCGCGTTCGGCACCTTCGCCTACGCCGCCGTCTTCCTCGTCGAAGGCGTCGGGCTGCTGATGCGCAAGACGTGGGCGGAGTGGCTGACGGTGATCGTCACCGCCTCCTTCATTCCGCTCGAGGTGGTGCACGCCGTCCGGCACGCCAGCGCCGGGAGCATCGCCGGGATCGCGGTCAACGTCGCAATCGTCGTCTACCTGGTCGTCCGGCGGCTCCGCCACCGGAAGCACGGCGGCGCCTGACCCCGCATTTCCGGTCTCAGCGCCACCGCCGGCCGACGTATCGTCAATCGCGCCCGGCCGCGGCATCTGGGGCGGCGCATGAAACGGTTCCTGGTCGTCGCCTGCGTTGCGATGCTCGCCCTGAGCTGCGATCCCTGGACGCACCTGGACGACGACGACGATGGGGGCGGCCGATCTGGCTTCGGACGGTGGACGGTGAAGACCGGTCACGACGAGGACCTGCGCAAGGTGAGCCTGGTCCCGCAGACGGCGACCATCGCCGCGCTGCGCGCGATGAAGCCTCCCCCGGATCTCAACGGCGACAGCCCGCGATTCACCTATGCGGGCTCGCCGGAAATCCAGACGGATCGGCTCACCAACGTCGCCCTCGCCGGCTACAAGCTGGAGAGCGACGGCGACTACCACCTCGTTCTCGTGGATGGCGCCGGCAAATCCCTGATCGCGGAAATCGTCGATCCGCGCCGCGTCGCGGAAAGCTGGAAGGACCGGACGACAGAGGCGCGAAAAGCCTTTGACGCCCGCCACACCGCGAGCGGCAGCTTCCAGACCGCCGGCGAAACGGTGACCGTGACCGGCGTTGGCTTCTTCGACCTGCTCCACGGCCAGTCCGGCGCCGCGCCGAACGGAATCGAGCTTCATGCCGTGCTCGACATCTGCTTTGGTACCGACTGCGCGTCGATCAAAGCAGCGGCTGCGCCACCTTGACGAACAGATCCACCAGCGCCGGATCGAAGCGGAAGAGCTGCTCGGTGGTCATGATCCCGATCGCTTCCCGCGGGGAATGGGCGCGGCGGAAGGGCCTGTCGGTGGTGAGGGCATCGAACGACTCGCAGATGGCGAGGATGCGGCCGCCGAGCCCCACCTCGGGAGGCGCGCCTTCCTTGGGCACCATGTCGAGATGGCACTCGTACGCCGCGAGCGCCCTCTCCAGGGCGGCGCCGTGGACCTCGCGGTCGCGGAGGATGGCGCGGGCCGCGAAGAGCGGGCTCGCGTCGAGGAAGCCGCGATCCTTCTGGTCGAGCTTGCCCTGCTTGGCGAGCACGTTGGCGGGAATCGCCGCGATGCCCACGTCGTGGAACAGCGCCGCCATGCCGAGGTCGTGGCGCCGCCGCTTCGACAATCCCAGGCGGGCGCCGAACGTCACCGCCAGCACGGCCACGTTGGCGGCGTGGATGCCCCAATATCGATCGGGCTGATCCGGTTTCATCCGGGCGAGCCGCAGGAAGCGCAGCGGTGCGGCGCCCTGGAGATCGACCAGGTCCTGCACCATCCGGCTCGCCGCCCAGAGAGGGATGAGCTCGCCGCCGACGCGAAGCTGCTGGATGGTGTGGTTCACGAAGAAGGCGGCGCTGGCGTAGACCGTCGCGTACCGCGTCATGCGCTCGCTGGCCGGATCGGGCGCCGCCGCCACCGGCCCGGTGCGGAGCACGAATGTCTTGAGCGGCTGCGAAGGATCCCCCCGCGGCCCCAGCGTGCGAGGAACCGCCGGAGAGAGGAGCCGGACGAGCAGCCGCAGATCGGTGTCCGGCGGCGGCAGGTGCGTCACGATGGCGCGGATCCCGCGCTCCCGAAGCTCGTTGCGCAAGTTGGCCGCGAGCGGGACCGAGCCGGCGTCGAACCGGATCGCCTGCCGGTTGATCCACAGCTCGTCGTCGGTGATCTCCAGCTCGAAGAGCCCATCGGCGCCGAGCAGCTCCATCACCGCCGCCTTGAGCTGCGCGATGGGCGGTCCGAAGACCTTGTTGTCCTCGCCGTAGTTCCTCGCGTTGCGCTGGATGGCGTTCAGCGCCATCACCGCATCGCGGCCGAGCTGCTGGCGACGTTCGCGGGTCGCCTGCGCGCCGCTGACGTCGAAGACCTGGGAGAGCACTCCTCCGTCGGGACGGCGATCCCGGGGGCTCACTGGTTCCCGCCTCCACGCGCGCCGCGCGGCGTGCGGATGCGCAGCGCGGCGGCGCGGCAGGCGTTGACCACCGATGGTGGATGGCCCCGCCCCGGAACCATCCCGTCCTCGAGGATGCGCAGCGAGCGGAGGGTGGCCTCCTCGGCGAGACCCTGCACGGCGAGAAGCTGCTCCTGCTCGTTGCGGCGCTTCTTCAAAAACCCCTTCTTCGGATGCGCGAGACGTTCGGCGAGGTAGGAATGCCCGGTGGTGCTCTGCAGCCTCCCGAGCGCGCGATGGAAGACGACCAGCTCCTCCCGCTCGCGCTGCTCGAAGTCGGGCCGGGACATGGCGCGGATGAGCAACAGCGCCGCCGGCTCGGCGACCGAGATGCAGGACGAGAGGGCGTCGGCGGCGGTCATGCGCAGCTGCGGATCGGCATCCTCCAGGAGCGGCCGGAGGCGCTCGACGGCGACCTGCGGCTCGATGGGAACGATACGCATCGCCTCCGCCCGGACGCGAGTTTCCGGATGACCGAGGGCCGCGGCAGCAAGCTCGGCACGCGGCCGCACCGCTTGCACCGCGCCGAGCTGCGCCAGGATTCCGAGCGAGACGGCAGCGGGACCGCGGTGGAGGATTTCCTCGACGAAGGCCCGCGAGGTGCCGAGGCGCACGAGCGCCGCATGCGCGAGCGGAGCGATGACGTCGCCGCGGGTCGCGGTCGCGAGCGCGGAGGCGATGTTCGGTCCGGCCTCGGCGGGCAAGAGCTGCAGCCAGGAAGCGAGGATCTGGGCCGCGCCCTTGTCCGAAAGGCCGACCAGCTCGACGGCGCGCGCGAGCCGCTTCTCGTCCATCATCTTGCGCGAGAGCGCGGTGCGGAACCCCGCTGCGTGCTGCCCTTGCAGGCGCCGGGCGCCATCGAGAGCGGCCACCACCGCGAGCACCTCGCCGCGCTCGGCGCCGTCGTCGACGAGGCGCCAGAACGTCTCCTGCAAGGCCTCGAGGTCCCAGCCGGCGAGGTCCCGCTCCACGATGCGGAGGACGGTGAGGGCGGCGCGCCGGGCCAGCTCTCCCCAGCTCTGCGAATCGTTCTTCTTGCGCAGGGCGTCGTCCCAGAGGAGCGGAGGGGCGCCGTGATCGGTGAGCGCGTCGCTACCGGACGCCTGCGTCATTTCCTGCACGCGCTCGATGAGCGCTTCCACGGCCTGCGAAAACCCGGGACCGCCGTGCTCCTCGATCCGGTAACCGGCGATCGCCGTGTACTCGATGGAAGCGAGATCCGCTTTCCACAGCTCGGTGACGGCGTCTTCGCGGCTGGTCGCGGGACCCCCCTGCGAATCGGGAAGCGCCACGTCCATGAAATCGAGCAACTCTTCGGCGGAGAGACCGCTCTTGAAGGTGATGGTCCGGATCCCGTCGCGGTGCAGCCGGAAGCACAGCCCCCATTCGCGTGGAGGCTCGGTGTAGACGGGCTGCCCTTCGAAGGTGAGCGATCCCTGCTCCACCGAGATGGTGACGGCGGGCCTGCGCGAGAGTACTTCCCGGAACGTCGCGAGCACCGGCTCGACGAACGAGGCGTGCTGCCCCGGCGCGTGGCGGTAGATGGAGACGCGCTTGAGCGCCCGGGCAAGCCCGGCGAAAGCATCGCGCACCAACGCGGAATCCTGTGAAGTTTCGGGCATTCCGGCCTTCATGCTACCACAGGGATCAGGAACGGCCGGACGCGGCTTGCAAGAGCTCCCGCGCCCTTTTCACACATTGTTCCACCGCCGCTCGCTGCTCCGCGACCAGGCGATCGCGATCTTCGAGCTCATGGCCCGCGATGGGGATGGGCTGGCCGAATACCACCGCGATGGTACCGGGGCCGAAGAGAGGAAACCCTTTCGGCCGCAAGACGTTCCGTGCGCCAGCGACGCCGATCGGCACGCAATCGAGCCCGCTCGTCAAAGCCGCCACCGCCGCGCCTTTCTTGAACGGAAGCATCTCGTCGGTAGTCGAACGGGTGCCTTCGGCAAAGAAGAAGAGTCCCACTCCGCCCAGGCCCTTTTCGAGCCGCGCCGAGATCGCCTTCGCCGCCCCGTGCGGATCGCGGCGATCGATGAAGACGTGTCCCATGCGCTCGGCGCCCCACCCGAAGAGCGGAATCTTCCGGAGCTGGTTCTTCGCCACGAAGCGCACCGAGCTCGGAGCGCTCGGCACGATGGCGGGCACGTCCATGTTCGAGGTGTGGTTGGAGACGAAGACGTAGCTCTTGCCGGGATCGAGCGGAACGACCTCCGCGACGACGCGGGCCCCGGCGCAAAAGAGGACGAGCCGGCACCAGGCGCGCAAGACGCGGTCCGCGAAAGGCCCGTCGCCCGAAATGCCGATCACGGTCGCCGCCACCAGCACTCCGAGCGTGATGACCGGGAGGCCGATCGCCGTGCGAAGGATTCTTCCGATCATGAGCGGCCCGGCTCCTCGGCCTCTGGATATTCCTCGGCGGCGGGAAAGAGCAGCACCTCGGCGATCGAGGCGGCTCCGGTGAGGAGCATTAGGAGCCGGTCGAACCCGATCGCAACGCCTCCGGCGCTGGGAATGCGATCGAGCGCCTCCAGGAACCGCTCGTCGAGCGGCCACACGCCGCGACCGAGCCGTGCGCGCAGCCCCTGTTCCTCCTCCAAGCGCGAGCGTTGCTCGCGGGCGTCGGTCAATTCGGAAAATCCGTTCGCCAGCTCCAGGCCCGCCGCGTAGAGCTCGAATCGTTCCGCCACTCGCGGGTCAGAAGGCTTCAGCCGGGCCAGCGCTGCTTGCGAGGCCGGATAGTCGACGAGGAACGTGGGCCGCGCGATCCCGAGGCTCGGCTCCACCTTCTCGAGGAGCACCTGGGTGAAGACGTCGTCCCAGGAGGCGCCTTCCGAGGGACGCACACCGAC
>VBKL01000087.1:39223-44939 GCA_005879805.1 Deltaproteobacteria bacterium | reverse complement strand
TCGTGAATACGAGCCGGGCGGGACTGGTCGAGCCGGGCGCGCTCGCCGCCGCGCTCCGTAGCGGGCGGCCGGGGAAGGCGGCCGTCGACGTCTACGAGCAGGAACCTGTCGTCGGCGGCGCCCATCCGCTGCTCGCGCTCGAAAACGCCATCTGCACGCCGCATCTCGGGTACGTGACGCGCGACGAATGGGAAGTGCAGTTCGCGGACATCTTCGATCAGATCCTCGCCTTCGCGGCGGGGAAGCCGATCAACGTGGTCAACCCGGACGCCATGAAACACCCGCGGTTCACGCGCGGGCCCTGACGCCGCGTCGGCCGTCCGGGAAGAAGGAGGACTACTTCTTTCCCGCCGCCTGCTTCTCGCGGAACTCCTTGATCATCTGCTCCTGCGTCGCGCGGGGTACCGGCTGGTACTTGGCGAACTCCATCGAGAACTCGCCCTTGCCCTGCGTCGCGGAGCGGAGGTCCGTCGAGTAGCCGAACATCTCGGAGAGCGGAACGTGGGCCGTGCAGACCGCGTAGCCTTCGACGGTTTCGGTCGACTGGATGACTCCGCGTCGCTGGTTGACCTGACCGACCATCGCGCCCTGGAACTCCTCGGGCACCTGCACTTCCACGTTCATGATCGGCTCGAGAATGACCGGCTTCGCCTTCTCGTAGCCCTCGCGGAAGCCCATCAGGGCGGCCGTCTTGAAGGCTTGCTCGCTGGAGTCCACCGCGTGGGCGAGGCCGTCGTTGATCACGCAGCGGACGCCGACCACCGGGAAGCCGATGAGCGAGCCCTTCTTGACCGCCTCCTTGAAGCCCTTGTCGCAAGCAGGGATGAACTCGCGGGGAATGGCGCCGCCGCCCACGTCGTCGACGAACTCGTACTGCTCGACGGAATCGGGTGGAAGCGGCTCGAGGTAGCCGACCACGCGGGCGAACTGGCCCGACCCGCCGGTCTGCTTCTTGTGCGTGTAGTGGAAGTCCGCCTTCTGCTGGATGGTCTCGCGGTAGGCGACCTGCGGCTGGCCGACCACGACCTCGCAGCCGTACTCGCGCTTGATGCGCTCCATGTAGATCTCGAGATGGAGCTCGCCCATGCCCGAGGCGATGGTCTGGGCCGACTCCTCGTCGCGGTGGACCCGGAAGGTCGGATCTTCGCGGGTGAAGCGGTTCAGCGCCTTGGAGAAGTTGGCGGAGCCCGCCTTCTCCTTGGGAGCGATGGCGAGCGAGATGACCGCGTCGGGAACGTGCATCGACGTCATCGTGTAATGGATGGTGCCGTCGGTGAACGTGTCGCCCGAGGAGCAGTCCACCCCGAAGAGCGCGATGATGTCGCCGGCCTGGCCGGCATCGATGTCGTGCATCTCGTCGGAGTGCATGCGGACGAGCCGCGGGACCTTCACCCGCTTGCCGTCGCGCGAGTTGACGATGAAGTCACCCTTCGCGACGCGGCCTTGATAGATGCGGATATAGGTGAGCTGACCGTATCTTCCGTCCTCGAGCTTGAAGGCGAGTCCCACGAACGGCTTCTTCGGATCGCTCGCCAGGACCACCTTCTGCTCCTCGTTGCGCTGGTCGTGCGCCTCGTTCACGACCTCCTCCGGATTGGGGAGGTAGTGGACGATGCCGTCGAGAAGCTGCTGCACGCCCTTGTTCTTGTAGGCGGAGCCGCAGAAGACGGGGGTGAGCTTGAGCTGGAGCGTGCCCTTGCGGATGGCGCGCCTGATCGTTTCCACGGGCGGGTCTTTTTCCTCGATGAAGAGCTCCGTCAGCTCGTCGTCGAAGTCAGCCGCGGCGGCGATCATGTCGTGCCGGTATTTCTTGCACTCTTCGAGGATGTCGGCGGGGATGTCCTCGACGCGGATGTTCTCGCCGTTCTCGCCGTCGTAATAGCAGGCCTTCATGCGGACGAGGTCGACGACGCCCTTGAATTTGTCCTCGGCGCCGATGGGGTACTCGACCAGCACGGCGTTGTGGTTGAGCTTCTCGCGCAATTGCTGCGTGACGCGGAAGGCGTTCGCGCCTGAACGGTCCATCTTGTTGATGAAGGCGAGGCGCGGAACCTTGTAGCGCCGCATCTGCCTGTCGACGGTGATCGATTGCGACTGCACGCCCGAGACGGAGCAGAGGACGAGGATGGCGCCGTCGAGCACGCGGAGCGCGCGCTCCACCTCGATGGTGAAGTCGACGTGTCCGGGGGTGTCGATGATGTTGATGTTGTGGGTCGGGCGCGACTCGTCGGTGACGTCCCACTCGCAGTACGTGGCGGCGGACTGGATGGTGATGCCCTTCTCGCGCTCGAGCTCCATCGAGTCCATCTTGGCGCCGACCTGATCCTTCCCCTTCACCTCGTGGATCGCGTGGATCCGCCCGGTGTAATAGAGGATGCGCTCGGACAGCGTCGTCTTGCCCGAATCGATGTGGGCGCTGATGCCGATGTTGCGGATGAGGTCTGTGGTCGCCACGTGGTCCTTCTCTCTGGATTCCTGCTTTCGACTGCCTTCGGATCATGCCGACAACAACCTACCCGGCAAGTTGCATTCCGCGAGTTTTGGGTCGCGCTCCCTACCGTGCCCGGCCGCGAAAATCAAGCAAGCGGCTTCCTGGGCGCCTCGCTCGCAGGGCGCTGCAAATACGAGTCATTCGATGCCGCGCCGACCCTTTCGTTTCGGGGACTCCGCTGGCAGGCGGTAGATTGACCGTGTGACGGTCGAGAAGCTGGACGCTGTCGTGGTCGGCGGAGGGGTGGTCGGGCTCGCCTGCGCCCGCGCGCTCGCCCTTCTCGGGCGCGAGGTGGCGCTCCTGGAGGCCGAGAAGGATTTCGGGACCCATACCAGCTCCCGCAACTCGGAAGTCATCCACGCGGGCCTCTATTACCCGCCGGGATCGCTCAAGGCCCGATCCTGCGAGCGCGGGCGCCGCGCCCTCTACGCGTATCTGGCCGACAAGGGGATTCCGCACCGGCGCATCGGGAAGCTCATCGTCGCAACCAGCGAAGCGGAGATCGCCTCGCTCGAGTCGTACAAGAAGACGGCGCACGCAAACGGCGCGGGCGACCTGGAATGGCTCGATGCCAAAGAAGCTTACCGGATGGAGCCGGAAGTGCGCTGCGTCCGCGCCCTGTTCTCGCCGTCGACCGGAATCCTCGATGCCCACGGGCTGATGCGCGCGCTCGCGCAGGACGCGCGGGAGGCCGGGGCGAGCCTCGCCCGCCACGCGCCCGTCCTCGGCGGGCGCGTCACCGGATCCGGCATCGAGCTACGGGTGGGCGGAGATTCCAATGGCACCCTCGTGGCGCGCACGCTCGTGAACGCGGCCGGATTCCACGCGCAGTCGTTGGCCCGATCGATCGAAGGTATACCGCCGGCATCCATTCCGGAGACCTTCTACGCGAAGGGCCACTATTTCGTGCTCAAAGGACCGTCGCCCTTCTCGCACCTCGTCTATCCGGTGGCGAGCGGCGGCGGCCTCGGCGTCCACGTGACGCTCGACCTCGCCGGGCACGTGCGCTTCGGGCCCGACGTGACCTGGGTTTCCACCATCGACTATTCGTTCGACGAGTCGCGGGCCAGCGCGTTCTATGCCGCCATCCGTCGCTACTGGGCGGGGCTGCGCGACGGAGCGCTCGAGCCCGGCTACACGGGGATCCGTCCCAAGATCGTGGGTCCCGGAAAACCCAACGCGGATTTCCTTCTGCAAGGCCCGTCGGAGCACGGCGTCCCCGGGCTGGTGAACTTGTACGGAATCGAGTCACCGGGCCTGACGGCATCGCTCGCCCTCGCCGACGACGTGGCGGCGCTCGCTCGGTCCTGATTCGGTAACCGTGCACGACGGACGGCCGCATCGCAGATTGAAACGCGGTGACGCTGGTCGAGAAACTGCAGGCGACCGGGATCCATCGCCTCGGTAGCCCGAAAAAGGGCTTCCGCTGGAGAGGGGCCGCGCGCGGCGATCTGAAGCGCTTGCAGTCGCTCGCCATCCCGCCCGCCTGGACGGAAGTGGCGGCCAGCCGCTCGCCCGGCGCCCGGCTGCAGGCCATCGGCAAGGACAAGGCGGGGCGCTGGCAATATCGCTACGGAGACCAGGCGGTTCGCGAGCGCGAAGAGAAGAAATTCGATCGACTCGTCGCCTTCGCCCACGCGCTGCCGCGGATGCGCAAACGCATCGAAGCGGACCTCAAGCTTCCCGGCCTTCCCCGCGAAAAGGTGATGGCCTGCATCCTCCGCATCCTCTCCACCTGCTTCATGCGCCCGGGCAGCAACATCTACGCGAAGGAGAACGGCTCCTTCGGCATCGCCACCCTGCGCAAGCGGCACGTCGAGGTGCGCGGCGACACGGTGCGCTTCGATTACGAAGGAAAATCCGGCCAACGTCAGCAAAGCGAGCTACGCGATCGCCGCGTCGCACGAATCGTGCGCGAGCTGATGAAGGTACCAGGGCGGGACGTATTCCAGTTCCGCAACGGCGATGGAGAAAAGGTGGACGTCCATCGGCACCACATCAACGAGTACATCAAGGAGACGATGGGCGAACGCTTCTCCGCCAAGGATTTCCGCACCTGGGCGGGGACGATGATCTGCGCCAACATCCTCGCGCGCTTGCACAGCGAGCTCGTCCCGGGGGTCACCGACAAGCGCAAGATGCTGAGCGCCGCCGTCAAGGAGACCGCGTCCCATCTCGGGAACACGCCGGCGGTGTGCAAGTCGTCGTACATCTGGCCGTCGATCCTGAGCTCGGCATACGACGGCAAGGTGCTGCCCGAGCACTTCGAGACGGTCGAGGAGCTGATCGCGTGCAAGGGCCGCAAGCGCGGCGCCTGCGAGAAAGCCCTCCTCGATCTGCTCGCCGTGGGCCGCGGAGCGACTCCCATCCTCCTTGCCAAGAAGCGCAGCGCCCGCAAACGCGCCACGCGCCTGTCGCGGAAGATGGCCGAGCCCAAGCTGCG
Source organism: Deltaproteobacteria bacterium (assembly GCA_005879805.1). Taxonomy (GTDB): domain Bacteria; phylum Myxococcota; class Myxococcia; order Myxococcales; family 40CM-4-68-19; genus VBKO01. The sequence continues at coordinate 40,005 of VBKL01000087.1, read as the reverse complement.
CAAGCTCGCTCGCGCTTTCGCGGTCCACTGACGGACGTCGGAATCCATACCAAAACGAATTACCTACACCCACGCGCGCGCCGCGCTATAAGCGCGCCACATGCCGGTAGACGACGTCATCAAGGGAGCGACGACCGACGCGCTTCCCGTGGCACCCTCGCTCGCTCCCACGCTGGAGGCCGCCCGGGTTCCGGCGGAGCGGTCGCTCGTCGATGCGCGGGTGGTACTCATCAGCGCCCTCGCGGTTCTCGTCGCCGTCGCCGCGGGCTTCGTCGCCCAGGCGCTGACCCGTCTCATCGGACTGGTCACCAATGTCGCCTTCTACGGCCGCTTCGCAGCCCAGTTCACCTCGCCGGCGGACAATCACCTCGGCGCGTGGGTGATCGCCGTTCCCGTCCTCGGCGGCATCGTGGTCGGGCTCATGGCCCGCTACGGGTCGGCGGCCATCCGCGGTCACGGCATTCCCGAGGCGATGGAGCAGGTACTGCTCAACCGCAGCCGGATCCCGGCCCGCCTCACCTTGCTGAAGCCGATCTCCGCGGCCATCGCCATCGGCACCGGCGGCCCCTTCGGCGCGGAAGGTCCGATCATCGCGACCGGCGGCGCGCTTGGCTCGCTCCTCGGACAGGTGCTGAAGACCACCGGCGCCGAACGCAAGACGCTATTGGCCGCGGGGGCGGCCGCCGGCATGGCAGCGACCTTCGGCAGTCCCGTCTCGGCGGTGCTGCTCGCGGTCGAATTGCTACTCTTCGAGCTCCGGCCGAGGTCGCTCATCCCGGTCT
>VBKL01000087.1:0-39186 GCA_005879805.1 Deltaproteobacteria bacterium | reverse complement strand
GCATTTGCGGGTACTTCGTCCCGCGTACCCTCGGCGTCGGCTACGACAACATCGACAGCATCCTCTCCGGCGACCTCACCATTCGCGCCGTCGCCATCCTCTGCGTGGTGAAGTTCGTCTCCTGGTGCGTCTCGCTCGGAAGCGGCACTTCGGGAGGTACGCTCGCGCCCCTCTTCACCATCGGAGGCGGCCTGGGTGCTTCGCTCGGAGCGCTCTCGCTCGCCCTCTTCCCCCATCTCGGGATCGACGTGCGGGTAGCCGCCTTGGTGGGCATGGCGGCGATGTTCACCGGAGCGTCCAGGGCGCTGCTCGCCTCGGTGATCTTCGCCTTCGAGACCACCAGGCAACCGATGGGGCTCTTGCCGCTCCTGGGCGGCTGCAGCGCGGCCTTCCTCATTTCCTGCCTTTTCATGCGCAACACGATCATGACCGAGAAGATCGCCCGGCGGGGCGTGCGGGTTCCCGGCGAGTACGCCGCCGACTTCCTCGATCAGATCCAGGCCGGCGCCGCGGCGGCGAAGCCGGTGGTGGCGCTGCGGGCGGATCAGTCGCTCGACGAGGTACGCGCCTTCGCGCAGTCCGGCGAGCGCGGTGCGACCCACCAGGGATTCCCGGTCGTCGACGGGGACGGACTCCTCGTCGGCGTGGTCACGCGGCGCGATCTGCTCGATCCGCGGGTGCCGGGCTCGGAGCGGGTACGCGCCCTCCTCCGCCGCAGCGCGGCCATCGTCTTCGAGGACAGCACCTTGCGGGAGGCGGCCGATCACATGGTGCGCGAAGGGGTCGGCCGGCTGCCGGTCGTTTCCCGCGACGAGCCTCGCAAGGTCCTCGGCATGCTGACCCGCAGCGATCTGCTCACCGCGCACCGCCAGCGCCTCGACGAGGTCGATCTCGCCGAGCAGCACCTCGACTTGCGCGCGCTGGCGCGCCGACGCCCCGCCTAGCCAGGCCGGCGTCTAGAAAGCGCGAAGGCCGCCCGGCTTCCGCCGGACGGCCCTCGTAGAAGAACGGCGCTTTCGGGCGCGGCCTAAGCCTTACGGACGTTCTGCGCCTGCAGCCCCTTCGGTCCCTTCGTCACCTCGAACTCCACCCGCTCCCCTTCGGTGAGCGAACGGAAACCATCCATCTGGATGGCGGTGTGATGGACGAAGACGTCCTCGCCGCCCTCCTGCGAGATGAAACCGAAACCCTTGCTGTCGTTGAACCACTTGACGGTACCTTGCGCCATTGGCTGACCTTCTTGTTTATCGGACGGTCCCCCCGTCCGGTTGCAAAATCGAAGTAGCAGACCTCGCAAGCGAGGGTCAAACGTGGGCCCGCGCACGGAAGAATGTGTACGTGAAGGACGAGCCTGGCTGCCGCTCGAGGTCGTAGAGATCACTGCACGCCTGTTCGACGCGACCGCGCAGGGGGCCCGGCAGCGCGTCTTGCGCACTGCGCAGGATTTCTGCGAATTCATGAATCATTGCGTGGTAATAGCCGGGTGGGGAGCCCGCGTGGAAATGCTGGGTGGTGGGAATCACGTCGGTCCGTGAGTACCCGGCCGCCGTGCAAAGGCCGTGCAGCTTGCGGCCGATGATCGGGTCCCCGCCGCCCGCCGCCTGGACTTCCCAGAGCGCCCGGAAGCACTCCTCGAGCAGCGGGTTGCGCGGCCAGAAGAGAAGGCTTTCGTTTTCCACCTCGCAGAGGTAGGCGACTCCGGCCGGACGGAGCACGCGCCGCGCCTCGCCCAGGATGGCGATGGTCTCCTCCCGCGGAACGTGCTCGAGCAGCCACGAGCAGTGGACGGCGTCGAAGGTGGTGGAAAAGAAGGGGAGCGCCGCGGCGGTGCAGCGGACGAGCGGGAAGCGATCGCGGACCCGTTCCTGCTCGGCGCGGGCGGCGAGAAGCTGGTTCTGGGAGATGTCGCAGCCGAACAGGTGCACGTCGGGGAACCGCGCCCGCAGACGCCGCGACATGGCTCCGGTCCCGCAGGCCATGTCGAGGACGAAGGATCCCGGACCGATTTCGACGCCGTCGAGGATCCAGCGGGAGAGGAAGCGGGCCTGGGTCTCGAGGCGGGAGATCTCTACCGGGTCCGTTTCGCCGTGGATGTAGCGGGTCACGCAGCGGACGGTATCACTCCGTCCGAAGAGCCGTTCACGCCAGGTGCAACCCCAGCGGCAGCGACTCCCCAAATATCCGCTGCTCGTCGCTCGCTCCCAGCGAGACCACCTCGCGCACGGCGCGCGCCCATTCCGGGGGGCTCCGGCGGCGCTCGAGCGTCGCAGCCACTCGCTCGCGCAAGTCGTCCGGCAGATCCCGCGCGCGATCCCCGGAGAGCCGCGCCAGTTGCGCGAGCGCGAACGACGCCTCCGGAGCATCGATCCCGAGCAGGAATTCGACCCACGAGGCGGCCACTTCCTGCGGCACGGTGTGGTGTGCCGCGCCCGCCACCGGGACCCGCGCGCCCAGACGCCCGAGCGCCCAAGCGACCCCGGGCGCGTCGCCCGCGCGCAAGCGGTCGATGAGCCAACCTCCCGCCTCGACCTTCTTCGCCGGCTCCAGCCGTTCGAGGGCGCCGAGCAGACGCACCATCTCGTCGATCGCGAGGCCCGGCGGCTTCTTTCCCGGATTCGCGACGCGGCCCTTCGGCTGCGGGCGCAGGTGGGCCTCGATGGCGGCGAACAGCGCGGCATGCTCGGCATCGCCGAGGCCGGCGGCGATGCGCCGCCAGAGAATCCAGTACGCCGCCCAAACCGCCGATTCCTTGTGGTGGGTGACGCCTTGCGGAAGGAGCGTGAAGACCTGCTCGCAGCGCCAGGAATCGAGGGGCGCGCCGAACCCCGGACGCAAAGTGTATCCGCACAGTTGCAGGAAGAGGCGCTCGTGGTCGGCGGTGCGCCGCCTCTTCTGCGCGCCCGCCCAGAGCACGCTCCACAGATCGCGGCTGGTCGCCGCCGTCCAGGTGGCGCGGTCGCCGAGCGCGCGCTCGAGGTTGCGCCAGAGGTCCTTGACCTCGCGCCCCTGCATCTCGCGGGGCTTCTTTCCGTAGACTTGCTGGATCACGTCGCGGGCCTGGTCGATGGTGCGGGGGAGCGCCCCGACGGCGCCGCTGCCCTCGTTGTCGCCCGCGGACGACTGCCGGAGCTGGAACTCGAGCTTCCACGCGGCCGCCTCGGCAACGCAGGAAAGCTCGAGGGTGCCGATCTCGGTGAGCGCCGATCGCAGCCGCACCTGCGCGGTCCCTTCGCCCTGCACGACGGTCTGCAAGGGAGGCAACTCGGTCAGGTCCTCGTCGATGGGGACCAGATTGCCGGGCTGCTCGGCGCGGTACCCGCTCGCGGCGAAGAGCCGGAAGCGGACTGGCTTGCCGAGGACCAGGCCGAAGGTGCGGCCGGGGACCTCCTGCGGATCTCCTTCCGCGGCGCCTCGCGGCACGATGCACAGCGCGCCCGTCGAGCCTTCGGACGACACGCCGACGTAATAGGTGCGCGGGCTTCCGCCGCCGATGCGCAGCCCGAGGCCACGGCGGACGAGCCCGTACATGGCCGCGCCGCGCGCGACCGCGAGATCGGGCGCGTCGTTTCGGAGCCGCTTGAGCGGCGTGGCCTGCCAGGACTGCAAGACCGACATCAGGCGCGAGGCGAGCGCATCGGCGGCGAGAGCCCCACCGTTGAAGAGGATGGCATCGAGCCGCAATTCCCCCGGCTCCGTGCCGATGGCTTCGGCAACGGTAGGCGCATGGCGCCGAAGGAACGCGGCCGCGTGCCGGGTGATGGCCGGATCGGCTGCGTACGGCAGGCCCAGCTCGGCGAGCCCGGTCGCCCGGGCAGCGCGGGCGGGCGCCGCATCGCGAGCCACCTCGGGCAGGAAACCGTCGAGGAGCAGCGTGCGCGCCTCATCGCGCCGGAGCGCAGCGGACAGCGCGCCGCCGACCAGCCGCGAGCCCGTTCCGGGAATGGAGACGGACAGCTCTTCCGGCGCATCGCTCGAGAGCAGCCGCTCCTTGGCGACGCGGCAAGCCTGTACGAGCGCGCCCCATTGCCCGGCGCCGAGCTTGGTGGACAGCCGCGCCTCGACGGACCGCGCGAGCGCGATGTCCATGTTGTCGCCGCCGAGCAGCAGGTGGTCACCGACCGCGACGCGCCGGAGCGTGGGAGTCTCGCCCTTCGAATCCGCGACCACCAGCGTGAAGTCGGTGGTACCTCCGCCGATGTCGCAGACGAAGATGAGGCGGACCGCCTCGAGCTCTTCCGCGAGCGACGCGCGGTGCACCCTCGTCCAGTCGTAGAAGGCGGCCTGCGGCTCCTCGAGGAGGACGAGGCGGGTGAGGCCCGCATCCTGGGCGGCCCGGAGCGTGAGCGCGCGGGCGCCTTCGTCGAAAGAGGCGGGCACGGTGACGACCAGGTCCTGCTCGGCGAGCGGCGCCTGTGGATGCGCGCTGTCCCAGGCGGAGCGCAAGTGCGCGAGGATCCGCGCGCTCGCCTCCACCGGGGAAAGGCGCCCGACCTCGGGCGGAGCGCCCCACGGCAGGATGCGCGCGGTGCGGTCCACCGAGGGATGGCACAGCCAGCTCTTCGCCGATGCGACGTGGCGACCAGGGACGCGGGCACCTTGATCGCGAGCGAAGATTCCGACCGCGGGCGCGGGATCGGTCCGGTCACCGTATGCTCCGGCCCTGCGGCCTCCGCCCGTCGCAGGCAAAGCCCGCTCCTCCCAGGGCAGGGAAAGGGCGCCCTGCGGCAGCTCGTGCTCGCCGGGCAGATACAGGTGCGAAGGCAGGAGCGGACGCGCCGTCACTTCGCCGGCGGCGACGAGCTGCGGGAGGGGAAAGATCTCTACCGACGCGCCGGGATCCTTCGCTTCCAGGTGGGCGTAGGCGATGGCGGTGTTCGAGGTGCCGAGATCGATCCCGACGGCGTAGCGCAACGCCACGGCTACTCTCCGCGCACCGAGAACTCCAGCTTCCAGGCGCCTCCTGCGTGCTTCTCGTCGCGGGCGAACAGCTCGAGCGCGAGCGTGCCGACCTCGGTCACCGAGGCGCGCAGTCCGACCGGAAGGACTTCGCCGGCGGAGCCCTCGCGGGCGGGAAGCTCGGCTTCGATGGCCGGCAGCTCCTGCAACTCCGAGACGTCCTCGACTACCGTGCCGGGCTGATCCTCGCGCCGCGCGCTCGAGGCGAAGAACCGGAAGGAGCTCTTCTCGCCGACCACTGCCCCGACCTCGAGGCCGGGAATCTCCAGCGAGCTCCCTTCCTCCATCCCGAAGGGAGCGAGGCACGCCGCCCGCAGCGGAGCCGGATAGCCTGGCACCGCCGGCGCGGCCGATTCGATGCCGACGTAATAGGCGCGGGCAGTGCCGCCGCGGATGCGGATGCCGCGTCCTCGCCGCGCGAGGCCGCTGTACGCCGCCCCGTGCGCCACCGAGAGATCGAGGCTGAACGGGACCAGGCGCCGGAGCGGGGCTCCGCCTTCCGCGGTCACCCACCGATCCACCTGCTTGCCGACGATTTCCTGGAGACCGGTGTCCTTGAACACGCCGCCATTGAAGAGGAGCGCCGTCGGATGGAGGAAGCTCGCGCCCTTCTTCTTCTCCGCGCCGCCCGCCCTGCGGAGAAAGGCGGCGAGGTGCCGGGTCACCGCCGGATCCTGCGCGTAGGGCAGGCCGAGGGTGGTGAGGCCGAGACGTCGTTGCTGCGCCGGCGCCGCATCGATCGACACGTCGGGAAAGAACCCTTCGACCACCGAGCGCAGCTCGGCGACGGAGAGCTCGGTCCGGACCGTTCCGCCGACGAGCCCGCTCCCGCGTCCCGGAATCGCGAGCGGGACCTTCCCGCGCGATTGAAGCTCGGGATGCTCCTTCGCCTGGCGGGAGGCGTGGGTCAGCGCGGTGAACTGCCAGGAGTCGAGCTTGCGTCCTTCGGCTTCGAGCCGGCTGCGCACGAGGTGCGCGAGCGCCAGATCGACGTTGTCTCCGCCGAGGAGGATGTGATCGCCGACCGCGAGCCGGGTGAGGGAAAGCCGCCCCTCCTCTTCGCCCACGCCGATGAGCGAGAAGTCGCTCGTTCCGCCGCCGATGTCGACGACAAGGATGACGTCGCCGGGATGGACGAGCTTGCGCCACGAGTCGCCCGCCGACTGCACCCAGGCGTAGAGCGCGGCCTGCGGCTCTTCGAGGAGAGTGAGGTTCCCGAGCCCCGCCTGGGCCGCGGCCTGCACCGTCAATTCGCGCGCGGCCGCGTCGAAAGAGGCGGGCACCGTGAGCGTCACCGCCTGGTCGGCGAGCTTGTCGTCCTCGTGCGTTGCGTCCCAGGCCGCGCGCAGATGGGAAACGATGCGCGCGCTCGCTTCGACCGGTGAGATGCGCGGCACTTCCGCCTCGGCGCCCATCGGCAACAGCTGTCCGCGCTTGTCGACGCCCGGATGCGAAAGCCAGCTCTTCGCCGAGGAGACGAGTCGCCCGGGGACCTGTGCGCCGCGATCCCGCGCATAGGCCCCGACGACGTGGCCCGGATCGCCCCAGGGGAGCGCGAACGCTCCCTTCTGCGCTTCGTGCGGCGAGGGCAGGTAGACGAACGAAGGCAAGAGCTCGCGCGGCGCGACTTCCCCGGGCGACACGATCTGCGGCGCCTCGACCGGGAGCGGCGCGGGCAGCGGCTCTCCTGGCCCCGCCGGCTGCACAGCCAGATCGACCTCGGCCATCGCGCTGTTCGTCGTGCCGAGATCGATCCCGACGGAATACCGGGCCGCCGCGGAAGCCGTGCTTTTGCTGGCGCGAGCCGTCACGGAAGCTCCACCTCCGCGGGCGCGAGCAGCGTCGCGTCCTGCCCGGCTCCAGGCGGCGAGAGCTTCACCGAGTCGGCCTTCCAGCCGTGGTGGCGCAGCGTCCCGCGGAAGGGCGGATGACCGACCACGTTCCCGGTCAGACGCACAGAGGTGGGATCGAAGCCCTCCGGCACCGTCACTTCCGCCCCTTCGGCGTCGGCGCGGACGGGCTTCAGGACCAGGTTCGCGCGCAGCACCTTGCGGCAGCCGCCGTGGACGGTCCGCGCGGCCGCGCCCACCTCGGCATCGCTGAAGGAGGCGATCTCCTCCTCGCAGAAATCGATGAAGCGCCCCTCGCGCTGGAGTTGCGCGAGCAGGTGCAAGGCCGTGTCGGGCGCGGCCCGGACGGAATCCTTTGCAGTGGCCGCCGGAGCCGGCAATGCCTTCTGCTCGCGTGCCTGGGCGACGAGCGCCGCGAACGGCGGGTCGAAGACAACGCGAAAGAGGCAGACGAGCGCGAGCCAGAGGCGCGCGAAGAACGACAGTTCGGGTTCGGCCATGTGGTGAGGTCCTCGATCCAACGCTGCGCGGTCCGCAACCAAGGCGGGCGTTTCTGGACCACGCCGGACGCGGCGTCAATTGCCCTGGGCGAACTCCAGGTCGTGCTCGACGTGGAAGGGCACCGCGGCGCCCTCCGAGGCGAGCTGCCCGTCGACCGCGACATGGGCGCGTCCCTCGCGGATGGCTTTCGCCGCCGCCATCGCCTGCGAGAAGTGAACGGTCACCGGCAGGGTCACCGTCTTCGCTGCCTGTGCGCCCACGCGACCGACTGGCTGCGCTCCCACCTCGCCGACGTCCGCGCCCTCGATGCGCAAGGCGCCGGAGACCGTCCCCAGCGGCAGCGCGAACGGATTCTTGTTCGCGAAGATCAAGGGAACGTCGATGCGCGCCGAGGTGAGCGAGAGCGAGCCGATCTTCGGAGTCCCGAGCGATACGTCGGGAAGCTTCGGCAGCGGCACCATTCCCTCCTTCTCGAACGGCAGCGCGGCGATTCCGATGGGCGTGTCGACCCCGATGTGGCCTTCGGCGCGGTAATTCGCTTGCTCCTTGCGGAGAAAGTCGGCGATCGATCCGGCGATATCGGCGAACTTCACCGAGGCGGGCAGGGTGACGTCGCTCGATCCCTTGGCGGGGATGCGGATGCCGGCAGGCGGCTTGCCCGCGACGACCTGCTTGCCCTCCAGCGAGAACTTGTAATCGGTCTCCGCCAAGGAGAGCGCGGCATCGTTCGGATTGGTCACGGTGAAGACGAGGTTCACGGTCGCCCCGCTCAGCGTCACATCGGAGAGCGAGGCGTCCTTGAAGGAGAGCGAGGGCTTCTGGAAGCCGGACGCGGCCATCTGGCGCAGCCAGGAGCATCCGCAAAAGGCGACGAGCGACGAGGCGACCACGGCAGGGAGCACTTTCATGACCGCAATCGTAAACACGCTTCGCCAAGGCGCTTGCCGGGGTTCGCCTGTCGGGGAACCGCTCGCCGGGCCGTGCTACAAGCGCGGGCCCATGCGACCGCTCCCGTTTCTCCTCTGCGCAGCGCTCCTCGCCTCCTGCCATCCTGCGAAAAACTCCCGCAAGCCCGAGGAGGTCGCGGCCGTGCTGACCGGCGCCAACCGCAACGTCGATCCCTCGCCCGACATCGTCGCCGCGCTGGTCCGCAAGCACGGCGAAGGTCAGCGGGCCCGTATCGAGCAGGGCCTCAGGCAGGTCGGGCTTCTCTGGCGCAAGGAGGACGGCGACGCACAGGGGCTGCAAGCCTTCGCGGAGGAATGGTTCGTCCCGGATGCGAAAGGCCTCGACGCGCTCCTCGGCCGCTTCGAGTACGTCCTCGAGCAGGTCGACGGATACTTCCTCGACCTCGGCCGCGAGATGCGCAGCTTCAGCGAGCTGGAGCTCGGCCCCCAGATGCCCATCGACGACGTCTTCGCGGGGCTCGATCTCTCCGCCCACGCGAGCGACGACTTCTTCGGCTCCAAGCTGGGGTTCATCGCGCTGCTCAACTTCCCCCTGCCGACGCTCGACGAGATGCTCGCCCAGGGCAAGTCGTGGAGCCGGCGCGATTGGGCGGCGGTGCGCCTCACCCGCCGCTTCGCGCTGCGCCCGAGCGGCGAAGCGCAGCTCGCGCGGAGCAAGGCCCAGGCCGACGCCGAGGCGTACATCGCGGGCTACAACCTGTGGATGCACCACGTCCTCGCGCCGGGCGGGAAGCGGATCTTTCCCGCCGGCGTGCGGCTCCTCGCGCACTGGAACCTGCGCGACCAGATCAAGGCGGACTACGCGGAGAAGGACCGCGCGTTGGGGCTCGAGCGGCAGCGCCTCATCCGGGCAGCGATGGAGCGCATCGTCGATCAGAGCATTCCGAAGGCGGTGATCGACGATCCACGCGTGGATTGGGATCCGCAGGCCAACGCCGTGACGCTCTCGCCCGGCGGCGAGGTGGAGGCGGAGAAGATGAAGGCGCAGGGCAAGCGCCCGGCGCAGCCTTCGGCATCCAACGAACGCGAGCCCGACACCCGCTATGCGGTGATCCTCGCCGACTTCCAGGCCGCCCGCCGCACCGATCAGGATTCGCCGCTGGCGCCGACCGAGATCGATCGCCGCTTCAATTTCGATCGCGAGATTCCCGAGAAGCGGGCGGAAGAGCTCTTGCAGAGCATCGTCGATTCGCCGCTCGTGCCGCGCGTCGCCGCCCTGATTCGCGCGCGGCTCGGCAGACCGCTCGAGCCGCACGACCTCTGGTACAGCGGGTTCCTTCCCCGCGCACGCCATCCGGAGGAGGAGCTGAACGCCCTGACCCGGGCCCGCTATCCGACGGCGGCGGCGTACAAGAAGGACATCCCGCGGCTTCTCGAGGGCCTCGGTTTCGCGCCCGAGCGGGCGCGCTTCTTCGATTCGCACATCGTGGTGGATCCGGCGCGGGGGTCCGGACATGCGCTGCAGAGCGCCCGCCGGGGCGACGATCCGCACCTGCGTACCCGGATCAATCCCGACGGAATGGACTACAAGGGCTACAACATCGCGGTCCACGAGATGGGACACAATGTCGAGCAGATCTGCTCGCTCTATCTCGTCGATCACACGTTGCTGTCGGGCGTACCGGCCACTGCCTTCACCGAGGCGCTCGCCTTCACCTTCCAGAACCGCGACCTCGAATTGCTCGGCCTCACCAAACCAGACCCGCAGTCGGAGCGCCTTCGCGTTCTCAATGATTTCTGGGGCACCTGGGAGATCGCCGGCGTCGGTCTCGTCGACCTCGGCGTCTGGCGATACATGTACGCGCACCCGCAGGCGACGCCGGCGGAGTTGCGCGAGGCCACCTTGCGCGTCGCCCGCGATCTCTGGGACCAGCGCTACGCGCCGGTGCTGGGCGGGAAGGGCGCCGGCCTTCTCGCCATCTATTCGCACATGGTGGCGAATTTCCTCTATCTGCCGGACTATCCGATCGGTCACCTCGTCGCCTTCCAGCTCGAGCAGAAGCTGCGCGGGGCCGACTTCGGCGCCCAGTTCGAGCGGGCGGCGTCGTTCGGCAGGGTGACGCCCGATCTGTGGATGGAGCATGCGACGGGAAGCGGCCTCAGCGCGAAGCCGCTGCTCGACGCGACCGAAGCCGCCGTGACCGCGGAAGAACACCGCTGAGCGTCAACCGAACTGCCACTTCCCGACCACCTTCCCGTCTACGACCTTCACGATGGTGATGACGTCGGGGCCGGGCACGGCCTCGGGAGCGGCGGGGGCGGGCACCGCTGAGCGCTTTTTCCGCTCGGCCGCCGTGGGAACGCGCATGAGGCGCGGCTCCGCCTTCGTCGATTGCAGCTGCGCGACCTCGCCTTTCATCCATTCTCGCAGCCGTTCCTCCTCGAGACGGCTCTCCGTGCGCGCCGCGCGGACCACCCGCCGGATGAGCCAGATGATGAAGACGAGGAAGACGAGCCCTGGACCCCAGAGCAAGCCCAATGCCTCGCCGGCAGCGACGGCGATCACTGCGCTTCCTGCCTTTCCCGCCTGCCGACGACGGTGATCCGCGGAGATCCTCCCCCGACGAGCTCCGCCGTGATCGGCGAGTGCTCCTTCACGTAGCTCACCACGATGTCCCGCGTCAGCACCGGCCCGGTCACCTTCCGGGCCGCGGCGGGAAGGACGACGCCGTCCCCTCCGTTGGCGAGGAAATCGGAGGTCGAGACCGTGTACGCGCCGGGGTCGCAAACGGTGTCGCAAACCGCGGCCGTGCAGGTGCGGGTCGAGCAGAGCAGCTTTCCCGAAGCGTCGGAAAGCGTCGTGACCAGCGCGCCCGCCGGCACCGAGCGCACGTCCCTTCCGGCCGAGAACCGGTCCCAATCGATCGTGTAGCGCAAACCGGAGACGTAGAGCGGGCGCTTGCGGGCGCGCAGCACCGCCTCGAGCGCGTCGCGAAGCTCGGCTGGGTGCAGGGTGACGACTACCTGCCGGTTGTCGAACGGATAGAGGTCGAAGAGGGTCCCGAAGGCGATCGGTCCGGCCGGCACCTCCTCGATGCGAAGGCCGCCCGAGTTGGTCAGCGCGAAATCGGCCTTGAGCGATCCGCCCGCGCCCGAGCGCAGCGCGTCGGCGACGAGGTTGCCGAGCGAGCCGTCCTTGCCGGACTTGCGCAACTCCACGAGCGTCTCGCCGACCGGCGCCTCGCGCAGGGTCTTCACCTGCTTGTCGTACTTCGCGACCAGGGCGGAGACGGCGCCGTCCGGTTGGACCTTGTGCCCGCGCCAGGTGGCCGGCGCTCCCTCGAAGGTGTGGAAGATCGGCTGCGGTCCGCCCGGGCGGGGATACGTGCCTTCGTTGACCGCGAACCCCGCCGCGCGTCCCGTCGCCGGATCGATGGCGATCTCGATGATCGAGAAAGCGGCGAGCCTGCTCCCCGACTGCACGATCGGGATCCCGGCCGCGACCAGCGGCGGAGGGCCGATCTCGGTGTGATTGTGGCCGCTGACGATGGCGTCGACCTTCCCGCGCACCGCCTCGGCCACCTCCTGGATCTCCCCGGCCGGAGGCAGGGGACCTATGTGCGCGACGAGGAGCACGACGGTGGCGCCGCGCGCCCGCAGGGAGTCCGCTTCCTGGGCCGCGAACGGTCCCCCGGGCAGGAAGTCGAGGTTTGCGATGATGGCGGGGTTCGTCGAGGTGTGCGTCTCGACGGTGGTGAGGCCGACGATGCCGACCTGCACGCCGCCTACCGTGAGGAGGACGCTCGGGCGCGCCCAGGGCGGGCGCTTGCGGGTGCCTTTCTCGAATACGTTGGCGGAGAGGAACGGATAGGAGGCCTGTGCGAAGCGCTGGCCGAGCGAGGCGAGGCCGAAATCGAACTCGTGGTTGCCGACCGCGGCGGCGGTCACGCCGATGCGGTTGAAGACCTCGACCACCGAGCGGCCCTCGAACTGGTTGGAGATGAGCGTTCCCTGGAACTCGTCTCCGCCGTCGATCACGATGGCTTCGCCGCGGTGCCCTCGCGCCTCCGAGCGGATGGCAGCTACCCATCCGGCGAACCAGTCCACCCCTCCCACCGGCTCTACGGTGAAGCGGGCGAGCGCCTTGTGGGCGGGCGCCTCCAGGAGTGCGCCATGGACGTCGTTGATGCCAATCACCGTCAGCTTCTCGATGCGCGCGGGTTCTTTCGCCGATGCTTCCGAGGCGCACAGCAGGACGGTCGCGAGGAGGACGCGCATCTGGGGGTGGGTGATGTGGCGCGAGATCAAGGGGGAAGGAATCCCGGCGGTCAAGGGTTGGGTGGCGAGTCCGCCTTCGTTTCAGTACCCGGCAAGAAAACACGCGGGGCTGACACCGCGATGACAGTCGGACCTTACAAACAGGAAGGGCCACTTTCGTGGCCCCATTGGAGCCCTAGCAATGTCCGATACCGGCGCCCTCGCGCGAGGCGGGGACGAGAAGCTCGATCTCTACAGCTCGGTCCCGTTCTTCGCGTGCCATCTCATCGCGCTGATCGGGCCCTTCTTCGTCGGGGTCTCCTGGAAGCTCGTGGCCCTCGCGGTCGGGCTCTATTACTTCCGGATGGCCGGCACCACCATCGGCTACCACCGCTACGCCTCGCACCGCTCGTTCAAGACCTCGCGCGCCTTCCAGTTCGTCCTCGCCTTCTGGGCGCAGATGAGCGCGCAGAAGGGCATGCTCTGGTGGGCGGCCCATCACCGCAACCATCACAAGTACTCGGACGGGCCCGAGGACATCCACTCGCCGAAGCAGGGCTTCTGGTGGAGCCACATGGGCTGGATCCTCTGCCAGAAGTACGCCGGCACCGCGGAGATCAAGGACCTCTCGCGCTTCCCCGAGCTGCGTTTCCTGAACCGCTTCCATCTCCTTCCGCCCGTGCTGCTTGCCGTCGGTCTCTTCCTCGTCGGCGGCGCGCCCGCGCTGGTGTGGGGCTTCTTCGTCTCCACCGCGCTTCTCTGGCACGGCACGTTCGTCGTGAACTCGCTGAACCACGTCTGGGGATCGCGCCGCTATGCGACGACCGAGCCGGACACCAGCCGCAACAACCTGGTCCTCGCGCTCATCACCATGGGCGAGGGCTGGCACAACAACCACCACCACTACCAGTCGAGCGCGAACCAGGGCTTCTTCTGGTGGGAAGTCGATGGCAGCTACTACCTGATCCGGCTGTTCGAGGCGCTCGGGCTCGTCCACGACGTGCGGACGCCGCCGGAGAGCATCCGCAGCGCGACCATCGCGGCGGCGGAGAAGGTGGAGCCCGAGGTGGTTCTCGGGATGCCCGCGCTGGAGTAGCTCAGCGCCGGCAGCGCTGGGGATCGGCTGCGCCGACCCGCTTCAGGGTCACGGTGGCGTCGACGTGCGCCAGCATCTCCTTTCCGTTGCGCTGCCGCACGCAACAGAAGCGAGCCTTCCAGGTCGCGGTGGTGGCTCCGGTACGGAAGAGGAGGTCCTGGCCGTAGTCGGGACCGCACTCGAGTCCGGCCCGGACTCGCGAACCCTTCTTGCTCCAGGCGACCTCGCGCAACGTCCCCTCCCGCTCCGCGTCCTTCCAGAAGCACCCGCGCAATGCGAACTCGTTGTGGCGGGAGCAGACTGCGATCCCCGGCGCCGGCTCGTCGGCGGCCGGCTCGTCGAGCAGGACCAGCGTGAAGTGGCGCTGCTCGGCAGGCGGGCATGGCTGGCCGCGATCGCAAAGATGCACGACCTCGTAGGTGCCGGAAGCCTTGCTCGTGCCGGGGCCCGCGGCGCGAGCCGAAAACGCGATGGGGATGGCTGCTGCCAGCGCCGCTCTGCGGTTCACAGCGGCTTCGTATCACGCAGGGCGGTCGTCTCGCGCGGCGCGCGAACGGGCATGGTAATCGGGGCGCATGCGAACCCTCGCTGCCTGTTTCCTCCTCGCAGCCTGCGCTTCCGGCAAGCCGGTCGAATCCGGCGACGTGCTCGGACGAAACACCCAGACCGACCTGTCCGAAGTGCAGCACGTCCTCCTCGGCTGGTCCTCGCTCGAAACGAGCTACCGCAGCATGAAGCTGCCCCTCGACCCCCGGGCGCAGAACCGCACCCAGACCGACGCGGAGCAGCTCGCTTCGACACTCCTTGCCCGCTGCAACGCCGGGCAGCCCTTCGAGCCGATGATGCAGCAGTACTCGGAAGATCCGGGGAGCGCGTCCAACGGCATGGTCTACACGGTGAAGCCCGACTCGCGCATGGCGCAGGGATTCGTGGATCTGGCGCTCCGGCTCAAGCCGGGAGAGTGCGGGATCGTGAAGACGCAGTTCGGTCTGCACGTGGTGAAGCGGGTGAAGTGACGGCGGCGTGCCCACAACCGGAACCGCGCAAAATGTTCGGTAATCGCCGGTCCCGGCCCCGCGCAAAAGATGCATGACGGTGGTCACACACCCGGCCTAACTCCCCGCCCTGACCCGCCGAATGGCAAACGGTCTGCGGACCCCCACGTACACTCGGCGCCGCAGCGCGGCATGCCCCCTTGACCCGGCGCAGCGGAAGCATGACCCTTGGACGATGCCCGAGCAGGCGAGCGCTCCCGCCGGGCCGCGTCGGCTCATCAGGCGCGGCCGGTACTACGAAGACTTCGAGATGGGAGCCGTGTATCCCCATCACTGGGGCCGGACCCTGACCGATGGCGAATGCCAGCTCTTCGCCACGGCGACGATGAACGCGGTCCCGCTCTACTTCAACAAGCTCCACGCCGAGCGGATGGGACATCCGGCGGTGCCCGCCCATCCGCTGCTCGTCATGAACGTCGTCTTCGGGATGACGGTCGAGGACCTCTCCGAGCAGGCCCTGGCGCATCTCGGCTACTGGAACCTGCGCTTTCCCCGCTTCACCTATCCGGGCGACACCCTGGTCGCGACGAGCGAGGTGCTCGACAAGCGCGAGAGCGCGAGCAAGCCCGATCGCGGCATCGTGCACGTGCGCACGACTGGCAAGAACCAGCGCGGCGAGGAGGTGTGCGTCTACGAGCGCCGCATCCTCGTGAAGAAGCGCTCCGCCTACGGAGGCCTCTGATGCCGGTCGCGAATCCCTCCGCGGGCGGGCTTACCGAAGAGCATGTGGCAATCCGGGAATCGGTCCGCGACTTCGCCAACGCCGAAGTCGTCCCGATCGCGAGCGAGCTCGACAACCAGGCCGCCGAGATCCCGATGCCCATCATCAAGAAGATGGCCGAGCTGGGCTACTTCGGGCTCATCTTCTCCGAGGACTACGGCGGGAGCGGGCTCGACACGCTCTCGATGGCCATCGCCACCGAGGAGCTTTCCAAGGCCTGGCTGTCGGTCGGTTCGGTGATGACCCGCATGATCATCACCGCCTCGCTCGTGGAAGCGAACGGGACGGACGAGCAGAAGAAGCGTTTCCTGCCCGGCCTCTGCACGGGAGAGATCCTCCCCGCTGCCGCTTTCACAGAGCCCGACGCGGGCAGCGATTCCGCCGGAATCAAGTGCCGCGCCGTCAAGCAGGGCGACAAGTACCTCGTCACCGGCGAGAAGACCTGGTGCACCTGGGCCAACAAGGCGCACATCCTCTGCACCACCGTCGTCACCGACCCGCAGGCCGCGCGCAAGCACGACCGCCTTTCCATCCTGCTCGTCCCCAAGACGCCCGGCGACAAGTTCCATCCACCGCAGCTCGCGGGAAGCCCCATCCCGACCATCGGCTACAAGGGGATGAATTCCTACTCGCTGCAGTTCGACGGCTACGAGGTCCCGGCGGAAAACCTCCTCGGCGGCGCGACCGGGAAAGGCTTCTACCAGCTGATGTCGACCTACGAGATCGCGCGCATCCAGACGGCAGCGCGAGCGGTTGGCGTCGCGCAGGCCGCGCTGGAGGCGGCGCTCAAGTACGCGGGCGAGCGCACCCAGTTCGGCAAGACCATCGGAGAGTTCCAGGTCATCCGCCACAAGCTCGCGCAGATGGCGACGCAGGTGGAGGCGGGACGGCAGCTCACCTACCATGCGTGCCGGATGAAGGACACCGGCAAGCGCTGCGATCTGGAGGCCGGCATGGCGAAAGCCTTTTGCGCGGAGATGGTCGAGCACGTGACGAGCGAGGCGATGCAGGTCTTCGGCGGGTACGGCTACTCGCGCGAGTTCCCCGCCCAGCGCTACTGGAGGGACGCGCGGGTGTTCCGCATCTTCGAGGGCACGAGCGAGATCCAGTATGAAGTCATTGCCAAGAGGCTCCTCGAGCGATGAGCGCCGCCATGGAACATCGCTTCACCCGCGACGACAACCTCTACGAGGACTTCACGATCGGTGAAACCATCGTGCACCCGCGCGGCCGGACCATCTCCGACGGCGAGCACATGCTGTGGACGAACTTCGTCCTCAACACCGCCCAGCTCCATTTCAACCAGAAGATGTGCATCGATTCGCCGGACACGACCTTCGGCGGCCGGCGCGTGGTGTACGGCGGCATCGTCTTCGCTTTCGTCGCAGGCCTCGCCTCCGAGGAGACCGAGGAGAACGCGGTCTGCATCCTCAGCTACGACGAGGGCCGGCACCTGAACCCCGTCTTCGCCGGCGACACGCTCTTCGCCGAGAGCACCGTGCTGGCGAAGTCCGAGGACGATCCGCGCATCGCGCGCTGCGGGGCGCCGGCGCCTGGCCTCGGGCCCGGCAAGGCGGGCGTCGTCAAGTTCCTCCTGCGCGGCCTCAACCAGCGCGGCGAAGTGGTGCTGGAGATCACGCGCGAGCTCGTCATCCTCAAGAAGGCACACCGGCCGTGAGCGCCCCCTTCCAGACGAGGAGCGGAATCGGGGTCAAGCCCGTCTACGGACCCGAGGACGTGAAGAGCGCCATCCCCGCTCCGGGAGAGTTCCCCTATACCCGCGGCATCCACAAGAGCATGTACCGCGGGAAACTCTGGACGATGCGGCAGTACGCCGGCTTCGGTACTCCCGCCGAGACGAATCGCCGCTTCCGCTACCTGCTCGAGCAAGGGCAGACGGGGCTGTCGTTGGCCCTCGATTTGCCGACCCAGCTCGGTCTCGATGCCGATGATCCCGAGGCCGAGGGCGAGGTCGGGAAGGTAGGAGTCTCGATCGGCTCGCTCGCCGATATGGAAGATCTGTTCGACAAGATACCGCTGGGCGAGGTTTCTACCTCGATGACCATCAACGCGACCGCGCCCATCCTCCTCGCCTTCTACGAGGAGGCGGCGAAGCGCCAGGGCGTTGCGGCCGAGCGGATCAGCGGCACCGTGCAAAACGATCTATTGAAGGAGTTCGGAGCGCGCGGGGCCTGGCTGTTTCCCATCGATGCCTCGATGCGGCTCGCTTGCGATCTCATCGAGGACACGGTCGCGCGGCTTCCGCGCTTCAATCCGATCAGCATCGCGTCCCATTACCGCGACGCCGGCGCGACGCCCGCCGAGGAAGCCGCCTATACGCTCGCGGCCGGCAAGGCCTATGTCGAGGAATTGATCCGCCGCGGCCTTCCGCCCGACCGGTTCGCGCCGCGGCTGTCGTTCTTCTTCTACACGTACACGAACTTCTGAGGCGTTCGCCATTCCCACCGAGCTATCCGCCCGCACCGCGCTGCGGGTGCAGCAGATCGTGGCTTACGAGACCGAGGTGGCGCAGACCGCCGACCCGCTCGGCGGCAGCTACTTCGTCGAGGCGCTTACCGACGAGATGGAGAAGGCCATCGAGGGCGTACTGGGCGAGATCGAGTCGCGCGGCGGGATGGTCGAGTGCCTGCGCCAGGGCTACATCCAGCACCGGATCGCGCAGCGCGCCTACGAGCACCAGCGCGCGGTGGAGAACGGCGAGGTTCCGGTGGTGGGCGTGAACAAGTTCGCTACCGTGGGCGAGGCCCATGCGGAGCCGGATCTGGAGCTCACCGCGGCCGATCCCAGGGCCGCGCAGGAAGCGCAGGCCCGTGTCGCGCGGGTGCGCCGTGAGCGCGACTCCGCGCAGGCGCGCGCGGCGCTCGACCGGCTTTCGCAAGCGGCGGCCGGTCCGGACAATCTCCAGCCGTACGTGCGCGAGGCGGCCTCTGCCTACTGTACCCTGGGCGAGATCGCCTCCGTCTTGCGCGAAAGATTCGGCGACTACCAGCCCCCGACGAGGTTCTAGCCGATGGAACGCATCCGCGTGCTGGTGGGAAAGCCGGGCCTCGACGGCCACGACCGCGGCGCGCGCGTGATCGCCGCGGCGCTGCGCGATGCGGGGATGGAAGTCGTCTACACCGGCCTGCGCGCGACCGTTCCCGCCATCGCCGCCGCCGCCGTGCAGGAAGACGTGGACGTGATCGGCCTCTCCATTCTCTCGGGCGCCCACGAATCGATCTGCCGGAGGCTCCAGGAAGAACTACGCCGCCGCGAGGCAGACATCCCGGTCGTGGTGGGAGGGATCATCCCGGCCGCGGACAAGGCAAAGCTGGAGGCGGTTGGCGTCGCGGCGGTGTTCGGACCGGAGTCGCCCCTGGGCGACGTCGTGGATACCGTTCGCAAGTTGGCGAGCGGCGAGAACAACCGAAGCCGCGGATCGTCGGTGGCGCCCCCCGGGCGAGAGCCCGCGAAGGCGCCCGGCATTCCCGCCACCCGGCTCGACCACACCGCCATCTGCGTGAACGACATGGGCGCCTCGATCGCGCTCATCGAGGAGCTTCTCGGGCAGACGTGCGCGCACCGCGAGATGGTCGCGGCGCAGAAAGTCAGCGCGGCCTTCTTCGACTTCCCGAACGGCGCTTCGCTGGAGCTCGTCTCGCCGGAAAAATCGCTCGGTGGGAACCCAGGCCTCACGAAGTTCCTCGAGAAGCGCGGCGACGCCCTCCATCATCTGGCGCTCCGCGTCCGAGACATCGACGGCCTGTTGCGACGCCTCGACGCCAGAGGCGTTCCTTTGATCGACAAGGTCTCCCGTCCGGGAGCTCGCGGACACAAGGTGGCGTTCCTGCATCCGAAGGCATTCGGCGGGACGCTGCTCGAGCTGGTCGAGGCGCACGAGGACTCCGGCCCAGAGGCGCCGGGAGGTGAGCGATGAGCGAGGTCCTTCCCCTAGGCGAAGTTCCGCCCGAGCCCGGCGTGCTTCCTCGCAAGATGCTCGCGAGCGTCATCCGGCCGGGCCGCGAGGGCGATCCCCTCGCCGCGATGCAGATCGAGGAAGTGGATCTCCCTCCGGTCGGACCCAACGACGCGCTCGTCCTGGTGATGGCGGCCGGCGTCAACTTCAACGGGGTGTGGGCTGCGCGCGGCAAGCCGGTCAGCGTCTTCAAGATGCACGGCGAGCCGTTCCACATCGCCGGCTCCGACGCCTCGGGGATCGTCTGGAAGGTCGGCGAGCAGGTGAAGCGCTGGCGGGTCGGCGACCACGTCGTCATCCACTGCAACCAGAGCTGCGGGCAGTGCCCCGAGTGCAACGGCCTCGACCCGATGGCCTGCTCGGAGCAGAAGATCTGGGGCTACGAGACCAGCTGGGGAAGCTTCGCCCAGTTCACCAAGGTCCAGGCGCAGCAGCTCTTGAAGAAGCCGAAGAACCTCGGATGGCTTCCTGCGGCAAGCTATGGCCTCACTTACTTCACGGCCTATCGGATGCTGGTGCACCAGGCCGAGGTGACGGCCGGCGACAACGTCCTCATCTGGGGCGCGGCGGGCGGATTGGGAGTATTCGCTGTGCAGATTTGCAAGATGTTGGGTGCAAACCCCATCGCGGTGATCGGCGGCAAGGACAAGGTGCCGCTCTTGCAATCCCTGGGCGCGAGCCTATGGATCGATCGCAAGGATTTTCCCAACCTCGCATACCATCCCTCGGAAACCCCCGAGCAGTCGAGGCTGCGCTCGGAGGATTGCAAGCGGTTTGGAAAACGCATCCGCGAGCTCACCGCGGGAAGGGACGTAGACGTCGTTTTCGAGCACGTCGGACAGGAGACCTTCCCGACCAGCGTCTTCGTCGCCAAGAAATTCGGCAAGATCGTCATCTGCGGCGCGACTACCGGCTTCAACCTCGAGTTCGACGTCCGGCACCTGTGGATGCGGCAGAAGCAGATCCTCGGTTCGCATTTCGCCAATGCCTACCAGGCGGAGCGCGCAAACCAGCTCGTCCACGAGGGGAAGATCCGGCCCGTGCTCGATCAGGTGTTTCCCTTCCTCGAGGTGGCCCGGGCCCATGCCTTGATGGCCGCCAATCAGCACAAAGGGAAGATCGGCATCGCCGTCCAGTGCGCCGCGGACGAGAAGCCGTTCTCGCAAGCCGCCGGCGAGAAGGCCGCGTAGGAGCCGCGTTGTGACGCCGCGCGCGCAGGTCGAGGCGTTCCTGCGCGAGCAGCCGGGTCTCTTCGCGGCGGTGCCCGACGACGACGGCTCGGGCTTGCAACTGTTCGAGGCCGCGACGGGAAAGTCCCTGGCGGTGCGCTGGTCGGATCTCGCCGACGCCGTCGTCCGTCGGACCTCCCTACGTCCTGCGCCGTATCTGGTGCTCGTCTTCCACGACGGCCGTCAGGTAGCGCTCGCCGACGTCGGGTTCGCCTTCGCCCCGTCCGTCGCCAGCACCGGTCCCTTGCCCGACCTGCCCCAGACCTTCTGCTTCCGCGACTTCCGCCACCTGTCGCAGGGAATCGAATCGCTGCTCGAGGAAGAGGGCCGCGAGCGCGAAGCGCTCTCCGCAGTCCTGCTCGCCATTGCGCTTCTCGACGGAGCGAAGGTCGCCGGATTCGAGGTTGGCCGGGAGGAGCGAGCGCTGGAAGCGCTCTTGCGAAAGCTCGAAGAACGCGGCATCCGGGTGTAGCCGAAATAAAACACCGCTCGTCCTTGCTTGACAATTCATTGTCGGACGCTATGGTTCGATAACCTTTCAAAACCTCGCGGGCCTTACCGCGGATGTCTGGAGGATCGATGGCGCGTCGTCGGCGACAACGGAGCGGAGGAGGAATGGGAGCCTGGGTGCAGGGCGTCGGCGAACAGCTCGGCGTCCAGCTCGGGCAGATCATCGCGGAGAGCCTGCAGCGCTCCTTGGAAAGCAGCATCAACGTCGCCGACATCGCCAAGCGCCTCGGGGCGGGTACCGGAGGAGGGCGCGGCGGGCGCAGGGCGCGCGGCGGCGATCGGGCCATCTGCAGCGAGGCTGGTTGTGGGCGCCCCGTCCTCGCCAAGGGACTTTGTCGCTCCCACTACTACCGAGCGAGGTATCGGGCGCAGAAGGCCGGCACCTTGCAGCCGCGCCGCCGGGGCCGCAAGGCATCCGGAGGCCGCGGGCGTGGCCGTCGCAAGGCCGCCGAATCGAGCGGAGCGGCGAGCGAGTCCACACAAGCATGAGCGGCGCCGCGGATCCGTAGTACAGTCGCGCGGCGATGCAATTCAGCTGCGAGAGTTGCAAGGCCCTCCTGCAGATCTCAGACGAGAAGCTCCGGGGCAAGCGGCTGGTCGTCAAGTGCAAGCGCTGCGGGTCCCGGATCCAGATTGCCGATCCGGCCTTGCGGACGCCGAGCCGGGTCGAGCCCATCATGGCTACGCCGCGCACCGTCTCGACGGTCTCAGGCGTACCTACCGCCGCCGACACCGACACCGAGAGCACGCGGGCCATCGATACCGAACTGCTCGCGCGCGCGCTCCGCCAGAGCAAGGAAGAGGGCGCTCCGGGCGGGCCCAAGCCGCAGGCGGGGGATCAGCCCTCGTGGTTCGCGCTCATCGCCAACAAGCAGGAAGGTCCGCTCAGCAAGGCGGAGCTGGCGTTGAAGACCGCCCAGGGCACCATCGGTCCGCGCACCTATCTGTGGCGCGAGGGCATGGCGGATTGGGTGCGCGCCAAGGACGTTCCCGAGGCGGCCGCTTTCTTCGACGAGCCTCCCCCGCCCACCAGGCAACCCACGCCGGTGGGAGTCGCGCCGGTGGCGAATGCCACGCCGGTCCAGACGCGTCCCATGGACCAGGACGCGGGGATGCAGGGTTTCGGGATCCCGAAGGCAACCCCGGTAAGGTCGGAGCCCGTTGCACGCGACCGCTTCGAGCGGGGCGATGCCGCGACCCCGGAGCCGGAAGGGAACAGCTCGTCCGATCTGGCGCAGTGGGCCTCGAGCAACCTCGAGCAGCACGAGGCGGAGGACGAGCCTCTCGTAGACAAACAAACCCCGCGCGAGCAGCGAACCGATCCGCGTCCGCGTCCGGAGGCGGCCCTGGCTCAGCGCGGGCCCACCAGCAGGACCTGGCCGTGGATCCTGGCGGCGATCTTCATCGTGCTCATCGCCCTCGGCGTCGCCGCCGCGGTCATGTTCATGGGGCGCGACAGCGGGACCGTGCAGCCGCCGCCGGCGGGGGAGCAGAAGACGGAACTGCCCCCGCCGCCGCCCAGGACCCCGCCGGAGACCCCCCGCGCCCCTGTCACCGGGATTAGCGCCGACGTGGTGCGGAGCAAGATCAACGAGCACAAGGTCAACCTGCAAAAGTGCGTCAGCGATGCGGTGAAGTATTCGCCCAACCTCAAGGTCGGGCTGATCCACATCTCCGCCACCATCGCTCCGACCGGACAGGTGACGAGCGCGAAGATCGACAAGAAGGTGGTTGACGACAGCTCGCTGGGAACTTGCCTCAAGATCGCTACGCGGCGCATCGTCTTCCCACCCTTCACCGGCGACGCGGTGGTCGTAGACATCCCGATCATGGTGAGCTCGGACTAGCGGAGGCGGCTTGTACCTCGGACGCGTCGTCGGCACGGTGGTGGCGAGCGTCGTCGCCGAAGGGCTTGCCGGCCACAAGCTGCTCCTCGTCCAACCCCTCGACGAGAAGAAGGCGCCGCGCGGAGGGGTCGAGGTGGCGGTCGATACCGTACGCGCCGGACCTCGAGACCTCGTCTTCCTCGTGGGCTCGCGCGAGGCGGCACTCGCCCTCGATCCGTCCTTCGTTCCCGTCGACGCCGCCATCGTGGGGTTCGTGGACGAGGTATTGGCGTGACCCTCTGCAGGGTCCTCGGGCCCGTGATCGCCACCGTGAAGCACGAGGCCTTCCGGGGATTGAAGCTGCTCGTCGTCCAGCCCGTGGACGAGACGGGAAACGCAGCCGGCGACAGCTTCATCGCCGTCGATCGCATGAGCGGCGCGGGCGAGGGCGACACCGTTCTCGTCTTGCGCGAGGGTACCGGCATCCGGCAACTGTTCGGGGTCGCGCCCACCGGAAAGCTGCCGATCCGTAGCTGCGTCGTCGGCGTCGTGGATCAGGTGAGCAGCCAGGGAGCATCGCCCTAGTGGCGGCGGTCGCGCTCCGGGCCCTGTCGGAAGAGCTGGGTTCCGCGCGCGCCGCGCTTTCCCTCGTCGTGCTTCGCTCGGCCTTGCCGCGTCCGGTTGCGAGGTGGACGGATCTTTGCGCGCAAGCGGCCGACTTGCGAAAGACCACCGGCGGTGCGCTTCCGCCCTGGCCGCTCCCGCGTACGGTGCGCGGGGAGCTCTGGCGCAGCCTCTTCGACGAGGATCCCCGCGACGTGTGCGCCGCGGCGGAAGAGTTGCGGGCAATGGCGCTCGGGGCGCGCGGCAGGCGGAGCGCCGGCCTCTATTACACGCCTCCCGATCTCGCCGCGCGCATCGTCGACCTGGCGCTCCTCCAGGGGAGCTCGCAGCACCCGCGCCGTGTCCTCGATCCCTGCGCCGGAGCGGGCGCCTTCTTGCGCGAGGCGGCCCGCCGCGTGGGAGCGTCGGCCTGCGCCGGAGCGGATCTCGACGCCTTCGCCTTGCGCGCCGCCCGGGCCGCGCTCGCCCTCTGCGACCCCTCTGGGCGTCCGCTTCTGCGGCGGCTCGATTCGCTCCGCGCATCGCCGGTCGCGGACGCGGACCTCCTCGTCTCGAATCCTCCCTACGGGCATCTCGACGATCCCGCGGAGCGCGCCTTCCTGGCGGGCGCGCTCCCCGCGCTGCGCGGCGGCGAGATCGATCGCTACGCCGGGTTCCTGCTCCGCAGCGTGCAACTCGTCGTTCCCGGCGGAACGGCGGCGCTCCTCGTGCCCGACCCGGTCCCGGAACGGGAGCTTCGCCAGAAGGCGGCGGGGGGCTCGCAGATCTATCGCAGCCGGGGCGAGCGGCGGCTGTGCGCGGCGATCGAATCCGTTTCGGTGCCGCTCTCGGAAGTCTGCGAGGTGGGATACGGGCTACGCACCGGAAACAACGCGCGCTTCGTCGCCCGGCGGCCGGCACGAGAAGGAGAGATCGCCCTCTGCGGCGGCGAGGACGTGCTGCCCTATTCGCTGCGGCTTCGCCCGAAGGCGCTCTGCGAGCCGACCAGCGCGCTGCGCGCCCTGGCGCTCCGGCAGATCGGCAAGGAGCGCATCGCCGTCCAGCGCATCCGCACCAACTCCCGGAAGCCCTGGGCGCGATGGCTCGAGGCCGCGCCCGTTCCCGCTTCCATCGCCTGCCTCGATTCCCTCTCCACTCTCGCCTGTGACGATGGCGATCGCCTCGGCGCGCTGCTCGCGATCTTGCAGAGCGTTCCCCTGCAGCGCTGGCATAGGCTGCGGACCACCGACGTCAACGTGAAGCCGTCGGCGCTGCGGGAATTGCCCGTTCCCCGGGCACTGCTCGATCCGGCGGCGGCAAGAACGCTTTCGGACCTCTCCCGCAAGCGCGCCGCGGACGACTCGCACGACCGCGTCATCGACGCCTGCGCCTACCGGCTCTTCCGGCTGCCCCCGCCCCTCGTGGAAGAGGCGGAACGTGAGTTCTGGGGGCCGATCTTCCCCGAGCGATTCCATGCCCTTCAAGAGGAATGTCGGACCCTTCCGCTAGCGTAGCTCGGGAACAGGGGAGGCGCGGCATGGAAGCGGTCTTCGTCGTCGTCGGACTCGCTTCGGGCGCCGCCCTGGTGTGGGCGCTCGGGCGGGGCGCTCGCGCGGCCGACCGCGCCCGGACGCAGGAGCTTCTCGCCGACCGCGACCTGCGACTCGCCGAGCTGCGCCGGGAGGTCGAAGCGTCGCGCGCGCGGGAATCCGATCTGCGCCGCGACCTCGCCGAGGTGGGGGCGCAGCGCGCCGCGCTCACTGCCTCGCTCCAGGGAGAGCAGCGCGCCGCCGAGGAGAAGCTCCGGCTCGTCGAGGAGACGAAGGAGAAGCTCGCTTCCTCCTTCCAGGCGCTCTCCGCCGAGGCGCTGCGGACCAACCGCGAGGACTTCTTGCAGCTCGCCCGCACCTCGCTGGAGAAGTTCCAGGAGGGAGCCAAGGGCGATCTCGCCCAGCGCCACAAGGCCATCGAGGAGCTGGTGAAACCGGTGCAGGAGTCGTTGCAGAAGTTCGATGGGCGGGTACAAGACATCGAGAAGGCGCGGATCGGCTCGTACGCGGCGCTCAGCCAGCAAGTGAAGTCCTTGCAGACCGAGACGGCGCGTCTCACCAACGCGCTCCGCGCCCCGGCGCTGCGGGGGAGGTGGGCGGAGATCCACCTGCGGCGCGCAGTGGAGATCGCGGGTCTCATCGAGCACTGCGACTTCTTCGAGCAGGTCACGGTCCCGGGGGAGGACGGGGCGGTGCGGCCGGACATGGTCATCCGGCTGCCCGCGGGCCGCTGCATCCTCGTCGACGCAAAGGCGCCGCTCGACG
The DNA here is from genome assembly GCA_005879805.1 of Deltaproteobacteria bacterium. GTDB lineage: Bacteria > Myxococcota > Myxococcia > Myxococcales > 40CM-4-68-19 > VBKO01. The sequence goes on along the minus strand of VBKL01000087.1, from coordinate 13,383 downwards.
CCTATCTCGACGCGGCACAGGCCACCGACGAGGCGAGGCGCGATGCCCGCCTGCGCGACCATGCCTCGCAGGTCCGGCAGCACGTACAGAAGCTCTCGCGCAAGACGTACTGGACCCGGTTCGACGACAGCGCGGAGCTGATCGTCCTCTACCTGCCCAACGACGCGCTCTTCGCCGCCGCGCTCGAGCACGATCACGAGCTTCTCGAGGGGGCCCTGGCCGAGCGGGTGGTCCTGGCGACGCCGTCGACGCTCTTCGCGCTGCTCCTCACCGTCGCCCACGGCTGGAAGCAGGAGAAGCTCGCCAGCAATGCCCGCGAGATCGCCGGGCTCGGACGGGAGCTGCACAAGCGGCTGTCCGACGCCGCGAGGCACCTCGACAAGCTCGGCCGCTCGCTCGACGGCGCCGTGCGCGCCTACAACGAAACGGTAGGATCCCTCGAGTCGCGGGTCCTGCCGGGCGCGCGCCGCTTCCGCGATCTGTCCGCCGCGCAGCTCGACGTGGAGATCGCGCCGCTTGCGCCCCTCGAGTCGGCTGCACGCCCGCTCACCGCCCCGGAGCTGTGCGCGGCCCCCGTGCCCGAGGACGCAAACTGAGGGCGGCTCCGCCGGCGGTCGCTCCTTGACCGTCCCAGGACCGCACGTTAGCTTCCCGCGGCCCCCACCCCGGAGGAGCGGGCTTTGCCTGCGACGGGCGGAGGCCGCAGGCCGCAGCAGCCAACAGGGAGCAACTTGCCCGAAGCGACAGCGACGCCGCCGCGGTTCAAGCGCATCCTGCTCAAGCTGAGCGGCGAGGCGCTGATGGGGGACGTGAAGTACGGCATCTCGCCCAAGGTGCTGGAACAGGTCGCGCAGGAAGTCCGCGAAGTCATCGAGATGGGCGTCGAGATCGGCATCGTCATCGGCGGCGGGAACATCTTCCGCGGCGTGTCGGCGTCCACCGCCGGGATGGATCGGGCGAGCGCCGACTACATGGGCATGCTCGCTACCGTCATCAACGCCCTCGCGCTGCAGGACGCGCTCGAGAAGCTCGGCGTCTTCACGCGGGTGCTGAGCGCCATCGAGATGCAGGAGCTGGCCGAGCCCTACATCCGCAGGCGGGCCATGCGGCATCTGGAGAAGGGACGGGTGGTGATCTTCGCTGCCGGCACCGGCAATCCCTATTTCACCACCGACACCGCCGCCGCGCTGCGAGCGATGGAGATCCATGCCGACGTGATCTTGAAGGCGACCAAGGTCGACGGCGTCTACTCGGCCGACCCCATGAAGGACCCCACCGCGACGCGGTACAAGGCGTTGAGCTACATCGAGGTCTTGAAGAAGAACCTCAAGGTGATGGATTCGACGGCCATCTCGCTTTGCATGGACAACGAGCTTCCCATCATCGTCTTCGACCTCGGTGAGCGTGGGAACATCCTGAGGGTCGTTCAGGGGCAAGACGTCGGAACGACGGTCGGATCGCTCGATTCGAGGCGCAAGGAGGGATAGGGCGATGGGCATCTCCGATGACGTCCTTTCCGATCTCCGGTCCCGCATCGCGAAGACGCTCGACGATCTGCGCTCCGCGCTCGCCAAGGTCCGGACCGGCCGCGCCAACCCGCAGCTCCTCGATTCCGTTCGCGTCGAGTACTACGGCACCCTCACGCCCTTGAACCAGGTGGCGAACGTGACGGTGGCGGACCCGCGGCTCATCGTCATCAAGCCGTGGGAAAAGTCGATGATCGCGCCCATCGAGAAGGCGATCAACGCCGCCGGACTGGGCATCAATGCGCTGCCCGACGCCGAGCTCGTGCGCGTCCCGATTCCCGCCCTCACCGAGGAGCGGCGCAAGGAATTCGTCAAGATCGTCAAGCAGCGCGGGGAAGAGCACAAGATCGCCATCCGCAACGAGCGGCGCGACGCGAAAGAGCTGATCGAAGAGGCGATCAAGGGCGGCGAGCTCGCCGAGGACGAGGGAAAGAAGGCGCTGGAGCGGGTCCAGCAGGAGGTCGACCTCGGGGTGAAGAAGGTGGACGAGGTCATCGCCGGCAAAGAGAAGGACTTGATGCAGGTGTAGGGAGCGATCGGGCGACCGGTCCCGATTCCGAAAGGCGCGCTCCGAACCCGCTTCTCAGGCATCATTGTCCCAGATGTCCCTCGACCTGAAAGGCCCTGCCGGGCTGCTCGAGCCGATCCGGGGTCGGGATCAACTCCTCGAATACTTCCGCGGTGCCGAGAAGCCGCGGTCCGATTTCCGCGTCGGCGTCGAGCACGAGAAGATCGGGGTCGTCGAGGAAACCCTCGCGGCGGTGCCCTATTACGGCGAGGCCGGCATCCGCACCATCCTCGATGCGCTCGCTCGCGACGCCGGCGGCATGCAGCACCAGCACAAGGAGAACGGCCAGCCCATCGCGGTCCTCTCCAACGACGCGAGCGTCACGCTGGAGCCGGGCGGCCAGCTGGAGCTTTCCGGCGCACCGACCCGGAGCCAGCACGAGGCGGCCGCCGAGATCGCGCGCCACATCTGGGTCCTCGAGCGGGAGAGCAAGAAGCGCGGCATCTGTTGGCTGGCCGCCGGCTACCGGCCGTTCGGGACTCGCGACGAAGTACCGTGGATGCCGAAGGGCCGTTACGCGGCGATGCGCAAGTCGCTCGGTCCGCGCGGCCGGCTGGCCCTCGACATGATGCTCATGACCGCGACGGTGCAGACCAACCTCGACTTCTCCGACGAGCGGGACATGGCCGAGAAGGCGCGCACCTCGACGGCGATATCGCCCGTGGTCACCGCGATGTTCGCGAACAGCCCGATCGTCGCCGGCAAACCCAGCTCCTTCCTCGATTTCCGCTACCAGGTGTGGCGCGAGTGCGATCCGGCCCGCTGCGGCCTGCTCGAGCCGATGCTCCAGGACGGGTTCGGCTACGAGGCGTACACGGAGTGGGCGCTCGACGTGCCGATGCTCTTCGTGCGCCGCGGCGCGGAGTACCTCGATTCGCAAGGGCAGACGTTCCGCGACTGGATGCGCAGCGGTCGCCTCCGCTCCGCCGAAATCCTCGAACCCCTCATGGGCAACTGGGTCGACCACCTCACCACGCTCTTTCCCGAGGTGCGTATCAAGGGCGTCGTCGAGCTGCGCGGCGCCGACGTGGTTCCGCCCCCGTACCTGCACGCGCTCTCCGCGCTCTGGGTCGGGCTCCTCTACGACGTGCAGGCGCGGGGTGCGGCCTGGGAGCTGACGCGACGGTGGAGCTTCGCCGAGCTGGTCGACTTCCAGGGGGAGGTCGCCCGCAAGGCGCTGGACGCCCGGGGCCCCGACCGGCGCACGGCGCGTGAGATCGCCCGGACGGTACTCTCGCTCGCCCGCGAGGGCCTCGGGCGCTGGGCCCAGGAATCGGGCGACGACGCGCGCGATCTCCTCGATCCGCTGGAAGACATCCTGGACAAGGGAACGCTGGCCGAACGCGCGCTTGCCGCCTTCCGCGAAGGCTCCGAGGACCCCCGCGCTCTTTTGTCATTCTGGAAAATCGCGTAAACCTGTCCCGACCCCCCGCACGGCCAAACCGGAGGCCCGCAATGAAGAGGATGATTCTTCTCGCCTTGCTCACCGCCATGCCTGCGCTCGCCGTCGAGCTGCAGATCGATCCGAATCACTCGCAGGCGACCTTCTCGGTCAAGCACATGATGGTGACGACCGTCCGCGGCGATTTCGGCAAGGTCACCGGCACCGTCGATTACCAGCCGAACGATCCCACCCGCTCCCGCGCCGACGTCAAGATCGACGCCACCAGCGTCGACACCCGCAACGAGAAGCGCGACGCCGATCTCAAGAGCGACCATTTCTTCGACGTGCAGAAGTGCCCGGAGATCACCTTCAAGTCGAATCGCATCGAGAAGGCGGGAGGCGACAAGCGCTTCAAGGTCACGGGCGATCTCACCATGCACTGCGTGACGAAGCCCGTCACTCTCGAGGTGGACGGCCCGAACGGTCCCGTCAAGCATCCGTCGGGCGCGAACGTCTACGCTCTTTCGGCGACGGGCAAGCTCAACCGCAAGGACTTCGGGCTCACCTGGAACAAGACGCTCGAAAGCGGCGGCGTGATGGTGGGCGACGAGGTCAACCTGACCGTCGATATGGAGATGACCGAGTCGAAAGCCGCCGCTTCCAAGGAAGCCAAGGCGGAGTCGAGCACCAAGAAGTAGCGCCTCGCGCGAGGGCGCCCATTGCTGCGTGGCGCCCTCGCGCCTTCTCTAGCGCCGTAGCTCCTTGGCGATGTCGCTTGCGACGGCTCGCGCCTTGTCGATTTCATCGGGCTTGAAGCTCATCGCCGAGACGGCCGGGTGTCCCCCGCCGCCGTACCGCTCCGCGATGTTGGCGAGATTGTGCCGGCGCAGATCCTGCCGCCAGGGATTGGAGCCGAGCGAGACCTTGCTGCGGTTCGTCCCCCGCGTGACCGTGACCGTGTAGACCGTCTCCGGATTCGCCGCGTAGGCGATGAACTTGTTCACGTTGTCGAGCGCGAGGTCGGAAAGGTCGATCTCCGCGACGCCTCCTTCGACGCGCAGCCGCTCGCGCACCGTCTTCACCACCTCGCGATGGCGCGCGAGGATCGGTCCCAGCGGCTCGGTGACGAAGCTTTCCCGGAGCACTTCGCCGAGCGGCCGCTGCGAAAGCTCGCGGATGAGGCGCGGACACAGCTCCGGATCCTTGCTCGCCTCGATGAGCAGCATGAGCTCGAGGGCCGGATGGGTCAGCTCCACCGCGCTCTTCGCGTCGGGAAACTGGGCGCCGTCGATCACCTCGGCCCATTCGAGGAGCTCGGAGAGCGGCGTGGGATCCCAGCCGTAGCGATCGCGTACGGTCCAGGCGAGAAAACGCGTGCAGCTCTTCGCCTTCGGGTCCCAGAACTTCTTGTCGCTCGCCTCGGCGCGGAAGGCTCGCTCGTCCGCCTCGGTCTCGAAGGCGCTCTGGTGGTGATCGAACCACCAGGTCAGTCGCGGATCGGGCGTGAAGCGGAAATCGACGACGGCGTTCTCCTCGCCCGCGAAGGCGCCCTCGTCGAAGAGCGGACCTGTGCGGTGAGCCATCCCGCGCAGCGCCACCCGATCGAGGGTGAGGCCGGGCTTCACCTCTTCCCGGTAGAACCGCAGGAAGGTGGCGGCGGAGGCGACTCCGTCGAAGCAATGATCGTGGTAGCAAATCTGCAGAGCCGGTTTCCACATCGATCTCTCCCGTCAGGCGGAAACGCTGGGCCACGCCGCGAGCGCGGGAAGCCGCAGCCGGCCGTCCACCGTCCGGCGCGCGGCATGCGGGCGCACCGAGCGCCGCTCGAAGGCCTTCCGGAACGCCGCGTACGAGCCGCCTTCGCGCCAGGCGTCCTCGGTGGCGAGGCCCGCCTCCTGGCCGCCCTGGGCGAGCATGTACTCGACGAACGCCCACCGCGCGCTGGTCGGACGGATCTCGGCCCGCCCCCGCAGCTTCGCTCTCAGGAAGGCGAGCTTGCGTTCGACCTCGGCGACGCCGGCCCAGGGGGCGCCGTCCATCGGCGTGTTGCGCTTGGCGACGAAGGGAGCGCAGCCGAAGGAAAGGGGGACGATGCGCGAGATCTCCTTGCCGAGATCGGCAAGCTCTTCGAGGTCCTTGTCCTCCTCGCCCGGCAGCCCGACCATCAGATAGAGCTTGAGCTTGGCGAAACCCGCCTCGCGAGCAAGCTCCGCGGTGCGCACGAGCTGCGCGGCGGTGGTCTTGCGGTCGAGCGCCTTGCGGAGCCGCTCGCTCGCGCCGTCGGCGGCGGTGGTCAACGTCCTGCCGCCTCCTTCGCGCAAGAGGCGGACCAGCTCCGGCCGCGCGCAGAGGCGATCCGCGCGCAAGCTGGAGATGGACACTTCGCGCCCCGACGCCGCGAGCGTGCGGACGAGATCGACGATGCGCGGGTGATCGGTCACCGCCGCGCCGACGAGGCCGACGCGCCGCGCGTGGGCGGGGACGAGCTCGAGCACGCGCTCGGGCGGCACCGTCCGCATCCCGCCGTTGGTGGTCCGGCGCATGACGCAGTACGTGCAGCCGCGCGAGCAGCCCCGCTCGGGCTCGATGAGGAACATGCTGCGCAGCTCGGTGTTGGGCGTGACGATCTGCGACCGCGCGGGTAACAGATCGTCGGAGGCGCGGGCCACCTCAGGCATCTCTCCACCCAGCGCGGGCACCCACAATCCGGGCCGCTTTCCCAGCGTTTCGAGAATGGCGTGCTTCGAGAGCCCCGAGCGGAGCGCCTCGCATAGTTCGTGGATCGACTCTTCCGCCTCGCCGAGGACGATCAGATCGGCAAAAGGAGCGAGTGGCACCGGATTGGAAAAGGTGAGGGGACCGCCGCAGACCACCAGCGGATCGCTTTCGCCTCGTTCCGCGGCACGCACCGGGATCCCGGAGAGGTCCAGCACCTCGAAGAGCCCGGGCAGCTCGAGCTCGTAGCTGACCGAGAACGCGAGGCATCCGAACTCGCCGATGGGGCGCTGTGATTCGACGGTCAGGACCGGCACGCGAGCGGCGCGATGCGACTCGACCTCGTCGGGCAGGAAGGCCCGTTCCGCCGCGCAGCCCGGATGGGCGTTGATCTCGCGGTAGATGGCCTGGAAACCGAGCGAGCTCATCCCCGCCCGATAAGGGCTCGGATAGCAGAGAGCGATGCGCGTGGGAGCGGGGCGAACGAGGGTCCCCTCCTCGTCCGCGAGAAGGCCGCGGAGGCCCTCGACGATTTCCCAGCGTCCATGCATCGCTGTCCGGGGGTAACACGGAGGTGCGGGTGGCCGCCATCCAGAGTGAAGTAGCGGTAGAACTGGAACGGTGCGGCCCCTGACCAGTGCCACGGCCCTGCTCGCGGCATTCCTTGCCGCGGGGTGTTCGGAGTGGCGCATGCGGTCTCTCACGGCGCCCTATTCCGCCTCTGCCCCGCTCATCCAGGAGCAAGCGCTCCTGGGCCTCGATGCGGACGGGAATGCCGCGGCCTTGCAACTCGTCGAGGCGGAAGGGATGCCACCGTCCCTGACGCTCTTCCGGCTCGACCGGGACGGCGGGCCGTCGCGGGTCTTGCTCAGCGCTCCAGCCGAGGTCGCGGCGCAGGTGGCCGCCGCCGTGCGCGAGCAAGGGCATCAGGCAAAGCCCCTTCTTTACGAGGCCGCGAAAAGCCCCTTCGTGGAGGCCTTCGCGCGGGCGAACGCGCTGGGTTTCGAGCGGCTTCTTCCCGACGCTGCCCAGGCCGGAACCCACGACCATCGGGTCGACGCCCGTGGCTTCGCGGGCGTCTTGCGCACCGCGCTGGTCGACGACGACCCTCCCGCCTTCCTCGTGCTGCTCGGCGAGGACGGTGCAGGGGCCGAGCGGGTCGAGATCGCGCGCCAGCCCGTCGCCGGAGAGCCCTTCGAGGCTGGTCTCTGGATCCGCGGCTCCGTCGCCTGGTTGTTGTCGGGATCGATTGGCAAGGGCGATCCGCTTCGCCGGACCCTCGCGCTCAAGCGCGGATCGATCGCCCATGGGGTGGCCCGGATCCATCTTGCCCGGGCGCGAACCGACCGTGCCAAGGGGAGCGTCGAGAGCGCGCGGGCGGAGCTCGCGCAGGCCATCGCCGCGGACCCCCGCTTCGTCGATGCGCTCTACGCGGCGGCGGCGGCGGAGGCGGTGTCAGGCCGCGCCGATGCGGCGGTCTCGCTCTTGCGCCGGGCCGCCGAGGTAGACGCGCGCCGGGTGCAAGTCCTGGGAAGGGACGACGAGGATCTCGTTTCGTTGCGCGGAAGGCAGGACGTGCGCAAGCTCCTCGGCCTGCCCCGCCCGCCGGCCGGGTGATGCAAAGGTTTCCCGCCGGCAGGCTGTGCTAGTCTCCACCGCCTTTCGGAAGGCCCGCATGGAACCCGACTACCTCCGTTCAAGCGAGCGCCTGCTGCCACAAACGGCGCTCGCCGCGCTGCTGGGCCTCCTTTTCGCGGCGGCGTGCAAGGACAGCGCGCCGCAGCCCAACACTGCCCAGGCTGCCCCGGCGGCCCTCGCGCAGGCCACCCCGTCCGCGCGCGAGTTGAGCGAGGAGGATGCCCGCCGCATCCTGCCGCGCGCCGATCTGTCAGGCTTGAACGGCGAGCAGCGCGCCCGGTTCCTCGAGATCGCGGGCGACGTTTTCGACTACGCCGGTTGCAAGGATACGCTCGCGAAATGCCTCGCCGCGGACGTCAAGGACGTGCACGCACTGCGCATGGCGGACCTGGTCAGGGCGCTCCTGCTGGAAGGGGTTCCATCCGGCCGCGTGATCGAGTGGGTGGAGCAGTACTACGCCTCCTTCGACGCCTCGAAACGGCAGAGGGTCCGCTCGGACGACTGCCCGCAGCTCGGCGACAAGAACGCTCCCGTCGCCCTGGTCGAGTTCAGCGACTACCAGTGCCCGCACTGCGCGGTGGCTCGCAAGCCGCTCCACGACGTCGTCGTTGGACCCGAGAAGGGCAAGGCGCGGCTCTGTCCCAAATACTTCCCGCTGCCAGGCCATCCCCGCGCGGCCATCGCCGCCGCCTGCGCCGAGTACGCCAAGCAAAAGGGCAAGTTCTGGGAGATGCACGAGGCGCTCTTCGCCCACCAGGAGGAGCTGGAGGACGACTCCCTCAAGCGCTACGCGCACCAGATGGGGCTCGACGGCGCGCAGATGCTGAAAGAGGCCTACGCGGGCAAGTTCGATGCGGTGGTGAATGCCCACAAGCGCGAGGGTGAGGCGGCGCACGTGCAGGCGACTCCCACCATCTTCGTCAACGGACGGCAGCATCTCTTGCCGGTGCAGACCTTCTTCCTCCAGCGCTCGATCGAGGACGAGCTCGAATGGCAGCAGAACAAGGCCTTCGTCTACGAGGGGCGGGATACGATCGGGAAGAAGGGCTGACGGCGGCCATGCTCGTGCGGAGATAAGCCTGTGGCAGGGCTCGACGACCTTCTCGGGGCCGTGAGGGCGGGGAGAGGCGGTCTCGTCCCGGAGATGAGGCGCCTGGCGGCCGGCGAGGTGGTGCTGGTCGGAGACCTCGGACACATCCCCCCGACCGATCTGCTCAACTTCCTCCACCAGGGCCGGCAGAGCGGCGTGCTCTACGCTCGAAGCGAAGGCGTCGAGCGCGCGCTCGTGCTCGACGACGGCAACGTCTCCTGGGGAGTCTCCAGCAGCCCCGCCGAGCGCTTCGGCGAGATCCTCACCCGCCACGGCATGCTCGACCGGGAGGAGCTGGCGCGCGCGCTCAAAGCGCAGGCGGGAGCGGCCAGCACCGGCCGCATCGGAGAGGTCCTCATCGAGCGCGGCGCCTTTGCCCGCGAAGACCTGCCGCGCGCCTTGCGGGTGCAGGTGGTCGAGATCTTCCTCGCCCTGCTCGTCGTCCGCAGGGGAGAGTTCCTCCTCTTCGGCGGTTTCGATCGCGCGATGCTGCCGGTCTCGGCGGGGATCGATACCGAGGCGCTGCTCCTCGACGGCCTGCGCAGGATGGACGAGATGGAGCGGTTCCGCGCTCGCATCCCGGGCCCCGACGCCAGGCCACGCAGGACCGGGAAGGCGCTGGAAAAGGGTGTCGAGGTGCTCGGCGCTCGCGAGATCGTCGACCTTTCCGACGGCATGCGCACGCTCGGGGAAATCGCCGCCCGGACCGCGCTCGGGGAGTTCGAGACCACCAAGTCGGTCTTCAAGCTCCTCGACACCGGCCATCTCTCGCTCTCGCCGCCTTGAGCGCCCCACAAGGCCGGCTCGCGCCCAGGCCGGTACCGCTCCTCACCGCCGATCTGCGCGGCACCGGCGGCATGGTCCGCGCGGTGCCCGAGGACTTCCGTGTGGAGGAGATCCCGCTCTACCCGGCGAGCGGGAGCGGAGATCATCTCTACCTGCGCATCGAGAAGGTGGGCCGGAACACGCAGGACGTGGTGCGCGACGTGGCGCGCCTGCTCTCGGTCCGCGAGAGGGACGTGGGCGTCGCCGGCCTCAAGGACCTGCGCGCCGTCGCCGTGCAGACGCTGAGCGTTCCCCTCGCGCCCCGCGTTCCGCCCGAGGAGCAGATGTCGCGCGCCGGTGCGCTCTCGGGTCCGGGCTTTCGCGTCCTCTCCGTCGCGCGCCACGGGAACAAGCTCCGGACCGGGCACCTGGCCGGGAACAGATTCCAGATCACCGTGCGGGGATGCGTTTCCGGCGCGCTCCCTCGCGCGGAGCGGATCGCCGCGGAGCTTCGGGCGCGCGGCGCGCCGAACCTCTTCGGCCCGCAGCGCTTCGGCAAGCGCGGCGACAATGCGGAGCTCGGCGGGGCCATCCTGCGCCGCGAAGCGAACGTTCGCGATCGGTTCTTGCGCAAGCTCGCACTCTCTGCATTGCAAGCGGAATTGTTCAATCGCTGCCTCGCCGGGCGCCTCGAGGAGGGCCTTTTCGCGCGGGCCCTTGCCGGAGACGTGCTGCGCAAGCGGGCGAGCGGGGGCCTTTTCGTGTGCGACGACCCGGAGACGGATTCGCGACGGGTCGAATCGGCGGAGATCGACCCGGCGGGACCGCTGCCCGGCCATTCGCTCTTCGCGGCTCGCGGCGACGCGCTCGCCCGGGAGGCGGCGATCGTCGAGGATGCCGGCGTCGATCCGGCGACCTTCGCCGTGGGCGGCGGCGAGCTTGCCGGAGCGCGCAGGCCTTACCGGATTCCCGCCGCCGATCTGGAGATCCGCTCCGGCGGTGAAGATTCGCTGGTGCTCGCCTTCAGCCTTCCTCCGGGCAGCTATGCCGCGTCGATCGTGCGCGAAATCGTCAAGGCAGAGGTGGACGAGCCTGGCGGCGAATAGCAAGCGCTCGCAAATTTTACATACGGATACCATTCACGCCCGAAGTTTGACCCCGCCTGGGAGGCGCGGTAGCACAACCCCCTATGCGGGTGCGCTTCTATCTGTTCGCGGCGATCGTGTTGATCGCGCTCGCGGCGCACCTTCTGCTTCTCACCGGCCGCGTATCGCAAGGTTCCGAGGACGCGATGCGATCGCGCCTTGCCACGGCTTCGGCCGCGGTGAGCATGCAGATCGCGCTGATCGATGCCACCCTGTCCGCCCGCGGCGCGGCGCAAAGCCCTTCCCTCGCCGACGCTACCCGGCCCGGGCCGGACGGAAAGCCGGTGAAGCCCGACGAGCGTGCGCTCCGCGCCGTCGCCTCCGCCCTGGAGCCCGAGCCCGATCTCATCATCGTGGGCGGCCCGATCGCCACCGCCGTCTCGCGCCGCGGGAAAGGGGCCAGCCTCGGCGACGACCCGGCCGCTCAAGACCTCATCAAAGGGGCCGTCGAGGGTCCCTCGGCGGCGCGCTTCGCAACCTACGACGGCAAGCTCTACCGGATCGCCTCCGCGCGTGTTCCCGGCGCGGATAGCGCCGTCGTGGTCGGTCAGGCCATCGACGATCGCCTCGCCACCCAGCTTCGCAACCAGGTCGACGCCGACGTCACCGTCCTCGCCGACGGCAAGGTGGTGGCAAGCTCGCTCCCGCCAGAGGGCAGGGCCGCGGTGGCGCGCTGGGTCCGGTCGCCGTCTCCCGGCTACGGAACGCTGACCGTTCGCCTGCCCGCCGTCGGCACCAGCCTTTCGGGAAAGCTCCCGCTCTGGACGTCGCACCTCGGGGCGCGGGCGGCGCTGGTCAATTTCCCCGATACCACCGCGCAGGCGGTGGCGAGCGTCTCCGCGGCGCCGTACCTGTCGTGGCTCGGCCGTTACCAGGCCTTCTATCTCTTCGCTCTCGCGCTCTTCCTCATCGCCGCCATCGTCTGGGGCTTGCTCCTCGCGCCAAAGGTAGCCGTGACCCGTCCGGCGCCCGCCCCCCGGCTGCATCCGTCGCCGCCGGTGGCCGCCGGTTCGCGTTCCGATGCGTCGGCCCGGTCGCGAGCATTGCTCGGGGCGGACGTCTCGGCGCCGAGCGAGACCGTGAAGCCCGCTCCACCTCCCACCGAGGTGCCCTGGAGCGCAGGCGGCGAGGACGACGGCGTCGTGAGCGGACCGACGGTGCGGAAGCTCGACACGCCGTTGTTCGATCCCTTCCCCGCGCCCAGCGGAGCGGCCGCCGAGACCGATGGGCAGACGGCCGCCGTCGAGCTGGGCGTGGGTCCCTTGCCGGCCGCTTCCGAGGGAGGCTGGTCCGTCGGCGAGCCGAGCGACGTGGGAGTCGAGCCCGGGCCCGCCTCGCTCGGGCCGGAGCCGATGGCAGGCGAGCCCATCGCCGCGCTCGACGAAGAGCAGCGCGAGCAACAGATGGCCGCCGCGCAGTCCCCGGAGACGGAGCCCGCCGTACCTCTTCCGGGGGCGCGGTCGCCGCCCGAGGCCGATCACGTGCTCCATCCGCCCCATGCGACGCCGTTCCCGGGCGACGAGCCGACGCGCGTCGAGCCGTTGAGCGCCATGCTCATCGACCGGATGCGCGAGCGTGACGAGGGCGAAGCCCCACTGGCGCAGAAGGCGCCCGATCGTCCTGCTGGCCTCGGCACCGGATGGGGAAACCCATCGGTCGCACCAGCGACCCCCGAGCCTGTCTGGGGCGGAGCCGCCGAGGCGGGCACGCAGGAGCCTGCGCCCGCGCCATGGAACGAATCCGTTTCCACGCTGCCGGAGGGCGCGCCCACTCCTCCCTGGAACGAGCCGGTGCCGCTCCCTGCTCCCGGTACGGAGGCTGCGGAGGCCGCCGCGAATCCTCCCGAATCGGACGCGGCGCAGCCGGTGGACGAGTTTGCCGATCAACCGCCTCTCACCGAGGTCACCGGCGTCGAGACGCCCCTCGAGGGCGAGCCGGTCCCGCCCGCGGAAATGGCAGAGGAGCCTCCACAGCAGGAGGAGCCGATGGGCGAGGCGGGTGCGGAAGCGCCCGCCGAGGCTGGAACGGAAGGCGTCGCCGCGGCGGAGGAAGGCGACGCGGACGAGGCCCACTTCCAGGAGACCTTCGAGCGGTTCCTCGAGCTCCGGCAACAGACCGGCGAGCCCGGCAACGTCAGCTACGACAAGTTCGTCACCAAGCTGCGCCGCAACCGCGAGGAGCTGATGGCGCGGCACAACGCTCGCGGGGTCCGCTTCAGCGTCTACCTCAAGGACGGCCGCGCCGCGATCAAGGCGAGCGCACTCCGCTAGGGGCCCCTACCGCGGCGCCTGATAGAAGTCGTCGGGGCTGCCCGGCAGATCCGCGGTCTGCGCCGGCGTCGGCTCGGTGCCGGAGAGGAAGCATTCGCGCACCGCGAACGGATCGTTGTCGTTCGCGAGCGCGCCGGTATTGCGATTGACGCGTTCGCAAGTGACGCCGGGCGGCGGCTGCGGCCAGGGCTCGAGATCGGTTCCCGCCGTCGCTGCCCGCATCCAGGAGAGCCAGATGGGCCCAGCGCAATGCCCGCCCGTCTCGTAGCTGCCCATCATGCG